>JBDSOC010000113.1:0-52335 GCA_039915085.1 Chitinophagaceae bacterium
GATGTATTTTTCATGGCCTGGACCACTACGCCATGGACACTGCCATCTAATCTTGGATTAACAGTTGGAAGCAACATTGAATATGTACTGGTAAAAACATTTAATCCTTATACACATCTTCCGATACAAGTTGTATTGGCAAAAACATTGCTTCAAAAATATTTTAAGGAAGAAGGCAGGGACGCAGATTTTGACGGGTATAAAGAAAGTGATAAAATAATTCCCTGGAAAATATTGGTTGAATTCAAAGGCAAACAACTTGAAGGTTGTACTTATGAGCAGTTGCTTCCTTATGATGCAAGCTCACTTGAAAAAATACAAGAGATAACACCGGGTGCAAAACCATTCCGCGTGATGGTGGATAGTTTTGTAACTACTGAAGATGGTACCGGCATTGTTCATACAGCACCCGCTTTTGGTGCGGATGACTATAAAGTTGGAAAAAAATATAATATCGGTATACTCACATTGGTTGACAAACAAGGGAAGTTTGTAGATGGCCTGGGTGAATTCAGTAATCGCTATGTAAAGAATTATAAAGATGATCCCAACTACGTTGATGTAAACGTAGACATCAGTGTAAAATTAAAATTAGAGAACAGGGCCTTTAAAATTGAAAAATACGAACACAATTACCCGCATTGCTGGCGCACCGATAAACCAATTTTGTATTATCCGCTGGATGCATGGTTTATAAAAACCACAGCAGTAAAAGAAAGGATGGTAGAATTGAATAAAACCATTAACTGGAAACCAAAATCAACCGGCGAAGGCCGTTTTGGTAACTGGTTAGAAAACATGGTGGACTGGAACCTGAGCCGAAGCCGTTTTTGGGGTACACCATTGCCCATCTGGAAAACGGCAGATGGCAGTGAAGAAAAATGCATTGGCAGCGTAGCAGAGTTAAATGCAGAAATAAGAAAAGCAACAGATATTTTAGGCGGGGATACAAATAAAAATTATTTCCACGATGGTATCCTTGATTTGCACAAACCTTATGTAGATGAGATTGTGCTGGTCAGCAAGAATGGCCAACCCATGAAGCGCGTTCCGGATCTCATTGATGTTTGGTTCGATAGCGGTGCGATGCCATATGCACAATGGCATTTTCCTTTTGAGAACAAAGAAACATTCAGGCAAAACTTTCCGGCGGATTTTATTGCCGAAGGTGTAGATCAGACCCGTGGCTGGTTTTATACACTTCATGCACTGGGTGTGATGCTGTTTGACAGTGTTGCTTACAAAACCTGCGTATCCAACGGCCTGGTGCTGGATAAGAGCGGCAATAAAATGAGCAAGCGCCTTGGAAATGTTGTAGATCCTTTTGCCACCATAGAACAGTTTGGGGCAGATGCTACCCGCTGGTATCTTATCACCAATGCATCGCCGTGGGATAATTTGAAATTTGATCTGGAAGGAATAAAAGAAATTCAACGCAAATTCTTTGGTACACTTTATAATACCTACCAGTTTTTTACACTCTATGCCAATGTAGATGGGTTTGCTTTTAAGGAAGCATATATACCACTTGTGCAAAGGCCCGAAATTGACCGCTGGATACTTTCTTCTTTAAATACGCTTATTAAAAAAGTAACTGAAAATTTTGATGATTATGAACCTACCGCTGCGGGCAGGCTGATTGAAGATTTTGTAGATGCACACCTGAGTAACTGGTATGTGCGTTTATGCCGCCGCCGTTTCTGGAAAGGGGAGTATGAGCAGGATAAAATATCGGCTTATCAGACTTTATATGAATGCATTGAAACCATACTTCGTTTAATGGCGCCCGTTTCACCCTTTTTCAGCGATGCTATTTTTAAGCATTTAAATGCAGTTACCAACCGGTTCCGCGTTGAATCGGTTCACCACACAGATTTTCCGGTAGCCAACGAAGCTGTTATTGACCAGTTCCTGGAAGAAAGGATGCAACTGGCTCAGGATACTTCATCGCTGGTGTTATCGCTAAGAAAAAAGATAAATATAAAGGTGCGCCAGCCTTTACAGAAAATACTGGTACCGGTATCAAACGGTGCCATGAAGCAGCAGTTTGAAAAAATTGAAGACCTTATCAAAACAGAAGTTAACGTAAAGGAGATTACCTATCTTGAAGGGGAAGACAATGGCTTTATCAGTAAAAAAATAAAGCCCAATTACGTGGCGCTTGGCAAGCGGCTGGGACCTAAAATGAAGGCTGTGGCAGCCGCCCTGTCAAATTTTACACAAGCGGATATCAGCAAATTAGAAAAAGAAGGTTCTTATTCATTGCTGATTGAAAACGAACCCGTAATATTACAGGTTACTGATGCAGACATAACCAGTGAGGATATCCCGGGGTGGATGGTGGCCAACAAAGGCAGCCTGACAGTAGCTTTAGACGTAACCGTAACCCCCGAACTGGTAGAAGAGGGCAATGCCAGGGAAATTGTAAACCGCATTCAAAAAATACGCAAAGACAATGGTTATGAACTAACGGACAGGATATTGGTTCAATTAACGCAGCAGAAAGAATTGGCTGCATCTGTCAATAAGTATAATACCTATATTTGCGCCGAAATTCTGGCAGATAAGCTGGAATTTGTGCCTGAAATCAGCAATGGCACCGAAATTGAAGTGAACGACATTCCGCTGAAAGTGTTTGTCACAAAAAAAGTATAACAAGTATGGCAGTTAAGAAAAAAGCAGCTAAACCGGCAAAAAAATCCCCTGCTAAACCTGTTCCGCATAAGGCGGGAAAGCCAGCCGCTGCTAAAAAGCCTGTGGCAAAAAAGCCAGCGCCCAAACCAGTTCCAGTACCTAAAAAAGCTGTAAAGCCTGTCGCTAAGACAGCGCCTGTAAAGGCTGCTCATGCGGCAAAGCCAGCAACCAAACCTGTGACAAAAAAATCTGTACCGCCGCCAACGGCTAAATCTGTGATTAGACCAAAAGCAGATTCAACGCCTGTAAAGAAAACTGAAGTAAAGAAACCGGAACCTGTTGCTGCTTTACCGGCCAAACCTTATGTGCCGCCAAAGCCATCTTTTAAACCGGTTACCAATACACCGCCGCCTGTTCCTAAAAAACAGGCAGTTACTGATAAGCCCGCAAAAGTGGTAATGCCAGAGATAAAAACAAAAACAGTACGTAAATATCAACCAGAGTTTACAAAATCAGTATTAGATCAACCTGCAGAACAAAGTTCCGGACCAACTATGAGATACAGCGACGCAGAATTAACAGAATTCAGAGAAATCATCACCAAGAAATTAGATGCAGCCAAAAAAGAGCTGACATATTTACAGGGCTTGATTACCCGTAAAGATGAAATGGGCGGCGATAATGATGACGGTCGTTATATGACCATGGAAGATGGTGGTATGAGTATGGAACGTGAGCAGCTAAGCCAGATGGCCAGTCGCCAGATTTCTTTTATCGACCACCTGGAAAAAGCCATGATGCGTATAGAAAATAAAACCTATGGCATTTGCCGTGTAACCGGTAAGCTGATAGATAAGGCCCGTTTACGCGCTGTACCTCATGCTACTTTAAGCATAGAGGCCAAGCAAATGATGAACAAATAATTTATTTGCCAGTATAAAAAGGAAGAGGCTATGTTTATAAAACTAGCTCCTTCCTTTTTTATTCTCTTTACTATCCTTTTGTAGGAATAATAAATAGCGGAATGCTGCTGTGATGCAGTACTTTTTCGGCTACGCTTCCCATTAATATTTTTTCCAGGCCCCTGCGGCTATGAGAACCAAGAACAATAATATCTGCATTGAAATCAGTGGCTGCTTTTACAATAGTAGTGGCAGCATCACCTTCCAGCACAAATGTTTGAATGGCTGCATCGCCCAGGTGTTCTTTAGACCGGTTAAGAAATTCCATCGCCCCTTTTTTTAAATCTTCAGTTATATCAGGAGGCAATGTTTGCGGACTGATAAAATTACTATTGAAACCCATAATAGGCGAATATTCATAGGCAGCATAATAACTGGGATCGGCCATTACATGCAGTAAAATAACTTCTGCCTGCATGCCTTTTGCGAGTGTAAAACCTGTTTCTGCTACTGTTTGCGCACTGGGGTTATAATCCAGCGCTATTAAAACTTTTTTCATATTGTATATTAAGAACTTATTGATAGAACGATTACCTTTCCTTATTTGTTTAGCTGCATAAATAATGCCTTAAAACAACGCTGTATTTTATTTCCAGAATTCAGCGGGCATTTCTTTACCAAGCAGGTTTCTATAATAGAAGCTATAGGATTCTGTTCTGCTGTATACGCCTTTTGCTGCTGTAACACCATGCCGCTCACCGGGGTAAATCATCAATTCAAAATGCTTTTTCTGATCTTCAAGCAGGTTAATAAACTGGAGGGTATTTTGCATGTGTACATTATCATCGGTAGTGCCATGGGTAATTCTCAGCAACCCCTTGTATTTGCCTGCATAAGTAAGCACCGAAGTGTTTTTATATCCTTCCGGATTTTCCTGTGGTGTATCCATAAAACGTTCTGTATAATGAGAATCATATAACTGCCAGTCCGTAACAGATGAGTTGGCAATGCCATAATCAAATACATCTGCGCCATAGGTTAAAGCCATGCAGGTCATATAGCCGCCAAAACTGCCGCCTGTAATGCATAATTTATCTGCGGCTACCCATGGCTGTTGTTTCAGCCAGCGCCCGCAGGCCATATAATCTTCTATTTCATATTTGCCCAGCTGGCGGTGTATGTAGTTCATACCTTTCTTTCCAAAATGTCCACTGCTGCGGTTGTCAAATGCTACCTGCACCAGGCCCTCTTGTGCCCACCACAAGTCTGCAGGCTGCATACGCCATTGATCATACACGGTGCCTGCGTTCGGTCCGCCATAAATGCTTACCAATACCGGGTATTTTTTATTGGGATCAAAATTAACAGGGTAAGTAATAAGCACCGGTAAATCGAACAAACCATCGGTAGATTTAACGGTGGTCAGTCTTTTTTCCGGTAACGCATAGTTATCAAATTCAGGACCTTTTGCATTGGCCGTTTCGCGTATTATTTTTCCTTTTGTATCCATCAGCACAGTAATATCTGGTGTACTGATATTTGAATAAGTAGTAATAAAATAATTTGCGTCAGGAGAAAAATTCATTCCTTTAAATGAATACTTGCCGGTGGAAAGACGGCTTATTTTTTTGCCATCAAGTGATGCGGTGTACAGATCCCAGCGGGCAGTATTTTCTTTGCGTGCAGAAAAATAAATCAACTTTGCTTTTTCATCAATCTTAAAAATTTCACCGGTCGTGTAATCGCCCTGCGTTATAGCATTCAGCAAGTTGCCAGTCATATCATACAGGTATAAATGCCGCCACCCTGTTTTATCACTTTTTAAAATAAAACCCTTGCCGCTTTCTAAAAACTGCACCCTGTCATTGTCATCCAGATCAATCCAGGTTGTTTGTTTTTCATCATACACCTGTGTTTTACTGCCATTGACCAGGTTAATATTGTAAATGATCAACTGGTCCTGCCCGCGATTCATCCATTGCACCCAAAACTGGCCATTGGGTGCCCAATAAGGCATGCCAAAATATTGATCATCCGCTGCATTAAAGTCAGCCCATACGGTCTTATTGTCACCAATGTTTATTATTCCGATTTTTACTTCCGGGTTTCTATCACCTGCTTTTGGGTAGCGCTGATTTTCTAAATAGCCATGTTGCCCGTTGGCCCAGTAAATAGGAAATACCGGCACCTGCGATTCATCAAAACGCATATATGAAATATGCCTGCTGTCAGTGCTCCACCAAAAAGCACGGTAACGACTGGCCCTTCCAAAAATTTCCTCATAGTATACCCAGGATGCATACCCGTTTAAAATGGTTTCAGTGCCATCTGCTGTCAGTTTTATTTCTTTTTTTGATGCCAGTTCCATAGTATACAGGTTATGATCCTTTTTTGTGTAAGCCACCCATTTATTGTCTGGCGAAGCCGTTACATTGATGGCATCGTATATCATTGGCAAACCGCTGCTGTTTTTTTCTTCGGCAGGCGCCGTATAAACGGTAGTCTTACCGGTCTTTGCGTCTACCGAAAAAGTTTTCACCTGTCCGTCTGTTTCATCTTTTTTCGTTTCCGTATAATGATTGTTGTCAATCCATTTACCGGCAGTAGGCGTTGCCTGTAAAATATTGGTAGCAACTGCTTTAAAAGCCTGTTCGTAACTGATTACTTTTTTTTGCGCTTGTACGGTAATAAGCATATACAATGCTGCCGAAAGCAGTAAGCACTTTTTCATGGTATAAATTTGTTCTGGCACTGAAAGTACGAAGGGTTTTCTATAGTGGGGAAGGGTTTACTTCTCTGTGGATGTTAAAAATAAGCTGCGGCAGGAATTTGCTGTTTAAGGCCGTAAATAAGCCGTAAATTTGCAGCCATAGATTTGAAATATGGAAGAAAAGAAACGTCAAAAACAAGTAGCCGGGTTATTACATGAATACATCACTGATATTTTTCAGCGCCTGGGATTAAGCATGATGAATGGGGGCATGGTGTCTGTTTCATCTGTGAAAATAACGCCTGATTTGCTGGAAGCCAGGGTATACCTGAGTTTTTTCCAGGTAAAGGATATAGAAGTGGCCATGAAAAAAATTGATGACAGGGCCTGGGAGATTAAAAAAGAAATTGTTACGCGTGTAAAGCACCAGTTGCGCCGCATTCCTGAAATCAGGTATTTTACGGATGATACGCTTGACAATGTTTTTAAAATGGAGGAGTTGTTTAAAAAAATTAATGAAGAGAAAAAAGAAGAGTAAGAAAGCTGTTAGCTGTTAGTTTGTTCCTGTTGCGATGAAAATATTTTTCTTAATACCTGAGTGGTGCTCATGCTGTTTTCATCATTATATAAAATGTATTATCCTCAAAAAATCTACTTAAGCTAATAGCTGACAGCTATAGCTAAAAGCTTCAATATGAACTTTCTCTTTGCCTGGCGATACTTTAATGCAAAAAAATCTACCAATGCAATTAATATTATTGCATGGATAAGTGTTTTGGCAATGGGTACAGGTACTGCGGCGCTGATTATTTTACTGAGCATATTTAATGGTTTTGAGGATTTGGTGAAATCATTGTACGCAGATTTTTATACAGATCTGAAAGTGTCGCCTGTTTCGGGAAAAATTTTACAATTAACAGATGAGCTGAAGCAAAAGATAGCAACCTGGCCGGGTGTAAGTGCTGTATCAATGACAGTAGAGGAAAAAGCATTGTTGCAGAACGGTGATTACCCGGCGCTGGTTTTAGTTAAGGGCGTTGATGAAAACTATCAGAAGGTTACCAATGTATCAGGCCGGATGATAAGAGGGAAATTTTTATTGGGTGATGCTGACAAGCCCGCTGTGGTGCTGGGCGTCGGCGTTGAGAATGCGCTGGGTATAGAAAGCGACCGTTCTATTCTGCCACTCACTGTTTATCTGCCACGTAAGGGAATGAACAAGATAGAATATGCAGATCCACTGCAGTCATTGGGTGCAGATAATATTGCGGCTTCCGGCGCCTTTGCTATACAACAGGATTTCGATAATAATTATGCTATTACCAATATTGGTTTTGTAAAGCGTATGCTGGGGTTGCAACCAAATGAATATGGCGCCGTGGAAATTGCTATCAGCGATAAAGAACAGGCAGCGCAAATAAAAAAAGGATTGGAGCAATTGCTGGGTAAAAATTACAGGGTAGAAACCATGTATGAACAGAACCGGAGCCTCTACACAACGATGCGGAATGAAAAATGGTTCATCTTTGTGTTGCTTTCTTTTATACTTGTAGTAGCTGCTTTTACTATGATTGGTGCTTTAACCATGCTGGTGCTGGAAAAACAGAAGGACATACAAATACTAAAGGCGATGGGCAGCAGTAATGGCCAGGTGCAAAAAATATTTTTAAGTGAAGGATTATTGCTGGCGGTTATCGGTGGAGCAGGCGGGGTATTGCTTGCTTTTATTATTGGCTGGTTGCAGGTAAAATTCAAGCTGATTAAATTACAGGGGAGTACCTTTTTGATAGACCATTACCCGGTAAAGTTTTTGCCGGCAGATGTAATACTTGTTTTTATTACCGTTGTTCTTATTGCATTAATTGCTTCCTGGTTTCCTTCGCGCAAAGCCGCTATGCAGGCGATAGCACTCAAGAGTTGAGCATGGGGAGTTGAGAATTAAGGGTGAGTATAGAGTTGTGGAGACGGCACAGTGCCGGTTTCGTAAGGCCTGAAAGGCCGCTATATATGCCAGCGGGGATGGGTGAACCCCCCGTACATAGAAAGTACACCATACCGGATTTGCAGATGAAAGTTTATTACCATTTATATCATAAAAAAACCCCGTCGAAAACGGGGTCTTTTTATAACTATAAAACATATCTTTTTTAATAATCTCCCAGGGTTTCCGGTAGTTGTGCCAAAGCTTTTGCCAGCTGATCGTCATTCGGCGCCACACCATGCCATTCGTGATGGCCTTCCATAAAATCTACCCCGCTACCCATTACAGTTTTCATCAGAATAACAATGGGTTTTCCTTTGCCAACAAATGTTTTTGCTTTTTCAAGCGTTTCCAGTACCGCATTTATATCATTGCCGTTTTCCAGGTGAATTACTTCCCAGCCAAAAGCGGCAAATTTTATATCAAGGTTACCAAGGTTCATTACATGCGCTGTGGTGCCGTCTATTTGCTGGCCATTCCAGTCTACAGTAGAAATAAGGTTATCTATTTTATGGTGTGCTGCAAACATAATAGCTTCCCAGTTCTGGCCTTCATCCAGTTCCCCGTCTCCATGAAGAGAAAAAATCACATTTTTTTCATTGTTGAGTTTTTTTGTAAGTGCGGCGCCAATGGCAACACTCATACCCTGACCCAATGAGCCGGAAGCTACCCGGATGCCGGGTAAATGTTCATGGGTGGCAGGATGCCCTTGCAAACGGCTGTTTAACTTGCGGAAAGTTGCGAGTTCTTTTATATCAAAATAGCCGGAGCGGGCAAGTGTAGCATAAAAAACCGGGGAAATATGGCCATTCGACAAGAAGAAAACATCTTCATTTGTGGCATTCATATTAAACTGCGGGTTGTGTTTCAACACCTTAAAATACAAGGCTGTAAAATAGTCAGCACAGCCCAAAGATCCCCCTGGATGCCCGCTGGCTGCACCATGAACCATACGAACGATATCTCTGCGTATCTGGGTGGCAATGTCTTTTAGTTCGGCCATAAAATAATAATTTCTTGAATGGCGGCAAAGCTAACTGAAATTTAAAAAGAAAATTGAAATTGCCTCAAACTTTTCTGGAGGTTAACCGGGCAGGTTATGCCTTGTTTAAATGGTTGATCCGGAACTATTGGATTTCCAAAAGATGCGGTATCTTGCACGCCGGAACAAGATTAAATTGTGGTTGGCGGTCAGGTTAACTTATCATATCTTATTCAGAACACCTAATCCTTTTTAATGTTTGATATTTTACTTTGTATATCGATAGCTTTTACGATTACTTATTTGTCGATACCTGTTATCATTTTTGTTGCAAAAAGTAAAAAGCTGTATGATGTGCCTGATGCGCGGAAAATACACAACACACCCGTTCCATCACTCGGTGGCCTGGGTATTTTTGCAGGATTTATAATGGCCGCGCTAACCATTGTCAACTTCAGTGAAGCGCCGGATTTTCAATATTTTTTTGCGGCTTTTTTTGTCATCTTTTTTCTTGGACTTAAAGATGATATACTTGATATTACGCCAATTAAAAAATTTATAGGCCAGGTGGGTGCTGCCTTTCTTATCATTTATAAAGGCAATATACAAATACAAAGTATGCATGGTTTTTTAGGTATTGAACAACTGCCTCCTTTGTTCAGCCTCATCTTTACTTACCTTACTATAATTGTAATTATTAATTCATTTAATCTGATAGACGGGGTAGATGGTCTTGCCGGCAGCCTTGCTTTAATGGCAGCAATTGTATTCGGTATTTATTTTTATAAAGTAAATATGCAGCCGTATGCAATTTTATCATTTGCTACTGCTGGCAGCCTGGTAGCTTTTCTTATTTTTAATTTTCAACCAGCAAAAATATTTATGGGCGATACAGGATCGCTGCTGCTGGGGATTATTAATGCCATCCTTGTAATCAAGTTCATTAATGTAGCTAACCTGCCCGATGTTAAGATACCTGTATCTGCTTCACCGGCTGTGGGTTTTTCAATACTAATGATTCCATTGCTTGATACGCTGAGGGTATTTGGTATACGTATTGGCCACCGCCGTTCTCCTTTTAGCCCTGATCGCAATCATATTCACCATATTTTATTAGATATGGGATTGTCTCACCGCACTATTACCATTACACTTGTAGGTGTTAATCTTATTTTTATTATTCTTGTATATATGCTTCGTTCAATAGATTGTACATGGCTGATACTTGGTATTTTCACCATCTTTTTTTCTGTTATTGGCATGCTGTATTACAGCCGCCGCCGCAACAAGGCCCTGTTTGTGGAAAACCCTGTAAATAGTATACAGGGATCTTCAAAAATTGTATCAATCACAAAAGACGCGGTGTACGAGCAGAAATGAACCGGCCATCCTGGTTAATCCACAGATGCTACACGATCTTTACAACAGGATTACTTTTAAAATATTGAAATCTTATGTACGTAAAAGGGTTATACGCAGCTTTTATAACAAACTATTTACAGCAATAACAGCCAGCATTTACACGAAGGTTTATTAAATTTGCAACCGTTTAATACATTATTATTATGTCAGATACCTTAGAAAAAATTTTAGCCGGTACAGAAGATGCTATGAAAAAAGCCATAGGCCACCTGGAATCAGAACTGGTAAAAGTAAGGGCTGGTAAGGCAAACCCAAATATGCTGGATGGTATAGTGGTTGATTATTATGGCAATCCTACTCCAATAAGCCAGGTGGGCAATATTTCTGTTCTTGATGCCAGGACACTTTCTATTCAGCCATGGGAAAAAAATATGCTGCAACCTATGGAAAAAGCTATCATGGCTTCAAATATTGGTATTACACCACAAAATGATGGGATGAATATCCGTTTGTTTATGCCACCCCTGACCGAAGAACGAAGAAAAGAATTGGTGAAAAGAGCCAATGGCGAAGGAGAGCAGTCCAAGGTAGCCGTCCGCAGTATACGCAGGGAGGCTATTGAAGGCATTAAGAAATTACAGAAAGATGGTTTAAGTGAAGATGCCGGTAAAGACGCAGAAAAAGAAATTCAAAATGCCACGGACAAATATATTTCTACTATTGAAAAAACACTTGCTTCAAAAGAAAAAGAAATTATGTCGGTATAGCTCAATTCCGGGTTGCTGATTTTGAGATTTATGCAAGATCTCAGCGCAGCAGAAATTCCAAATTCCATACATCTCAAAATCAGCAATTATTCGTTGCATGCTGCTAAAATTATCCTGCACGCATCTTCAATTTGTTTTTCTGAAATAGTTAATGGCGGAGCAATACGCAAACAATGCGGGGCAAATAAAAACCAATCCGTAAGAAGGCCATTCTGCATGCAGTTATCAATTATTCTTTTATTGATTTCAAAACTGTCAAAAACCAACCCGATCCATAAACCAGCTGAACGCACTGCTTTTATTTTTGGATGTACCAGTAATTTTTTAAAGAGCTGTTCTTTTTGTTTTACTTCCCGTATATAGCCCTCATCCATAATTGCTTTAAATCCTGCCAGGCCAGCGGCACAACTTACGGGGTGCCCGCCAAAAGTAGTTATGTGGCCCAGTACCGGGTTGTTTGTAAAGGACTGCATCAATTGCCTGTCTGCAATAAAAGCACCCAGGGGCATTCCACCTCCCAGCGCTTTACCCAATAACAAAACATCGGGTACAATATTAAATTGTTCAAATGCCCAGGTTGATCCTGTTCTGCCAAAGCCTGCCTGTATTTCATCAAGTATTAATAACGCACCAGTATCATCGCATTTTTTTCTGAGCAATTGTAACCAGTCTTTTGATGGGGCGATAACACCACTTTCAGCCTGCACAGTTTCTGCAATAACGCAGGCTGTTTTATGGCCAATGAAATCAAGTGATTCCATTGCATTGTAGTCAGGGTGCAATATATCCGGCAACAATGGCCGGAATGCATTTCTCCAATATTCATCTCCCATTATACTTAAAGCTCCCTGGGTAGATCCATGATAGGCGTTTTTAAAAGCAATTATCTGCGAACGGCCGGTTACGCGCTTGGCAAGTTTCATAGCACCCTCGGTTGCTTCTGCGCCGGAATTGGTAAAGAAAACTGCATTAAGGGAAGCTGGTAAATTATCTGCCAGCATTTTTGCATATTGTACCTGGGGCGATTGTATAAACTCGCCATATACCAGTACATGCAGGTATTTATCTGCCTGGTCTTTAATAGCTGCAATTACCGCAGGATGACAATGCCCCGCATTACATACACTGATGCCACCAATCAGATCAAGGTATATTTTTCCATTTGCATCATATAAAAAACAACCTTCCGCTTTTGTAATCTCCAGTGCAAGAGGTTCCGGGGATGTTTGGGCTATATGCTGTAAAAAAAGTGCACGCTGATTCATGAAAGCAGAAATATTTCAGGCAAAGAACGCAAAGCGGCGGCAAAGCCACAAAGAATTTTGATATTTGCAGGAGTTTGAACCAGGTGAAACTGGTTGGTGTATGTATTACAGCAACCACTGATTCATTTTGTATGCCTGCTGAATTAACAAATTAAACTATATTTTATGGCCGTAATAATGCATGTAAATGGCGTTTATCCAAAATTTGGCAATGATAATTTTATTGCACCCAATGCTACGGTAGTGGGCGATGTAGAAACCGGTCATGACTGCAGTATATGGTTCAACGCTGTTGTACGTGGCGATGTAAACAGTATACGGCTGGGTAATAAAGTAAACGTACAGGACGGCGCCATTATACATGCCACCTTTGAGAAAACAAAAGCAATAATAGGTAATAATGTTTCTATTGGCCATAATGCAATTGTACATGGTTGCACACTGCACGATAATGTATTGATAGGAATGGGTTCTATTGTAATGGATAATGTTGTAGTAAATAGTAACACCATTATAGCAGCAGGTGCAGTAGTACTGGAAGGCACCATATGTGAAGCAGGAAGTATTTATGCCGGTGTACCTGCTAAAAAAGTAAAGGAAATATCTGCTGAACTTGTGAGCGGAGAGATTGATCGTATTGCAAATAATTATATACGCTATGCCGGTTGGTTTAAAGGCCAGGTAGTAAAAGAAGAAGAGAAACAGGGTTAAAGAAATGGCAAGTGGGATGCTAACCAGGTGCCTGACTTTTTAAGCACATCCCCTTAAACTTACCAACTTTTTCCGCAATCAGCGGCTAAATAAGTCCGTTCATCGAAACAGTGGCCGTTTGCTTGTATTGTCAGGATAATATTTATAAGTTTATCCCGTTGTTAAGAAAATGAAGCACCTCATATGAAAACCCGTTCATTTACTAACACCATCTTTTTGTTAACCATTATCTGTACCATGAGTTCCTGCAGTGTCTGGAATAAGGTATTTGGCCCAAAATACGGGTGTCCTGCAAATGGTAAAAATGCAGGTGCAGAGCGGGTGCTTACAGGAGAAAAAATTCCGAAGGCGAAAAGGTTTAAAGCATAGAGCAAATTGTCTCAGTAATAACCGGGACTATTTATATACCTAAAATCCGTACATATGAGCCTTACCCTACGAACTGACTTCGGTTGTACCGAAGCGGTAATTGATGACGATTGCGGTCTTAAACGTTTTTACGAAGTTGCAAACATATTAAGCGATGATCTTGAGATTCAATTTTTAAGCAAGCTTGATGATTTTGATTCGCTGGTATGGGACTTTAATTACAAAGGCCACACCTTAACGCTTCACTACAACATTTACACAGGCATTTCTATTTATCCGCATAAATTCAGGGAAGCTCCGCGCCGTGATAATGACGCTGTAGTGGAAGTAGCCCAATTTTTAGAAACAAAACTGATGATCAATACAGCCAAAAAATATTTGTCATAAACCCTTTCTTTAATCCGTACTCTTAGTTTCTCATTGCAAGCCGCCCATCTTTAGTGGGCGGTTTTTTTGTTTCACGTAAAGATGCAAAGAATACCTGTTTATTATAAATAACTTTTCTTTTCAATAGATTCAAGAATATTATAATAACTCACATAACGATCTTCAGTTATGGTACCATCGGCTACTGCCTGTTTAACCGCACAACCCGGTTCATTGGTATGTAAACAATTATTAAACTGGCAATCATTTATCAGCGGGCGCATCTCCGGAAAATAATGAGAAAGTTCTTGTTTTTCTATATTCACAAGGCCAAATTCACGTATGCCCGGTGTATCAATAATTTTTCCGCCAAATGGCAAATCAAACATTTCTGCAAAAGTGGTTGTATGCAGGCCTTTGCCGCTCCAGCCACTTACTTCCTGTGTACGCAGCACCATTTCAGGAAAAATCGCATTGATAAAAGATGATTTGCCAACACCTGAATGTCCGCTCATCAGGGTAACCCTGTCTTTCAGTAATTGCTTTACTTCATCAACACCTGTATTTTCTTTTACACTCATGGCCACTACTTTGTAGCCAATACCTTCATACATATTCTGTAAAGCAAGTAGTTTATCCTGCTCTTTCTTTTTATAAACATCTGTTTTATTAAAAACAATAATGGCAGGCACATGGTAAGCTTCTGAAGTAATGAGAAAGCGATCAATAAATCCCTGTGAAGTGCGTGGCTCCTTTAACGTAGCAAACAATAAAGACTGGCTGAGATTGGATGCAACTATATGGTGCTGCATTTTATGCGAGGGAGACTGCCGGTTTATATAGTTACGCCGTTCATAAATACGCGTAATGGTTGCGGTACTCTCCAGTTCATTTTCCATCTCCATTTCCACTTCATCGCCCACCGCAATAGGATTGGTAGATGTAATGCTGTCATCAATTTTAAATATGCCTTTGATGCGTGCATTAAAAATATGTCCATCTGCAGTTTTGGTTACATACCAGCTGCCGGTTGATTTATAGACTAAGGCTTTCATTGAGCAGCTAAATTAAGGTAATGCGGTTGGTTTCAGGTCGTGGGTTTCACGTTGCAGGTTTCACGCAGTGTACACAGCGGGGCAGCGCAAATGCGAATATATAAGAAGCGATCAAAAATGGTGCAGGCAAAGACTTAGTGTCCGCCACTCCTTCGTGCCCGCTGCGTGAAACCATTCTTTGCGCCCGCTGCGTGAAATTTCTAGGGGAATTTTTTAAACAACGTAAACCTGAATACCAGTTCTGTAAGTAAAAATGCCAGTGCCGCAATGGCAAAAGGAAAGAACTTTTCTGAATAACGTTTCAAAGCAGTGACTTCTATTCTCGATTTCTCCAGTTTATCAATTTCGGAATAAATATTTTTAAGGCTTTCATTGTCCTTTGCCCGAAAGTATTTGCCACCCGTTTCATCAGCAATCTGGGTCAGTAATTTTTCATCGATGTTTACTTTCTCCCGCTGCATTACCACGGCGCCTGTTTGTGTTTGCATGGGGGTTTGCGCATAGCCTTCTGTACCCACACCAATGGTATATACTTTAACACCAGTAGCTTTTGCAAGTTCTTTGGCAGTAAGAGGCGGTATCTGCCCGCCATTATTTTCTCCATCAGTTAAAAGAATGACCACCTTGCTTTTTGACCTGGAAGAACGCAGCCTGTCTACGCTGGTGGCCAGCCCGGAACCAATAGCAGTGCCGTCTTCCAGCAGTCCGCTTTGAATATTATAAATCTGTGTTTTTAATACCTGCTGATCTGTAGTCAAAGGACAAAGTGTAAAACTTTCGCCGGAAAAAATAACAACCGCAATTCTGTCTGTGGGCCGGTTGGCAACAAAATTCGCCGCAACTTCCTTAGCTGCTTCCATGCGGTTAGGTGTAAAATCCTGTGCCAGCATACTGCCGCTTACATCTATGGCCAGCACAATATCTACCCCTTCACCACTTACCATCTCTTCATCATTCCTGGTTTGCGGGCGTGCCAATGCAAGTATAATACAGCTTATACATAATAACCTGCAAATAAAAGGCAGGTGGCGCAAGGTTGTTTTCCATGATCGCAAGCCCCGAACTTTTGAGACAGAAGAAATCAGCACACTGGCCTGCCTGTGCGACTGCCGGGTAAAATTCCACCAGGCAAGCAACGGCAATAACGCAAACAACAGCAGCATCCACGGCTGCCCAAAAGTTATATTTTTTAAATAGTCAAACGCCAAAGCGGGTATAATTGAATTGTAGGTTATGAAATAATTGTATCCAGTTGCTGCACAGATTTTTTAATTGTTTCCAGCGCCTGTTCATTCTCCTGCGCGCCAGGCTGGTATTTTGCAAACTTAACCGCATCATTCATTCTCAGTGACTGCGCCAACATGGTAAAATCACCTGCCGGCAAATTAAACTGTTTTAACTGCAGCATTAATTCACCACTGGTTTTTTCCATGGTAGCAATATTTGTTTTACGATAGAGATAAGTTCTTAAAATATCATTCAATTCTGTATGAAAAACTTTTGTGCCCGCCTGTTCAGCATACCCGCGCTGATGTAAATCTTCCAATGCCTGCATGGCTTCCTGAAGGGGGGACAATTTTGAAACGGGTTTCTTTATAACTGCTGCCTGTGTTTTGCTCACCTTTTTGCGCAGGAAATAAATGACTCCCAATAATGACACAATTGCCAATGCGAGCACCATCCAGTTTACATAACGGAGAGTAGTATTTTCAACTTCAATAATATCTTTTATGTCGTGGTAATCCTGTTTGGGATCAAAGTTGGAATAAGCCACTGATACGGGCAATGAATCTGTGAGATACTCTTTATTGCCAATGGCCAGGGGAAAAGAGGGGAGTGCCCAGCGGCCCGAATCAAAACTGGTAACTATAATGGTTTGACGGTAGGTCCTGGTATCTGAAGTAATGGCTGTATCAATCTTTCCTTTGTCTATAAATTCAAAATGAGCAATTGAATCTACCGGGAACCATTTTGCATCTGTATCAAGCGGCACCCTTGCTTCCAGTTTTAGTTCTACGGGTTCGCCTATGATTATCTTATCCCTGTTAATGGATGCCTTAACCGAAACGCCTGTTTGCGAAAAACAAAAGGAGTAAGAAAAAAGAAAAACAAAAATTGCAATGATATGTGGGGTTATTCTGCTCATTCAAAAAATAGCGCTGCTACTGGTTCATTTATGACGTCCGATAAAAAATTTCTGCAGAATTTTTACATAATCTTCGTCGGTACGTACATGTAATAAATCACTGCCGCTCTTTAAAAAAAGGGTTTTACACCATTCTGTATGTTCAAAAAAACGTTTTTCATATTGTTGCCTTACCCAGTAATCACTGCTGTCAATCCATTGGGTTTTGCCTGTTTCAGAATCACTTACCTGTAAAAGGCCGGCATCGGGTAATTGCACATCCATTTTATCATATACCTTAATGCCAATGACATCATGTTTTTTACCGGCAACTTTCAGTGAATCTGTAAAGCTGTCATCTAAAAAATCACTCAGTACAAATGAAATACTTTTTTGCCTGGTGGAATTACTGAAAAAGCGCAATGCATCTCCGAGATTGGTGCCTTTTCTTTTTGGCTCTGCTGTCAGTAGCTCACGCACAATATACAACGCATGCTGTTTTCCTTTTTTGGGTGGAATGTATTTCTCTACCTTATCGCTGAAAAAAATAACACCCACTTTATCATTATTGCTGATGGCTGAAAAAGTAAGTACGGCACCTATTTCTGTTACCAGGTCCTTCTTACGGGCATGCACCGTACCAAACAAAGAACTGGCGCTTACATCTACCAGCAGCATGACGGTTAATTCACGCTCCTCTTCAAAAAGTTTTGTAAAAGGCGTAGAAAACCGGGCACTTACATTCCAGTCGATAAACCTTACATCATCACCGGGGTAATATTCTCTCACCTCGCGGAAACTCATACCCCGCCCTTTGAAAGCGGAATGGTATTCCCCGGTAAAGAGATGCTGGGTAATCTTCTTACTCTTTATCTCCAGTTCCTTTACCTTCTTTAATATTTCGGCGGTGGTTAGCAAGAAAATTTCTGATTTTGTGATTGCTGGATTTGGTGATTTGTGTTCCTTATCATTTTTTTATTATTCTTTTTTCAATCATCTTGTTGGCCGGCGGTTAGCGTGATCCTGTATTAACTCCGGGGTTTCCGTAGAAACAAATCCCAATATCTCAAAGTCCAGGATCAGCAATTACGGTACGCTGATAACTTTTAAAATATCATCAATTACGTTCTCAACATTTACACTTTCCGCTTCTGCCTCATAAGTTAAACCAATACGATGGCGCAACACGTCTTTTGAAATGGCACGTACATCTTCCGGTATTACATAACCGCGTTTATTAAGAAAGGCATTTGCCTTGGCAGCCAGCGCCAGGTTAATACTTGCACGTGGTGAACCGCCATAAGCAATCAGTGGTTTTAATTTTTGCAAATTGTATCTATCGGGAAAACGGGTAGCAAATACAATATCAAGGATATAATTTTCCACTTTTTCATCCATATAGATACTTCTTACCAGTTCTTTTGCCTGTAAAATTTCCTGTACAGAAACCACCTGTGTTACTTCCGGTGGTTTTACGCCCTGCACATTTTGCCGGATGATAAGTTGTTCTTCACTTTTAGATGGGTAGTCTACCACTACTTTCATTATAAACCTGTCGGCCTGTGCTTCCGGTAAAGCATAAGTACCTTCCTGCTCTAACGGATTCTGCGTAGCCAGTACAAGAAAGGGATCTTCCAGTTTATAGGTAGTATCGCCAATGGTTACCTGCCGCTCCTGCATGGCTTCCAGTAAAGCACTTTGCACTTTAGCAGGGGCACGGTTTATTTCATCGGCCAGTAGAAAATTGGTAAAAATAGGCCCCTTACGTACCACGAACTCGTTCTTTTGTTGCTGGTAAATCATGGTCCCTGTTACATCCGCCGGCAGTAAATCAGGTGTAAACTGTATACGGCTAAACTTTGCGTGTATGGCCTGTGCCAGCGATTTAATGGCCAGTGTTTTTGCCAGCCCCGGCACACCTTCCAGCAGTACATGTCCGTTGCTGAGCAATCCTATCAGCAGCCTGTCAAGCATATATTGTTGCCCTACAATAATTCTTCCCACCTCATCCCTGAGCCGGTCTGTAAAAACTGCCTGGTACTGTATTTTTTCATTTAATTGCCTGATGTCTTCTGCGGTTTGAAGCATAAAATGTATAATTAAAAATTATTTGCTTTTGCTGCGTCGTATTACTACTAAAGTGCCTTTTTTGCCCTTTTAACTTATTATCAGTGAAATGACTGCAATTGCTGGTAAAAATACGAACAACCAGCTTGCAATTCCTTTGCCAATATAATCCTTTATATAAAATTTTGTTAAGCGAAAACCACCGGGCCAATACAATAAAACCCTGACCCAATCAGTTTATAGAAAGAATTAAAAAATCCACCCATGAAACCAGCGGTACTAAAAATACTGACTTTTAGTTTTATTCTTATCTCTGCAGCCTCCTGTAAAAAGAGCGATACGACTACACCACCGGTGACGCCAAAATCAAAAACAACATTACTTACACAAACTGCCTGGAAATTACAAACTGTGGGTTTGGATGCAAATAAAGATGGTACAGCAGAAAACGATGTAACTTCTCTACTACCAGCCTGCAAATTTGATAATACCTATACTTTTAAAACAGATGGTACCGGCACAATGGATGAAGCTACTGCTAAATGCGTTGGAACAGATCCGCAAACTGTGGCTTATACATGGGTTTTTAAAAGCACTGAAACCATATTAAGCGGAACATTCAGTTTTACCAACAGTGATGCAACTATTATTTCAATGAATGATACAAACCTTGTTGTTGCGTATGATGACAGCTCAACAGGCAGTCACCTGGTAGCTACCTTAAAACACTAATCCAACTTTTGATTTCATAAACAACCAACAGCCGCCTGCTATTCTTAGCGGGTGGCTTCATTTTTTTTGCAACTTGTCTGACGTCCTCGTCTGACAATCCCTAAAAAAATCCGTCAGACGGTGACGTCAGACGGTGACATCAGACGGTGACATCAGACGGTGACGTCAGACGGTGACGTCAGACGGTGATCATGAAAGATACTTACCCACTATCGGCATTCTTCTTCCCACACCAAACGCTTTGCAGCTTACCCGTATTATAGGGCAAAACTGGTTGCGTTTGTATTCATTGGTGTTCACCAGTTTCAGGATACGCCTTACCAGCGCTTCGTCTATGCCCATGGCAATAATTTCATTGGGTCCCTGCCTCCGTTCAATGTACTGGTACAATACCTTGTCAAGTATATCATATTCAGGGAGGCTGTCACTGTCTTTCTGGTTGGGCCGCAATTCTGCAGAAGGTGCTTTGGTAATAATATTACAAGGGATGATTTCTTTATCCCTGTTTAAAAACCTTGCAAGCGCATACACCTGTATTTTGTATACATCGCCCACTACACTTAAACCACCGGCCATATCTCCGTACAGCGTTCCATAACCGGTTGCCAGTTCACTTTTGTTGGAAGTATTCAGTAATATATATCCAAATTTATTGGCAATGGCCATCAGCAGGTTGCCCCTGCTGCGGCTTTGTATATTTTCTTCTGCCACACTAAAAGGTAAATCTTTAAAAATAGGTTTCAGTTCATCTGTAAAAGCAGTGTAAATATTTTTTATAGGCACAATGTCATAAGGGTTGCCAAGATTCTTGCTTAGCTGTTCTGCATCACTTACGGAATGATCAGTAGAATATTGCGAGGGCATGAGAACGGCCCTTACATTTTGCGGACCCAGTGCCTCACAGGCAAGAGCAAGCACCACGGCACTGTCTATGCCACCACTGCTGCCCAAAATAGCTTTTGTAAAACCCATTTTACTGAAATAATCCCTGATACCCAGTATAAGTGCATGGTGTATTTCTGCTATGTTTTTTTCTGCAGTCAGGTATTCAACAATCGCATCAGGATTACTGATTTTTGAAACCCGCATATCTTTATCAAACTGGCTGGTAGTTGTAAGCGGTCTTACAATTACTTCTTCCTCTTTTGTCAATGATCTTTCCGGTAACGTCACTACTGCAAAATCTTCTTCAAAATATTTCATTTCTTTCAGAATATTGCCGCTGGCATCCATTACAAGGCTGCCGCCATCAAAGACAATTTCGGTTTGGGAACCAACTGTATTGCAATAAAACATGGGCAGGCCATATTTCATTACATTCACACGGATAACTTCTTTTCTGTCATCGTCATGGTCATAATCAAAAGGAGAAGCAGAAATATTGATCATCAGATCCGGTTGCTGTTTAATTAATTCGTCCATAGGGCAAATCCTGTACAGCGGGTTATCACCGAGGTTCCAGATATCTTCGCAAATAGTAAGGGCTATTTTTTTCCCTTTAAATGAGATCACCTGCCATTCGTAAGCCGGCTCAAAATAACGGTATTCATCAAACACATCGTAAGTAGGGAGGCAGGTTTTTTGTACGGTTGCTTTTACCTGTTTTTCATATAGGAACCAGGCGGCGTTGAATAAATCTTTGCCCTGCGGTTTTGTATTTCTTTGCGGGCATCCCACTATTACCGCAATGGTATCTGCGTGCTCTTTTATAGTATCAATTGCTGCATAACATTTATTCATGAAATCATTAAATTCCACAAAATCGCGCGGTGGATAACCACACACACACATTTCGGTAAACATAATGAGATCGGCACCCTGCTTTTTTGCTTCGTCTATAGCGCTGATGATTTTTTGTACGTTGTTTTCAAAATTTCCAATGTGGTAATTTTGCTGGGCCAATGCTATTTTCATACGGCAAATTTACAAAAAGAAGATGTCTGATGCGGGAATCGCTGATTTGGACATTTTTAAATTTTTGGATTTCTTTTGGTGTTGCTCGCGGAGTAAATCTTAAAACCCCTTAATCCCACAATCAGTATTGGCTTTCTGATTTTACAATTACATTTACAACATTCTTCACCCGGCATCGTTTTACAGCTATGAATAAAGGGATTATAACCATATTAGCGCTTATTATATTGAGCAGTTGCGGCAGTAATCATGCACCAGATGTCTCTGGTATTAAAGTAGAGGTGCCGATTGGGCGGTTCGACAAAGATTTTTTTAGCGCAGATACCAACCATATTGTGCAAAGTCTGACAGAAGTACAAAAAAAATACCCTTATTTTTTTACTGACTTTATACAAAATATAGTAATCGGCGGAAGCACCGATACCGTGCACGGTTTGCCGGTTATTCTAAAAGCTTATATCAGCAACAGCAGGCCCTTGTATGATTCTGTACAGCAAAAATTCTCCGATCTGGGTAACCTGGATGGACAATTGAAAAAAGGGTTTCAATATGTAAAACATTATTACCCGGGTTATAAAGTTCCCAGGGTGGTTACCTATGTGGGGCTTATTGGCGACCCTTCAGTGGCGCTTACCAAAGATGCAATGGCAATCGGACTGCAAATGTACCTGGGTAAAAACTTCAGCGCTTACAATACGTTAGAGGCAATCGATAAATTTCCGCAATACATCAGCCGCCGGTTTGAACCACAATATATACCCATTAATTGTTTTCAGAATATTGCACTTGATATTTACCCCGAAAAACCGCAGGGACAAACACTGGTTGAACAGATAATAGAAAAAGGAAAACAATGGTGGCTGGTTGATAAATTCTTGCCGGAAGCAGCGGATAGTTTAAAGACAGGTTTTACCCAGGCACAGTTGGACTGGTGCAAAAAGAATGAAGGACTGATATGGAATTTCATTATACAGAACAATGATGTTTATACAACGGAACCAACCATCATTCAGAACTTTATAGGAGAAGCACCTAAAACTGATGGTATGCCAGATTCGTCTCCGGGTAATATCGGGCAATGGATAGGCTGGCAGATTGTACAAAAATTTGCAGATAATAATACTGGTCTTAGTGTACAGCAAATATTACAATCAGATGCAAAGAAAATATTTGAGTCGGCAAAGTATAAACCACGGTAATAATGATTCAGAACCTGGTTAGGTTGCTTCTAAATAAAATGCCCCGGTGTGTACCGGGGCATTTTATTAGAAAGATATTTTGATTGACAGCAGCCACTGAAAAAGGCTGTGAAGATTTATCCGGGAGTTTGCAAAATCCCCACTTGGGAATTTTAAAAACCTATGCTGCCTGCATAGCCGATGGCTTTCTGCCCAGTTGGTACATCATTCTGAAATGTGACGCCAGTGAGCCGGTAAAAGTAGAAAAGCTGTTATATGGCAGATTGAAATCCTCACAGGTTTTTTTCACGATACCACTGATGGCAGGATAATGTACATGGCTGATACGCGGGAACAAATGATGCTCTACCTGGTAGTTTAAACCACCTACATACCAGTTAACAAATTTATTTTTTGGTGCAAAGTTGGCAGTTGTTTTTATCTGGTGAATGGCCCATTCATTTTCTATTGTTTTATGATCCATACCTGCAGCAGCTTCAAATTCTACATTTTCAACCACATGTGCCAGCTGAAAAACAAGTGCCAGTGTTAAACCCATCATAAGCTCCATAAGGCCGAAACCAAGTGCCCACGGTCCCCATCCTACAAAATGAACAGGAATGGCTACATAAAAAATACCATACAACACTTTACTTCCCCAAAAAATAATATGCTCCTTAAGACTCATCTTTTGCAGTGGTGTTGTAAATACTTTTTGCTGAAAATATTTATTGAAATCCATAATGGCAACCCAGGCAACAGATGAAATAGCATACACAAGAACTACATAAATATGCTGGAACCGGTGAGCAGGTACCCATTTCTGAGAGGGACAATGACGCATCAGCGGACTTTTTGCAATATCATCATCCACACCATCTACATTGGTATAGGTATGGTGCACTATGTTGTGTTTAAATTTCCAGATAAAAGCATTACCACCCAGCGCATTTAAACTAAGTCCCATGAGATCATTCAGCCATTTTTTGCTTGAGTAACTTCCATGACATGCATCATGCATTACATTAAAGCCAATGCTTGCCAGTATAAAACCAAGTATGGCGCAAAGTGATAGTGATAAAACAGCGGGCATATGCACTGCCAGTAATAAAATATAAAGACCAATAGCCGACGGCACCAGCAAAAGTGTTTTACTGTATAATTTCCAGTTACCGGTTGGCCTGATATTATTTGTTTGAAAATATTGGTCTACGTTAAGTTTAAGCGCGTTGTAGAAAACTTTGCTTTTATTGTTGAAGGTTACTTTAGGCATTTTTTAAATGGATTTTACCCGTTAGATTAATTTATCTGTGGAGGCAATGTGCGGACCCAATCTGTATTAATACGAAAAATACTGCCCTGATATTGCCTGCTGATTTTAATAAGCTCAGACGGATGCAAGATAAGCTTTTTAAGCCTAAAAAATGGACGTGTAAGTCATATTGGCTATTCCTTGTGATAAAGGTAAAACCTTAGATTACCGGCTGGTTTTTTCTTTAATTAATTGCCTTACAGCCTGTAACTGTGCAACATCTGTGAATGCTTCTTTGGGCACCAGGAAAAAGGACCGTGTATCAAAATAAAGATGAAAAAAATACGGACTTTCTAAAAAACTGCTGAACGCCGTCCAGGGCCATGCCCTCGAACCACGCTGGTTTGATAATTCTACACCTTCTTCTTCAAACCTGATAGAAAAATTATCCTGGAAAGTAGCTTCTCTTTTGTAAATAACGGCAGGCAAAATTCTCCATATAATCAGCATCAATGAAAACCATAGCAAAGAAAAAATAACGAAAGACAGACCCTGTATTTTTTTAAAGGCAAATAAAATAGCGGAAATAATAGCAAATACATTTACCAGTATTAAAAGAATTTTTATTTCGGGCCTCGAAAGAAAATGATAACGCAGCGCCTGCAGTACCTGCTTTTTGTCATAACCGAAATGTATTGTCATAGCAGGAGATTGATTTGAAGCTATAAAGCTAATAACTGCAAAGCAATTTTGTTATTTATTTTCCCCGAAAGGCTGTATATAAAATCCGGTGATGCACTATCTTTTTAACCCCGCTATTGTATAATCATGTATACAAAGTTTATGGAGCCATTCCAGGTTTTCAACCGGTATATGCAATTTGTTATCCTTCCTGGTTTACCACAATGCGGCGGTGTAAATAGAAAAACCGGCAGTTTAACTAACTGCCGGGTATATAAAATTTGGTTGTAATAAAATCGGGCTTACCTGATGTCCCTGCACCTTTTATAGTGATGGTTAGCGGCTTCGCCTGGTGTAAGCGCACGGCTACAGGAAGAAAATGCTATCAGTACAATTAAAATAGTGATGAGTGTTTTCATTGTAAGGCTGGTTTAGGTAGCAATAACGGATAAGTGCAGCATATAGTATACGTTTTTTTTAATATTAACTCATTGTTTCCGCAATATTGCACAATTAAAACTAAATAAAAACGTTACCTGTTTTCTTTATGAAATATATATTGTTTCATTTGCCTTTTCAGGATATTGTTTGATATTAATTTAAACCCATCTTACCTAACCCATCTTATTGTATGAAATTATTTCTAATCGCAGGTTTTGCATTACTGACTTCTGCATTTGCAACAGCGCAGGTCCAATACACAGCTGGCCCGGAACTTGATAACGACCGTGATGTTAAAGTGAACCGTATGCTGGGAGGTGATGATAACAGTTTTTATTGTTTCCGTATAAGAACAAGGGGCAGGGGAACCTCCTATGTTGTAGAAAAATATGACAACAAAAAAATGCAACCGGTTTTTTCAAAAGAGGTAATCCTTGATGATGATGATGCAAAAGCCCGGATTGAAGATGTATTGTATGCGCAGGGTAATGTATATATTTTCAGGCGCAAATACGACAAGGCAGGAGATAAAATGACTTTGTATTACCAGATGGTGTCTTCTGCAGGTCAGGTAACCGATAAGCTGGTACCCATTACCAGTGTTAACACTGACCATTACGAATTTGTTGATTTTGATATTTATCAGAATCCCTCCAAAACAAAATTTATGATCAAAACTGCACACAAGGCCAGCAAAGACGCAGATTATTTTACAGATTTCATTGCGCTCGATGGTAAAACAGGTCTTAATAAATTATGGATCAAAACTGTCAAACAAAGATTTTCCAATCATGATTATTTTGATTGGGGCGCGTATTATGGGGCTTCACGCCAAAAGGCTGTTGAGTTTATAGGATTAGATTTTGATGACAAAGACAATATTTACTATTGCTATACAGCGGAAACAGACAATTCTACTAAAAACAACAGGGAATATCAATTATACCTCGCTACCCTGACTACAGAAGATAAAGAACCTAAAATACTGGAACTAAAATTTGATGATAAATACGCCGTAGGCGATATAAGATTTTTGAAAAACGGAGACAATGAATTGGTAGTAGCAGGTTATGTTAAAGACGTTATTGAACGCCGGGGCCGGGATTTGGTTAAAGTGGGATTTTTCAGTTATAAAGTAAACCTGGGCGCCAATGCGGTGTCAGCTAAAACTATGTATTTTTTTGATGATAAAATGCTGAAAGCACTTGAGTCGAACAACAAGCGTTCAAGATATTTTAAATACAAGCTTGATTATATTTTGCCAATAGGTGATGCAGTTTATTATGTGGGCGAGCAATATAACAAAGAAGTAATAACAAGATCCAGTACTACAACAAGCACCGGTTACACAGAATACAAATATGAATACATGGACGTTATAATAGCCAAATTAAATGCCAATGGACAGTTTGAATGGATAAAGAATGTGCCACTGAGAAATGAAATGACGATGCCTTATGCGCATGTATTTAAGCAATATATTGCCGTGCCCACAGAAAAAAGCCTCTATATTTTATGCGATGATCATCCTAAGAATATGGCCCGTTATGAAAAGGATGACTATGAGCCGTCTGATTTAAAATCTGTGAAAGGCATTCACGGTTCTAATTTTGTAAGCAACCAGGTTAGCCTGGCCAATGGCAGCATAAAACGCTCAGTAATTTTTGAAAATGAAAATTACTGTTTCGCACCAATACAGGAAAGAGACCGGAATTTTTTGCCGCCTTCTGAATGCGAAATTTTCGTGCCCGGTAAAACCGATCAGATTTATATTTATACAGAAGACAAGGGCAGGGATCAATTCGGCACATTAAAATTTAAACCATAATAATTCAGGCAATATTGTTTAAGAGAGCTTCCATACAGGAGGCTCTTTTTATTGAGATACACAATGGGCGCGTAACCGTAGCTCAAAAATATAATGCAAAAAAAAGATCCGCACATTTTTATGTGCGAATCTAAATTTATAATAACCGTCCATGTTATTCAATTATGAGCAACCCATGCTATTACCACAATTCAGACATTTGTAGCAGGTGCCGCTGCGTATGGTAATGTGTCCGCAGGTATTGCAGGCGGGTGCATCGCTCTGCATACTCTTGGCTGCCGCATTTACAGCACCCAGGCCATTGCCATCCATTCTGGACGCATTGGCAGATTTGGTACTGCTTCCCTTGCCGGGTTGCGGCTCTGTGCTTTTGCCGGCCACAGATGCTACAATGCGTACATCACTCAACTCGGGCGTGGTTTTTTTATCATATTCCAGTGAAGTTGGTATCTCATCCCAGTCATCCGTACCGGTATTCATTAACTCAGGTTTATCCAGTACATGCACTAAATCTGTTCTGCCTAAATATTCATAGGCCAATGCACGGAAGATAAAATCAACAATGGAAGTGGTTGTTTTAATATTCGGATGATCTACCATGCCAGATGGTTCAAAACGCGTGAACACAAATTTCTCAACAAATTCTTCCAGTGGCACACCGTATTGCAAACCAATAGAAATAGAAATGGCAAAACAGTTCAGCATACTGCGCATGGTAGCGCCTTCTTTTGCCATATCAATAAAAATTTCACCTACTGTACCATCATTGTATTCCCCGGTGCGCAGGAACAGGGCCTGGCCATTAATTTTGGCCTTTTGTGTAAAGCCACGGCGTTTTGCCGGTAAGGTCCTTCTCTCCACAATCATGGCCAGCTGACGCTTTAATTTTGTATCAGGAGAAGATTGTACACGTTTCTGTACTTCTTCCAGCAATTCTTCTACCGTTAACTTACTCATATCAACAATATTGGAAGCGCCCTGCATTTCTTCCTGTACTGCTGTTTCTTTTTCAGTGGTATCCTGCCCTTTTTTCTTTTTATCTGACTTGTTGCTTAATGGCTGGCTCATTTTAGAACCATCACGGTAAAGCGCATTTGCTTTAAGGCCCAGCTGCCAGCTCAATAAATAACAATCTGCAATTTCTTCTGCATTTGCCTCATTGGGCAGGTTAATGGTTTTTGAAATAGCACCGCTGAGAAAGGGTTGTGCGGCACCCATCATACGTATATGACCGTAAGCGTGAATATAACGCACGCCTTTCTTTCCGCATTTGTTGGCACAGTCAAAAACAGGCAGGTGTTCATTTTTAAGATAAGGAGCACCTTCAACTGTTCCGGTACCACACACATAGTCATTGGCGGCTTCTATCTGCTCATCTGTAAAACCAAGCGCTTCCAGCAGGTTCCACTCAAAATTGAAATACTGCTCTGCTTTAAAACCAAGTCTCTGCAGGCAGGCTTCTCCCAAAGTATATACGTTAAATGCAAATCCTATTTCAAAAGCAGCTATTGCAGCAGCATCTAATTTTTTAATTTCATCTGACAGAAAACCTTTTTCACTCAGCGTTTGGTGATTGATGTGAGGAGCGCCTGCGAAATTACCCGATCCTACTGCATACCTGATAATGGTGTCAACCTGTTTCTCATCATACTGCAGGTTTTTCAGCGCCTGTGGTACGGACTGGTTAATGATTTTGAAATAACCGCCACCACTTAGTTTTTTAAATTTCACCAAAGCAAAATCAGGTTCAACACCAGTAGTATCGCAATCCATTACAAGACCGATGGTGCCGGTAGGTGCAATCACAGTAACCTGTGCATTCCGGTACCCGTGTTTTTCGCCCAACTGCACCGCATCATCCCACGCTTTGGTAGCAGCTTTCAGCAAATTATCCGGGCAGTATTTTGCTTTTATACCCTGTGGTTTAAGGCTCAGGTTTTCATATTCGTCTGCATCATAAGCTGCCAGGCGGTGGTTGCGCATTACACGCAGCATATGTGCTTTGTTTTCTTCGTATTTGGCAAACGGCCCCAGTATAGAAGCCAGTTCAGCAGATGTTTTGTACGCAATACCGGTCATAATAGCGGTAATGGCGCCAGCAATACCACGGGCTTCTTCACTATCATAAGGTATACCGCTTACCATCAGCATAGAACCGAGGTTGGCATATCCTAAACCAAGTGTTCTGTAATCGTAAGAAAGCTGGGCTACTTCTTTTGAAGGAAACTGCGCCATTAATACTGATATTTCAAGTACAACTGTCCACAGGCGGCAGGTGTCCTGGAAACCTTCTACATCAAAAATATTTTTATCCTGGTCAAAAAACTGCCGGAGGTTTACAGAAGCCAGGTTACAGGCAGTATTATCAAGAAACATATATTCACTGCATGGATTGGAAGCCCTTATAGGCCCGCCTTCGGGACAGGTATGCCACTCATTGATGGTAGTATCATACTGTGCGCCGGGGTCTGCACAACGCCATGCAGCATACGCAATTTTATTCCAGAGTTCACGTGCCGGAATTTTCTTCATTACCCTTCCGTCTGTTCTTGCTTTTAGTTCCCAGTCTTCATTTTTTTCCAGCTTGTCGAAAAAAGAATTCGGAATGCGTACGGAATTATTTGAGTTTTGTCCGCTAACTGTTTTATAAGCTTCGCCTTCATAATCACTGGCATAACCGGCGTCAATCAGTGCACTTACTTTCTTTTCTTCTTCTACTTTCCAGTCAATAAAATCAAGTATTTCCGGGTGATCCAAATCCAGGCAAACCATTTTAGCTGCACGACGGGTAGTACCACCGCTTTTAATAGCGCCGGCTGCACGATCACCAATTTTCAAAAAACTCATTAAACCAGATGAAGTACCACCCCCACTTAATTTTTCTCCTTCTCCGCGGATATTGGAATAATTGGTTCCAACACCACTGCCATATTTAAAAATCCTTGCTTCCCTTACCCACAGGTCCATAATACCACCATCGTTTACCAGGTCATCTGTTACGCTCAATATAAAGCAGGCATGTGGTTGCGGGCGCTCATAGGCTGATGTTGATTTTTTTAATTCCCCATCAACCGCATCCACAAAATAATGCCCCTGTGGCTTTCCTTTGATACCATAGCTCTCATATAAACCCGTATTAAACCATTGCGGACTGTTTGGAACACAGGCCTGGTTTAAAATGCTGTATACCATCTCATCGTAAAAAACAGCCGCATCCTGTTCAGAAGCAAAATAATTATAACGCTCGCCCCATACCTTCCAGCAATTTGCCATACGGTGTGCAACCTGTTTGGCGGAAGTTTCGCGGCCCAGTGAACCATCGGGCTGCGGTACACCCGCTTTACGAAAATATTTTTGTGCAAGAATGTCCGTTGCAATCTGGCTCCACTGTTTGGGTACTTCCACATTATTCATTTCAAATACCACTTCACCGCTGGGATTGCGGATAACAGAAGTACGGTAGTCGTACTCAAACTGGTCGAATACAGGTACTGTATCTTTTGTGAAACGGCGGCTGAAGGAAAGGCCGTTTGCGGGTTTCTTTTTATTATTTGTCATGGAGCGTTTAATTTCCGGGTTAGTAAAAAAATGAGGAAAACGAAAATATCTTTTGCATTTCACATTCCCGGGCCATAAATATTAACAGCCTGTGGAAAAAAGCAGGTAACAATTTGGTAACCCACGCTGGCACTGATTCTCTTGATTTTTGCACATATAAATGATAGAAAAACACCAAAATACATTTGGAATTAAGCGGGAAAAGGTCTAATTAGAATTATTTGCTATATTGACATTTTTGGGATGCTGTCATAAAAAGTTTCGATAGTATTGTCAAACTGGGTTTTTCTGTAATTTAAGGCGGCACATTTACTAACAGTAAGCAGTAATCTATTTTGGCACAATAAGAAACCTTGAGGGGATATACAGTATCTGGGATTGCCGGAAAATACTGCTTACGTTCTGTCTCCACAGGTCAAAGAACAAGTAGCCAAACCTTCGGCTATATTTATCCGTAACAGGTAAGAAATGTTATTTTGCGGGGGATTATGCATGGCTCCTGTAATAAATACGTAGCTAAGGCCGGGAAAAACCCTTTAAAAGTACAAAGCTTTAAAAGTTAAGCCCTTTTGGAAAAGTTTTTGCATTTTTGCAATACAAGGAACAATAGCCTGATGAAGACTCGTTTGTATCAGCAATTACTGGAAAAGAAAGCCAAGGGACAAAAGTCCTTTGCTGTACTTATTGACCCCGATAAGGTAGATGAGGAAAAAATAGATCAGCTCTGCAGGCTGGCAACAGATGCAAAAGCAGATTATTTATTTGTAGGCGGCAGTCTTGTAATCTCCAATCACCTGGATAAGGTGGTGCAGCGTATAAAACAGCATTGTACTATCCCCGCAATACTTTTTCCCGGCAGCCCTTCACAAATTTCAGTACATGCAGACGGGTTGCTTTATTTATCGCTTATATCGGGCCGTAATCCTGAACTGCTGATTGGCCAGCATGTAATTTCAGCTGCAGCAGTAAAGCAAAGCGGATTAGAAATCATTTCTACCGGTTATATGGTTATTGACGGTGGTGCCCCTACTACTGTCTCGTACATCAGCAATGCGGCCCCGGTTCCGGCAGATAAAAATGAAATTGCTATGTGCACCGCCATGGCCGGCGAAATGCTGGGTATGAAAGTTATTTATATGGATGCCGGCAGCGGCGCTAAAAGACCTGTATCTGAAAGCATGATTGAAAAAGTTTCCCAGAGCATTGAAATACCATTAATTGTTGGGGGCGGCATCACTGATCCTGAAAAAGCCTACCGAAATTGTAAAGCTGGTGCCGATGTGCTGGTAATTGGCAATGCAATTGAAAAAGATATTTCCCTCATTAAAGAAATGAGTGCAGCGATACATGGTATCCCTGTATCATCGCTGTAATGTCTGATGTTTTGATGTATGATTTCTCCAATTTTAAGAACTTTTAATTAACAGAAATGTTCTAATTGAAAAAGGGATATAGAAGGGAAGACAGTTATTGAATACTCATGAACGTCGGGTTAAACACATCAGACATCAAAATATCAGGCATCAGACATCTCTTCCTGATTCTCATCATCTCTATTTCCTGCACCGGTTGTTTCCGGCGTTTTGTACAAACAAATAAACAGCTAAGAACCTATTACAAAGACAAGGCCGTTAAGCCAACTTACTTTACTATTCAGAATGATTCTGTAAAATTATTTTGCGCCACTGCGGGAGCGGATACTTTACCACCTTTACTTATTGTACACGGAGCACCCGGCGCATGGTACGGAAGCAGGAACCTGCTGGATGACTCCTTAATAATAACCCGTTTCCATGTCATTTCAGTTGACCGTCCGGGTTATGATAAATCAACATTTAAAGGCAGGCGCAAAGCAGTAACCAGTATTGATGTCCAGGCTACAGTCATTCATGAAGCCATGCGGCTCAACCGCTCTCATAAAAAAGGAATTATTATGGGGAGTTCCTATGGCGGCCCCATTGCTGCAAAAATTGCCATAGACCATCCGGGTGAATTTTATCATGTATTGCTGCTGGCTGCTGCTATTGATCCGGACCATGAGAAATTCTGGTGGTTTAATAAATATGTTCATCATGGTCCGTTAAAATGGTTATTGCCAAGATTTTTCAGAACTGCTACCAATGAAAAATATACCCATGAAAGCGAATTACGGAAACTGTTGCCCCTATGGAGCAGGCTAACGGTGCCCGTAACCGCAGTGCAGGGAGATGCAGATAAAATTGTTAATCCCGTAAACCTTGATTTTGCAAGAAAAGTGCTGGCAGGTAAGAATGCCACATTTATTTTAATTCCCGGTGCAGATCATCTTATCCGCTGGCATCATGCAGATCTGGTGAGAAAAATATTGCTGCAGCCGGAGACAGTCACTGCAGAGATCAGCATCCACAAAAAAGCCGGGCAATATCACCCGGCCTTCTAAAAATTTGCTATAAAATTTAATTAACAGACACCGTATCACCTGCTTCAAGTTTATTGTCTTTTGCAAATTTATCACGGTGTAACTGGAATTTTTCCAGCAGGGAATTAATGTCTCCTATTCCTTTATCAACACTTTCGTGCACATCAGGTAAAGACTGATCAAGCATTTGTACGCCGAGATTGATATTCTCAGCTTCAATTTGCGTGATTTTTTTTAGTACGGACGTCTGGCTGCTTTTAACATCGTCCAGCTCACGTAATATCTTGTCCATCATTTCTAGCTTTTGCATCTTCTCCATAATAAAAAGTTTAGTATCAATGGACAAACTTCATGCAAAAAAGCCAGTAGGGGAGAAAGCAGCAATGAAACGCGATACGCATGTAAAGTGGGGGAATAAATTCCCCCCTTATACATGCATTTTCAGGAAATGATTTTGTTAAAATTCTGTTCTGCCGGGAATTATCTTAAATCTGCTGTATTAACTCTTGTGGGAGCATCTTTTCCACTTACAATGGTTCCTGAACTTTTAGCAATGGCTTTGATGATCATAGCCATATTATCCATGTCTAATGTTTGTATTTCATCACTCGCTTTATGATAATTGGGTTCATTATCCATTTTAGAAGTTGATATGGTGTGAGCCGGTACGCCCAGGCGGGCCAGCGTTGCATTATCACTGCGGTAAAACAATTGTTCTGTTGTATAAGGATCAGGATAGAATTTGAATTGCGTGCCTTCCAGGTTCTTTTCTAAGATTTTTCCCATATCGGTTTTTTCATAACCAGTAATATAGGCAGAGTTTTTACCCCATTTACTTTCAGTGCCAATCATTTCAATATTAAACATGGCCATTACTTTAGCAGCATCAAATTGTTTTGAAAAATACTGGGATCCAAATCCACCTTCTTCCTCAGCGGTAAAAGCAGCAAACACCAGTGTTCTTTCATTGTTTCCAAGGCCTTTAAAATATTTTGCCAGCATAATCACTGCTGTTGTTCCGGCAGCATCATCATTGGCGCCATTATAAATTGAATCACCATTTTCAGGCTTGCCAATACCAAGATGGTCATAATGACCTGAGAAAACAACATATTCTGCTGTCTTTGTTTTGCCGGGTAATACACCCACTACATTGGCCAGTTTTGTTTCAGTAATTTCATGCGATGCTTCCACCTCATATTTTAAAGGGTCCGTCACCGTTAGAATGAATATTGTGCTGGTGGTGGATTTAAAAAGATTTCTTTTAAAGCCGGTTAAACGGAGGAAATTTTTTGAGAAGCTGGTGTCTACCAGTACCAGGTAATTTTTACCTGTTCCAACATATTTATAAGCTTCCTGGAAAAGATTAGCGCCCGCTTTTATGTTTACTTTTTCAAAACCAGATTGCTCGTTTATTTTTATATCAGGCTGGGTGGTAATAACGATAACATTTTTCCTGTCTGCCGTGGCGCCGTCCAAAACGGCATTTGCGCTGGTAAATTTTGGTGTAACCATGGTAAACTCCTGGCGGTAACCGGCACTGTTGTTCCAGGTTTGCAATCCAATGCTTTTAAATTCAGCGGCAATAAAATCAGCGGCTTTATCTATAGCAGGTGTAAATGCATTCCTGCCCTGCATATCATTTGATGACAGCGTTTTTTCTATGCGTTCCACTTCTTTTGCGTTAATGATATCATTTATATCCTGCGCAAAAGAAAAAAAGGTTATTGTTGTCAATAACCCTGTTACCATTATTTTTTTCATGTATTGTTTTTGATTATGATGTTTGGCCCCTAATTCCCCAACGGGGGACTTGCCAAGGTCCGGTTATAATTTATAATTTCTCATTTCCATATTTATCACATTTTTTTACAAGCTCATCATTTCTTTAAACTTGACTGTTTGCCTGCGGCTGACTTCAATTTTTTCACCGCCTTTCATTTCCAGCAGCAGGCCGCCATTAAAGTAAGGTTCTATTTTATCAATTAAACGCAGATTGACAATGTGCTTGCGGTTAGCCCTGAAAAAAGTTTTTTCATCTAATCTTTCTTCCAGCGCATTCAGTGATTTAAGGATCAGTGGTTTATTAGGGCCGAAAAATACTTTGGCATAATTACCCACACTTTCAAACAAACGTATTTCATTTAGTTTTACGAACCAGCAGCGTTCGCCATCTTTTACAAACACCTGGTCATCTTCGTGCAGCATTTCACGGTTTATGTTAATGTCGCCCGAAACAGATTGTTCTTTTTCTTCCTGTATATGTAATTTCTGAATAGCATCCGCAAGGCGTCTTGGTTCTACCGGTTTCAGCAGGTAATCAAGTGCATTTACTTCGAATGCTTTCAACGCATGTTCATCATAGGCGGTTGTAAAAATTACATGGGGTGCCTTATCAAGTTCTGCCAGCATATCAAACCCTGTTTTACCCGGCATTTGTATATCAAGAAAAACCAGGTCGGGATTAATGGTTTCAATTTTCTCCAATCCTTCATTGGCATTGGCGCCTTCTGCTACTACTTCTATTTCCGGAAAATCTATCAGCAATTTTCTCAGTTCATTTCTCGCCAGGCGTTCGTCGTCAATAATAATAGCTCTGATCATAATAGATGTAATTTATGCAACGGCAGCAACCGGTAAAATTACTTTTGCTTCCACCGTATTGCCATTGATTTCTTTTATAGTAAAATTTGCTTTTTCTCCAAATAAAAGCTGAAGCCTGTTTTGTGTGCTGGTTAAACCAAAACCATCTGCGTTGTAAGAACCGTTTAAATGGCCGGTGTTTTGTACCACCAGTTCATGATGGTTATACCTGAAATCGGAAATTATTTTTACTGTACCACCACTCAGTTGTTTGCTGATGCCATGTTTGATGGCATTTTCCACCAATGTCTGCAGCATCATAGGCGGTACCGGCTGATCCAATGTGTCTTCGTCTATTTCATATTCAATTTTCAACCTGTCTTCAAACCGCATGTATTCCAGCGCCAGGTAATCTTTTACAATATTCAGTTCTCTTTCAAATGGTACTGTTTCAAGTTTATCTGCCTGCATACTGCTGCGCAGTATATTGCTCAATTCTGTAATGGCACCCCTTGCGCGCAAAGGATTCTCATCAATCAAAGCACGTATGCTGTTTAAAGCATTAAAAATAAAATGTGGGTTAATATGAGATTTGATGGTTTTAAGTTCCAGCTCTTTTACAAGTGCTTCCAGTTTTAAAGTATCTACCTGCTGGTGCCTGCTTTTTTGAATATAGTGGTAAATGTAGTAAATACAGTTCCACATAAACAGGTATATAAATGAATAGAACGAACTGGTCAATATGACTTTTGGAAACTGTACTGGTTTGCCTTCGGTATCAATTTTCCGCATCAGGCCGAAATATTTCAGTAAAAAAAATTCTGATATGCCGATGGCGAAGGAAAAAATGAAAGTAATAAAAATGAAACCCAGCACCTGGTTTTCAAGAGGCTTTGTTAAAATATCTGACTGCTTAATTACCAGCCTCATTATATGGGAAAGCGTTATACCAAGACCCAGGTAAACCAGTAACCGGTAAACAAATTTTAAGTCAAACTGGTCAAATGTATAAGCGAAGAATACATTTATCAGGATAAACATACTCCAGCCAAATAACTGGAAAAGCCAATAAGTTGGAATCCTTTTTAAAACGCTCATAAGCAAAGCTATTATTAAACGCTGCCTCTAATATAGGTAATTGTATGAATGGTTAAATAAGTAAATAGGGGCCTGCCGGCTGTTATTAACCCCTCAATGACTTATAGCCACCTTTAAAATACCAGTAGTTGTATTTTTGCGTTATAAACGGCAGGGTTGTGTATCTTTGATCATTCATATTTTCACTATGGAAATAATACCCGGACCGTTGTTGAAGACAATAAATTCCCCTGCCGATCTTAAAAAAATCAGCAAGGACCAATTGCACCTGGTTTGCAACGAATTACGCCAGTATATTATTGACGTGGTAAGTGTATACGGAGGCCATTTCGGCGCCAGCCTTGGGGTGGTTGAACTGAGTGTAGCACTGCATTATATTTACAATACACCTTATGATCAGCTGGTTTGGGATGTAGGTCACCAGGCATATGGCCACAAAATACTAACCGGCCGCCGCGACAACTTTTATACCAACAGGAAATACAATGGGTTAAGCGGTTTTCCCAAAAGAAGCGAAAGCGAATATGACACCTTTGGCGTTGGCCATTCTTCCACCTCTATTTCTGCGGCCCTGGGTATGGCAATGGCTTCCAAATACAAAAAAGAAGACCGTAAGGCGGTGGCTATTATTGGCGATGGCGCCATGACGGCCGGGCTGGCTTTTGAAGGGATGAACCATGCGGGTGTGGCAGATGCGGACATGCTTATTATACTCAACGATAACTGCATGAGCATAGACCCGAATGTGGGTGCCCTGAAAGAATACCTGACAGATATTACTACCTCGCAGACATACAATAAATTAAAAGATGATATCTGGAAAGCATTGGGCAAATTACCCATTGGTAAAACGTTCTCCCGTGAAATGGCCAGTAAGCTGGAACACAGCGTTAAAGGCTTTGTAAGCAGGAGCAGTAATTTATTTGAAGCACTCAACCTGCGTTATTTTGGTCCTATAGACGGGCATAATATAACCAAGCTGGTAGATACCATACAGGATTTAAAAAATATACCCGGCCCTAAATTGTTACATATTGTTACAGTAAAAGGCAAGGGATATTCATTGGCAGAAAAAGATCAAACCAAATGGCATGCACCCGGCCTGTTTGATAAAATTACCGGCGAGATTTACAAGAAAAAATTCGATATACCACAGCCTCCTAAATACCAGGATGTATTTGGACACACCATTATTGAACTGGCGGAAAAAAACGATAAGATTTTTGGTATTACACCTGCTATGCCCAGTGGATCTTCTTTAAAATATATGATGGATAAAATGCCTAACCGTGCATTTGATGTGGGCATTACCGAACAGCATGCCGTAACATTGAGTGCAGGTATGGCTACCCAGGGGTTGAAAGTATTTTGTAATATCTATTCATCTTTTATGCAAAGGGCCTACGACCAGGTAGTGCATGACGTAGCTATTCAGAAATTACCGGTAATATTTTGTTTGGACCGCGCAGGTTTGGTAGGAGAAGACGGACCTACTCACCACGGGGCGTATGATATTGCTTACATGCGATGCATACCCGGCATGGTAATAAGCGCACCAATGAATGAAAGTGAATTGCGTAACCTGATGTATACTGCGCAACTGGATGAAACAAAGGATCCTTTTGTTATCCGCTATCCGCGCGGAGAAGGTGTAATGCCCGAATGGAGAACGGAAATGAAGGCTATACAAATTGGCACCGGCAGAAAATTAAAAGATGGAAAAGATATTGCCATTCTTTCCCTGGGCCACCCGGGTAATTTTGCCGCTGCTGCCATACGTGATTTGAAGAATGATGGCCTGAACCCTGCTCATTATGATATGCGTTTTGCCAAACCACTGGACGAACAAATGCTGCACGAAATATTTGGTAAATACAACAAGATAATTACCGTTGAAGATGGAACTACTACCGGTGGGTTTGGTACGGCCGTGGCAGAATTTATGATTGCGCATCAATATACTGCCAGGATAAAAATGCTGGGTATACCAGATCATTACGTAGAACATGGCAGCTTAAAAGAACTGCATAAAGAATGTGGTTTTGATGCCAATGGTATTGCAGATGCCGTGAGAGAAATGATGAAAGAAAAAATACAGGTAAAATCAACGGCCTGATAAAAAATAGATTGATTTCTTTATTGCCAGCCTTCTCCTGCTGGCTTTTTTTATGCAGTATGGCAACTGCCATAAAATCTTTCAATCCTGCGCAAGCAGTAACAGGTTGTTAAATTTATTGTAACACTGTAGCTTTTCCTTTATACGCTTTATGGAAGAAGTTATGCCGGGCATCTGCTGTTTAACCAACCCCTCCTTCATGAAACGTTTACTTTTTGCGGCGGTAATTACACTGTTAGTTTTTACAGCCGGCAGTGCCGCATGGTATGTAAACAAATTACACCATAATGGTACAGCGAATGCGCATACAACTGCGGCAGTAACCATTGCTGATAATACGGTAAAAAATAAACTAGATGGTATTGCCATTGCTGCAAAGCAATATGCTGCGGGTAACAAATTCAATATGCAATTTTGTTTTTTAATAGACATGAGTATTGCGTCGGGAAAACAGCGGTTCTTTGTATATGACATGAAAAAAAATATTGTACTGGCTACTGGCCTTGTAACGCATGGCCGTTGTAACCAGGACTGGTTAGCAGGCAGAAAATATGGAAACACGCTTGGATGCGGATGTACATCATTGGGGAAATACAAAGTGGGTGTGTCTTACAAGGGAAGGTTTGGACTGGCATATAAATTATACGGGCTTGATGCTACTAACAGTAATGCCTATAGCCGGTTTGTGGTTTTACATTCTATGCAATGCGTACCCGAAGAACCAGTAGAACCGTATCCCATATGCCAGAGCGATGGTTGCCCAACTGTATCCCCAGGATTTCTAAAAGATCTGGCTGTACTAATAGAAGACAGTAAACAACCGATGCTGTTATGGATTTATGAATAGACTACCGGATGTTGGGTCCCGAGACTTCGGGAATGGGATTTTGTAAAAGACTGGCCTTGTATTGATTTAATCAGGCTTTTAATTTTTTTTTAATCTCTTTTAAACCTTGCAGACAGAGGAGGGTCTATGATGTGTAAATAATTTAAAAAAATAAAACATCAACTTTATGAAAAAGAATTTCATTGCTGCCGGTTTAGTACTGGCTTTTGTATCAGTAGCTTCTGCAGGTTTTGCGCAAACAAAAACACCGGTAGTAAAGGAAAGACAGGAAAATCAGCAGAAAAGAATAGCCAATGGAGTGAAAGATGGTGAATTAACTGCAAAGGAAACCAAACATTTGGAAGGCCGCGAAGTCAAAATTCAGCATGATAAAAAAGAAGCAAAAGCAGATGGTGTTGTTACCAGAAAAGAAAGAGTAAAATTACACAGGGAACAAAACCGCACCAGCCGTGCTATTTATCGTCAGAAGCATGATGCACAGACAAGACATTAATAACTACCAACAATATTTCTTGCAAAACCCGGCAATTTGCCGGGTTTTGTTGTTTTTACGAAATATTTTTTTCATATTTAGTAAAACTACTATTGCAGTATTTACTGTTTTTTACAATTTTTGTAGTGCAATACAGTTTATCCTTACAACTATCTAATTAAATACCCGGGTAATATTGTAAAAGCTATAATCCCTCTTCCGGTTAAACCATTTGGTATTATTTTTTTTGATCTTAACCGTTCGTACCCATGTACCTTAACTATTTGAAAACCTTAACCGGGTTTGCCTTCATGGCGTTAACTGCCTGTACAGGCGTTCGCACAATAAGCAGTGCAGATACCAGCAGCGCACCTGCTTTGATTAATAAACAACATTTACCTGTTTCGAATAAAAAGACCAGTTTAACCGGTCCTCCTGAATACAACCCTGATACAGTTAGCAAGGTTAATAAACCCGCTTCAAATAAAATTATTGAGAAAGGCGGTAAGTATGTTTTTATACCACCATCTTATACGATGCTGCGGCCTGAAAAAGGAATCGAAAAATATTCTTCCGAAACCCTGCAGCAAAAAGCCAGGAAAATAAAAAAGTTTGCAGCCGAAAATAATTACGATACTGCTGTCGCGTTTTTTATAGATATGCAGGTGAAATCTGGTAAAGACCGTTTTTTTGTTGTTAACCTGGCAAACGACAGCATCATAAAAAAAGGATTGGTGGCTCATGGAAAGGGAAATGAAAAATTTACTTTCGACAGGAAATTTTCCAACGATGAAGGAAGTAATTGTACTTCATTGGGTGTATATAAAATAGGGAAAGCTTATAATGGTGCTTTTGGTTTATCATATAAATTATACGGACTCAACAAAACCAATAACAATGCTTTAAAAAGATATGTTGTATTACATTCCATGGGCAGTATACCCGATACAGAAAGCAAATACCCTATAACACAAACAGAAGGTTGCCCTGCCGTGGCCCCGGTATTTTTAGAAGAGCTGGCAACCATACTTGATAATGCACCAAAGAATGTATTGCTGTATATTTATTATAGCGGAGCCGTTAATTGAACAATCGCTTAATTTTGTGTAGCTATAATAAATAATCAGATCGGTACTGCAATTTTGAAAACGATCTTAAGCTGAAAAAATGATACTTAAAATCTCCTGATATTAATGCAAGAAAAAACCCGGATTTGCCCGGGTTTTTAGTTTTCACAGTGTTATAATTTTATTGCGGGTTAATATTCCAGTACACCCATCTTTCCAGTTTCATAATCAGCAATGGCCTGCTGTATTTCTTCAAAACTATTCATTACAAAAGGACCATAGCTTACTACTTTTTCTTTGATGGGTTCTCCGCCCAGGACCAATACTTCTGCATCTTCCATGGCTGTAAATGCCAGCTGGTTTCCGTCTATAGTAAAATCTACCAGTTCGCCCGCTACCGGTTCTTTGTTCAGCACTTTTATTTTTCCCTGCATAATATAAATAGCGGCGGTATAGCTTTCTTTTACGGGTATGGTAATCAATTCTCCTTTCTTAATTTTTACATGGTACAAAAACACAGGCGTATGCGTGCTCACAGGAGAGGTCTTTCCTTCATAATTACCAATCACTACTTTAAGCCAGGCTTTTTCATTTTCAACTACCGGGAATGTCTCACTTGCATAATGCCTGAAGGTTGAGGCCAATTGTTTTTTATCTGCAGGCAGGTTAATCCATAACTGCAATAATTGCACAGTTCCCCCATTTTTTAAAATATTTTCAGATGGCCCTTCAGAGTGAATAATGCCTTCACCGGATGTCATCCAGTTTACATCGCCACCCTTTGCTATCTGGTTATGGCCCTTGCTATCTCTGTGAAAAAATTCACCATCCAGCAAATAGGTTACTACTTCAAAACCTGCATGCGGGTGTGGCGGCAAGCGTGTTTCTGCGCCGGGCTTTAATTCAAACGGGCTCATATGATGTATCAGTAAAAACGGATCAACTTGTTTAAGGTTGCGGGTGGGTAATACATTTTTTATTTTAAAATCACCCACTTTTTCATTGGTTGCGCTTTCTATATGCGCTATTGTTCGTGTGGTCATGGGACCTCCTTTTTATTTTTTAATTTAACATCGGTACTTCTATTGCAAGAATAGAAACAGTATCAGTGGCTTTCACCGTTATGTCAGCTGTTTCAGAAACACCTATTGCATCCCTTTTATCTAATTCTTTATCTGCTATAGTTGCTTTTCCTTCAAGCACAAAGAAATAAACGCCATTACCAGCAAAAGCATTTTTGTATTCCAGTTCTTTTCCTGCCTCAATAGTAGCCAGTGAAAATTTCGCGTCCTGGTTAATCCAAACCGCTTTGTCTTTTTCATCAGGACTAACCACTACCTGCCATTTATTAACCCTGTCCGCGGCATTAAAGGTTTTTTGATCATAGCGTGGTTTAATATCCTTTTCTTTTGGGAATAACCATACCTGTAAAAAATTTACCGGGTCTGTTTTAGATGCATTGAATTCAGAATGTGAAAGTCCGGAACCCGCACTCATAATTTGCACATCACCTGTATTGATTACTTCACTGGTACCTGTGCTGTCTTTATGGGCCAATGCGCCTGCCAGCGGAATTGAGACTATCTCCATATTATCATGGGGATGCGTTCCAAAACCTGCACCGCCTTTAACCATATCATCATTCAATACCCTCAGGGCTCCAAAATGCATTTTTTGTGCATTGTGCCATTGACCAAAGCTGAATGAATGATGACTATCTAACCAACCAAAATTTGCGTGTCCCCTTTCAGCAGCCGGGTGAAATATTGTTTTCATATATTTTGTTTTAATTTTGATGTTTAAACATCAATTTGCGTACCAAAGCCAGAATCAATGATTTAGAATCGGGTGTTCAGCCTATTCGTCAGTAAATTTATGCAGGATTGGCGGTTGGCAATTCAAATGGCACATCTTCTTCCCTGTTCTCATTGAACTCAATAATGAAGTTGTTTCTTCCTTCGCCGGTGATGATAAACATATATTTTGCCTGCGTAAGTTCAAGCAGGGAAAGAAAAAGAAAAAGTGCATGGATGCGGTTCTCACAGATATCAAAAATCTTCTCAAAAGCCGTTGTTTTTTCAGTCTCAACCATTTTCAACAGGAATTCGCGGCTTTCTTCCATGGAATAATTATAACGAACCACTGTATGCACTGGCCGGTGATTGCGATCATACATGCGCTGCATGGCTTTTTCAAAAGATTTCATCAGCTTGTACAGGGTGATGTTCTGAATTTCTGTGCCTTCTCCTGCTTCTTCACCAATACTGGCTATTTCTTTTTGCAGGTTGCCTCTTTTCACCATTAACATCCTGATGGCTTCCATATCTGCCATTTGAGCAGCAGCCTCTTTGTATTTTTTGTATTCAAGAATTTTATCAATCAGCTCCTGCCTTGGATCTATTTCATTACCCTGTGCATCAATCTCTTTGCGTGGCAACAGCATCTTCGCCTTTATTCGCATAAGGGTTGACACAAATAATATAAACTCGCTTGATAATTCAATATTTAATTTTTCCTGGCTGTGTACAAAATCAAGAAAATCATTGATGATTGTAGTAATGGGTATGTTATAGATATCCAGTTCATCGCGCTCAATAAAAAATAGTAAAAGGTCGAACGGGCCTTCAAACTGCGCTAATTTTATCTGGTAAGATGGTGCACTCACGTTAATTCATTTACTGCTAAAAAAAGAAATACTTGCAGCCTGCGCTGAAACCTGACAAATGTAAGGAAATAATACTTCAGGCCTGTTGCCGTAAAATGACAGACCCGGTAAAGATCTTAACGCTATATCCACAGTATTTTACTGGTACGGAATGATTAATACCCTAAGTATACATCACAATTATAAGGGAATTCAGTTATTTTTTTGTATCAGGGTATTTATCAATGTGTATTACCTGCCTCAACATCGCCTGCCTTCCGGATCGTATTGCTTTTGATAAAAAGTATAAAAAATATTATCAGAATTTTTTAAGGTAACCAATACCTATGTATTCCCTTAATTGCGTACGGGCGCCATTTAAGTCTTTACCAAAAATTCTTACATCATCATCATAAATGATATCCAGGCCAATTGTAAAAGAAATTCCTTTGAAAACATTGGCGCTAAAAAAGTTGGTCATGTACACATCCACATTTTGCGGGTTGTGCCTGTAATTTGAAAACAAATCGAGTTTGCCTTTATATGTTACATTCTTTACAATTTCCTTAAAATAATTCGCACTCAAATAAGCACCAATTTCATTAACAACTGTTTTGCCCAATGGAACGCCATAGACATTCCCTTTTTGAGTGGGTGTTAATGGGTTTAAACCAGTGGCGGTTACAATTACCCAACGGCTGGTAACAGGAGATAAAAACAGGGAGAAATCTTTATTGGGTTTAAAGTCAAAACCGAGCGACAACAACGCATACCCGGGAGATAAAAAATCGGATATTTTAGTTGATGTTGTAGCATCCGGATAACTATAACCAGGTGCAAATTGTGTGCGGAAATTAATAAGTGCGCTGGCATACCATTTACTGGTGGAGGTTAGTTTATAGCCATACTTTGATGTAAAATCAATCTGGTCATTGCTTTTACGGCTCCCCAGCGAAGTTGTTTTTATGTATCCAAGCCCTAAATCCAGGCTGTTATCCCATGCATCCCTGTCTTTCGCATAAAACGCATACACGTTCAGGGCACCATTGATATTTATTTGTAAATTATCGCCACCGGCCGCCCAGTTAGAAAGAGATGTTTGCCCGAATGTGAAGTTAAAAAGGCCGCCTGTTTTCCAGGTTTTTGGAATGGTGTCATTGGGATCCTTTGCGATGGTTTTAGAACTGGCATCTTTTAATTCCTGAACAGTTTTATCCTGGGCGGTTAAGCTTATAACGGTTGTAAACAAAGAGATAAACAGTAATATCTTTTTCATTTGTAGTTTTTTAGTTTTTATCAATACCCATGCCAGACAGTAAGCGGCCAACAGTAGTTGCAGGATTAATAAAGTATATCTGGTAAGCCTATTCTATAAAAACGGCATTTCAATAAGTTTGAAATGCCGGTAATATATTTGAAATATTATTTTTGGATAAAGCGAATATGGCTTTTGCCATTTCCCAATTAATATTTTATAAGACTACGGTGTTTTATTTGTCTTTAACGCATCACGGATTTCTATTAAGAGTTTATCTGTAGAGGATGCTTCTACGGCAGGGGGTACTGCTTTTCTTTCAAGACTTTTCATTGCCTTAACAATAAGAAACAGAATGAAAGCAATGATTATAAATTTAATAATGGCTGCTAAAAAACTGCCGTATTTAACTGCACCCCAGGCAAGCTTATCAATATCCTGTAAATTGGCTGCTTTTAGAGCCGGTGCCAATAACAGGGGTGTAATTACATTATCAACCAAAGAAGAAACAATGGCGTTAAATGCTGCGCCAATAACTACCGCCACTGCGAGGTCAACTACATTGCCGCGCAAAACAAAATTTTTAAATTCTTTAAGCATGCCCATAATTAGTTGATTTTAGTTGTAAGGTAATTGGCTTATAGCATGAATTTACGATTAAGTTGTAAATCGATTGAAAATAGTTGCATCAAATAACAAAAAAATTATTTTTTTATTCCGGGGTATTGCATTTTTAAATCCGCGAGTACATTGAGCAGTTGTTTGGCTATTATATATTTTTTATACCAGTTCTGATCTGCCGGCACCACAGTCCAGGGTATATCATTGCAATTTTCAAAGCAATCTTCATATGCCGCCATATATTCCTTCCATAATTTTGCTTCGGTAAAATCATTTTCATTGTATTTCCATTGCTTGGTGGGGTCCTTTATTCTTTCCTTCAGTCTTTCCTGTTGTTCTTCCGGTGATATATGAAGGTAGAATTTTAAAATAATGGTATTGTTATGTTCTGTCAGTAATTTTTCAAAATCATTAATGGCTTTCATTCTTTTTTTAGCAGTTTCATCATTGCACCATTTGTGTACCCTTGTTATAAGGATATCTTCATAATGCGAACGGTTAAAAATCTGTATTATTCCTTTTGCAGGGGTATGACTGTGAATGCGCCATAAAAAATCATGTGATAATTCTTCTGCCGATGGTGCTTTAAAAGATTTTACTGTTACACCCTGCGGATTTAGTTTGCCAAATATGTTCCTGATAACGCCGTCTTTGCCGCTGGCATCCATGCCCTGTATTACAATTAATATGGAATACTTTCCTTCCGCATATAAAAGGTTTTGCAGTTCATTCAGTTCATCTGTTATTTTTATATTCTTTTCTTTGATTTCCTCTTTGTCAAAATCTTTGGGCGCCCTTGTGTTAATTTCACTCAGTTTTATTGTTGCCATGATTTATTTTATTTGAAGGTAAAATTTATTTTACAGGTGCCTTACAAAAACCAATTTTTTTTATGATCAATTGGTTAATCTGATTTATAGGATTATCCGGTGAGGCTGCAAAAGGATGGGGAGGGTGCCCCAGAAAAACAATAATTCAATAAAGATGTTAATTTAAAACACTTATACGCTTTATATGGATAATTCTGCTGCTTTCAAATTTATTGAATATAAGTCCTGCCTTTACAAAATATAACAGCAAATAATAACGGTTATGTACAATTGAAATTTTATAAAAATTTAAACGCCACGCCGGCCAGCATACCGCCCACAACAGGGCCCAAAACTGGTATCCAGGCATAACCCCAGTCGCTGTCCCTTTTACCCGTAATAGGCAAAAAAGCGTGCATAAGGCGCGGTCCAAGATCGCGGGCTGGATTAATAGCATAACCGGTAGGGCCACCCAATGATAAACCAACACCCAACACCACCAGCGCTACCGGCAAAGCGTCCAATGCGCCCAGTGTACTGGCAGGAGCGGCAATATAAAGTGCGGCAAATACAAGTATAAAAGTGCCAATCATTTCTGTTATTAAATTATTGGGTGTGCTGCGTATAGCCGGGCTGGTGCAGAATACCGCCAGCTTCAAATCTGCATCGGGTGTAGCAACAAAATGCAATTTATAAGCAAGCCACACCAACAACGCACCTGTCATAGCTCCGAGAAACTGGCCCCCGATGTATACAGGCACATCGGCCCAGCTAAAACCATTTCCTATATAGGCAGCGGCCAGGGTAAATGCGGGATTGAGGTGTGCTTTGCTGAAATGAGATGCTACAAAAATTCCTGTAAACACTGCAATTGCCCAACCAAACGTAATGACTATCCACCCACTGTTGTTACCTTTTGTTTTATTAAGTACTACGTTGGCTACTACGCCTTCACCTAAAATAATAAGAATGGCAGTGCCAAGAAATTCACCTAGAAAAGGGTGCATAATCGTTGATTTTAGTTAGTGGTTTGCAATCGGAATATAATTTAATGCTATTTTTTTAAAAGCTGCTACCTGTTCATCTTCCCATTTTTTATCCTTATTCATCAGTCTTGCCATCAATGCTGCAACGTCCGGTGCTGCTTCCAAAGCCGCTTTTGCATCTAACAGGATGGCCCTTGTTCTTCTTGCAAGCGCATCATCAACTGTAATACACATCTCTTCCTGTACTGCCCATGCAATGGCGGCTTTTGTATAAGGGAGGCGTTCGTGTATTTTTTCCCGTAAAGAAATATCTGCTGCTGCAAGTGCTTCGATAGCCGGCTGATCGCTTCCATAATAATAATAGTCATTGCTGTAATCATCAGTAAGCTGGGCGCCGTGTATAGGTAAATCTTCAGTAATGCAATCTTTGTGAGGAAGCATATTATTAATAGCAGCTGTGTTTATTACATCTTCCGCCATCTTACGGTAAGTGGTCCATTTGCCACCCAGTATATTAATTAAACCCGAGGCCGCAATGGTAATAACATGATCCCTTGAAAGCTCCGCTGTTTTTTTACTTTCCTCTTTTACTAACGGCCTCAGGCCAGCGAAAACACTTCTTACATCAGTAATGCCAGGATCTTTGGTAAGATACCGGCCAATGTGCTGAATAATAAAATCCAGTTCACCTGCCTGTGCAACGGGTTCTTCATTTATTTTTTTTACGGCAGTATCCGTGGTGCCGACAATTATTTTTTTATGCCAGGGTACAGCAAATAATACCCGGCCGTCATCTGTATGCGGTATCATAATAGCGCTGTTGCCGGGTAAAAATTCCTTATCCAGCACAATGTGGATTCCCTGGCTGGGCGAGATTGTTTTTGTTTTGGCAGCATCATCCATATGCTGCACCGCATCACTAAAAACACCGGTGGCATTGATGACAGCTTTGCATTTTACTTCATATTCTTTTCCACTCAGTTGATCTTTTACCTGCACACCCGTTATTTTTCCTTCCGTTTTACAAAATCCTTTTACACCGCAATAATTTATTAAACAACCTCCATATGCTGCGGCAGTTTGCGCCATGTTAATAGCCAGCCTTGCATCATCAAACTGTCCATCATGATATAAAACCCCGCCGCGTAAATCAGCAGGATCAAGGGTAGGTGCCCGTTCCAGTACTTCTTCCTTGCTCAGCCATTCAGACGGGCCCAATCCAAGATTGCCACTCATCCAATCATATACTTTAAGGCCAAGCCCATAATAAGGACCTTCCCACCATTTATAATTGGGAACGATAAAAGATTGATTTTTTACCAGGTGCGGTGCATTTTTTTTCAGGGTGCCTCTTTCTTTCAAGGCATCCATTACTAATTTAATATTTCCCTGTTGCAGGTAACGTACACCACCATGTACTAATTTAGTAGAGCGTGACGAAGTGCCTTTTGCAAAATCGGTTTGTTCAAATAAAATAGTAGTGTAGCCACGTGAAGCAGCATCAATTGCTGCGCCAAGGCCGGTAGCCCCGCCACCAATAATGCAGATATCCCATTCGCCTGTGTGGGATTCCATTTGGGCTATCATCTTCTGACGATTCATGGTTTGTTTTTAAGTCTCTAAATCTTATCAGGCGTGAGACGTCAGACGCAAAGCGCGATAGATGCTACTCCCGGAGGGCTGACCGTCTCAGGCCTTACACTCCTCACGATGCTGTGTCATCCGCCCATGCAATGCTGGCCTTTACTGCACGCTGCCAGCCACGCATGAGCACTGCTGTTTTATCAGTTGCCATAGCAGGTTTAAAAGTTTTGTCTGCCTGCCATTGTTTTTGTACTTCTTCTACACTGGACCAGTAACCAACGGCAAGTCCGGCCAGGTAAGCCGCACCTGAGGCTGTAGTTTCATATACTTTGGGCCGTACTACACCCACCTGTAAAATATCGCTCTGAAATTGCATGAGCAGGTTATTAATGGTAGCACCGCCATCAACCCTTAATTCTTTTATACTGATACCGGAATCAGATTCCATTGCTTTTAATACATCGGTAGCCTGGTAACAGATGCTCTCCAGTGCTGCACGGGCAATATGTGCTTTGGTAGTGCCGCGCGTAACACCAAACATACTTCCCCGCGCATACTGGTTCCAGTGAGGAGCACCCAAACCTGCAAATGCCGGTACCAGGTATACGCCACCTGTATCTGTAACCTGCGTAGCAAGTGTTTCAACTTCCGCTGCGGAACGTATCATTTGCAATCCATCTCTTAACCATTGCACTACTGCGCCTGCAATGAAAATACTGCCTTCGAGTGCGTAAGCAGTTTTATTATTTATTTTCCACGCAACGGTGGTAAGTAAATTATTGGTAGAACTTACTGCTTTCTCCCCGGTATTCATCAGCATAAAGCAACCGGTGCCATAAGTATTTTTTACCATGCCCGGACTGGTACACATTTGCCCAAACAATGCTGATTGCTGGTCACCTGCAATGCCTGCAATGGGAATATCACCATGTTCAGTAATACCATATACTTCACTGGATTGTTTTACTTCGGGTAAAATGTTACGTGGAATATCAAATAACTGCAATAATTCATCATCCCACTGGCAGGTATGAATATTTAATAACATGGTCCTGGATGCGTTGGACACATCCGTGATATGCAGTTTGCCGCCAGAGAGTTTCCAGGTGAGCCATGTATCTACTGTACCAAATGCCAGCTCTCCTTTATTGGCTTTATCTCTTGCACCGGGAATACTATCCAGTATCCATTTTAATTTTGTTGCAGAAAAGTAAGCGTCGATAATCAACCCTGTTTTTTGTTGTATAGTAGCAGCCATTCCCCTTCCTTTCAGTTCGTCACAAAAAGCAGCTGTGCGCCGGTCCTGCCATACAATAGCATTGTACACGGGCTTGCTGGTTTTTTTATCCCATACAATGGTTGTTTCTCTTTGATTGGTGATACCGATGGCTGCAATTTGTTTTGTAGTAATATTTTGTTTGGCAATTACTTCTGCCATTACACTGAACTGAGAGCTCCATATTTCTTCTGCATCATGTTCTACCCAGGCTGGTTGCGGATAAAGCTGCGTGAATTCTTTTTGTGCTGTAGTAATTATATCACCATCATGGTTAAATAATATGGCTCTTGAACTGGTAGTGCCCTGGTCCAATGCAAGGATGTAAGAATTGTTCATATACAATCGTTGATTATAGGGGTAAGATAGGGAAAAAAGAGAAAGTAATTAGTAATTGGTCCCCGAAGGTTGAGAAGGAATTAGTTGGACGCGACAGAGTTGCCAATTACCAATCAGAGTTCAAACATGTTTGTTACCAGAACAAGTGCATTTGTATTAACTTCAGCAACTGTCATAATCATTATCAGCGAATCTAATCAAAACACTGATTTCATAAAAAATATCCTTATCATATTTTTATTAGGTATTTGCAGTAAGTCATTTACCCAGCCAACTGATCCCATACCCCCAATGAGGCGGGCCTTAGCAGAGTATTACCGCAATTATCCACAGGAAAAAGTTTACCTGCAACTTAATAAGCAATCTTATTTTTCTGCAGAAACTATTTGGTTCAGTGGATGCATTACTTACCAATCGAAGCCCTCACCGATTAGTAATACAGTGTATGTTGAACTTTTTAACGACAAAGGGTTTGTTGTAACCAGGGCTATGCTGCCTGTTAAGAAAGGTATGGTTTCCGGTGAATTTTTACTGCCTGCTGGCTTGCGCACGGGAGATTATTATATACGGGCTTACACCGCCTGGATGCTAAATTTCAACACGTCACTATTTTTCTACCGGAAGATTTCGATTGCTGACAAAGGACCAAACGAAAAGAAAACGACTGCTACCGGTCATAATGGTTTTTCAGTTCAATTTTTTCCGGAAGGCGGTAACCTGGTTAACCGGCTTTCCAGCCTGGTAGCTTTTAAAGCGGTTGATTCAAATGGGTTACCTGTTAATACATCCGGGAAAATATTTAATAACCTGGGAGATACCATAGCACTGCTAAAAACGGAACATGATGGTATGGGAAGTTTTGTTATTCATTGCACCCCGCAAACTATTTATACCGCACTGGTAACTGTGAATGGTATCACCCAAAAAATTCCTTTGCCTGATGTACAAAAAAATGGAATTGTTTTTCATGCGGAGGCACACCATACTGAAATGGCTGACAGTGTATTTTTTCATATTTCAAGAACTGGTATAGACAAAGAAAAATTTGAAAACCTGATTTTATGCGCGCAGATGGAAAATCATTTTTCTGTTACAAAAATTCATTTTAATGACACAACATTTAACGATCCGCTGGATACCATTCTGACTGCTCCGTACCCGCTGCTGCTTAATAATTTTAGCACCGGCGTGTTACAATTGTCCGTAATGAACGAATCAGGTACTGTGCTGGCAGAAAGATTACTTTTTTTACATGGGCACAACCCTGACACCATCCAGCTAAATCAATTGGCAGCCACCGCTAACAACTCGACAAAAAATTTTTCAATTTTGATGCCCGATGATTATAGTGGTACACTTG
>JBDSOC010000125.1:0-13817 GCA_039915085.1 Chitinophagaceae bacterium
ACTGCCAATCAGTAATCCACTCAGGTAAAAAGTATTCTGGGTTTTATTGAACCGGTTAAAAAGCTGGTTGGTGCGCACAGTGAATAAACTATTTAATAAACCCGTTGTTCCGGAATTTTTTATCCCCATTTTAAAAGCCTGCGTATCTGTCGCGGATGGTTCATATGCATCATCCATTTTTACAGAGTCTTTTAATATGCTGTGGTTACCAATAACCTGGTACATTTCACCCGTCATAAAGGTTTTAAAATGTATTAACTGGCCATCTTTAATGTACACATGTTTTGAGTGTGTACCGGGAAAAATGATAATGGCCTCTTTTGGCTGGCGGCCCCTGTCCATAAGCAATGACCAGATACCAATCAACTGTGTTTCTTCACCCCGCATTACGTCCTGCTCACCTTGTACACCCGATATTAAAATAATTTCATGGGGAAAATCTTCCTGTGCCTCTAACTTCCTGCTCTTTACCTGGCTGCCATCCAGCCTGAATGGCAGATCCGCGTAGGGAACGTCATCTATGCCAATAGAGGAGGATGCCATACCCGAAATAAGTACAGGTGTATTTTCAAGACCAACAGCTATTTTAGTTGATAGGATATTTATCTGCGTTAAAAGTTTTTCACGGAACAGTTGAGTTTTCGAAATTCCCCTGGCTTTATAGTTGCCGTTTTGCCAGTTGCGGTGAATCCCGGATATTCCATCTCCTGATTGAATTTCATCAACAAGCACAGCATCCGCTAAACTATATAAACCCAGGCGAAATGAAGATGTTCCCCAGTCGCAACCCAATAAATAATTTTCCATTCAATGAAATATAGGTGAACAAAACTGGTAAAAATTTCCTGCCTTTAATTGAAACTACGGTATTGTGCTATCAGATAATTTTCCCTTTTAACCTGCTCCTGCAGATCTTTTACACATTGCTCAATATGACAGGAAATTAAACCCGGTCATATTGAGCCTGTGAAAAGGTGATGAAAGTTTCTCAGTAATCTCATTTTAGGTGCACAACGCGTAAACAATTATTTATCCCACCAAACCGGTGTATTAAGATCATTGGGACCTTGTACAGCAACGGCTGCATCAAGGTTTGCTTTGTTCACAATTGTTTCACCATCCGGATAAGGCATGCGCCTGATAAAATTGCCGGTAATTTCAGAACCGGGATAGGGCGTTTTAGTTAAAGCAGGAAACCCGCTTCTCCTGAAATTTGCCCATGTTTCACTTCCATTCATGAATGAAGAAACCCAGTATTGCGTATTGATTTGTTCCAGTGCTTTAGCAGGATCAAGCGGATGAGCCGCTGTATAAATGGTAATGTTTGCTTCTGAGATAGCTGCTGTTGAACCGTAATCTGCCATCTGGCGCATGTGCGATTCGATGCCTGATTTATAAAGCGCTGCTGCGTCACCGGTAGCCCATGTTCTTACTACGGCTTCTGCCAGTAATAATTGCGTTTCAGAATAGGTTACCAGGTATTCAGGCGCAGTGAGGTTCAGCACAGTGTTCAGGTTTACCTGTGAATAATCATACAAACTAACCACACCGTTGGCGGCAAATGTATTTTTGATGGACACATCATCATAGCCCATTGGCATACCAATTTGTTTGGTTGGGTCGGACGTGGTTTTTGCGGGAACCTGGTCTGCGCCCGAAGTAGCACCCGGTGCACGTACTGCAATGCCATTCAACCGGGGGTCATTGTTTGTTTTCAGGAAATCAAGAAAAGGTTTTGCAAGATAAAAATTCGCTTTTTCGCGGGCTGTTAAATGAACTGCAATCCAGTTGTTGTACAAAGATGTGTGACGGATAACGGCATTGTCGCTGTTTGATTGCATTAACCCGCCTGCCACTGCTTTTGTAACATAGGTTTTTGCAACATCGGGGGCTACTTTAGAAAGACGCATAGCCGCTCTCAGCAGTAAAGAATAGCCAAATCGTTTCCAGCTTATTACATTACCGCCGTAAAGAATATCGTTTGCAGAAGCAGGTTTGGAAGCATCCAGTGCTGCCGTTGCTTCATCCAGTTCTTTTAAGATGTCTTTGTATATAACTTCCTGTTTGTCGTATTTTGGATAACTGATATTGGCAATGAATCCCTGGGCAGCTTCTGTATAAGGAATATCGCCATAAGTGTCCGTCAGGATCATAAAGCTATGTGCTTTCCATATCCTTGCTTCATTGTACAGGTTGGTAAGACTGGCATTGCTTTTTGTTTTAGTAAGTACGTCCAGGTTTTGCTTCAAAACATTCTGGTAAAAATTTGTCCAGACAAGACCGGAATTAGCAGTGTTCTTGATATTGTAATTTCCGCCGGACAATGAACTTCCAAATGGCGTAACAATTTGCTGCACGATGGGAAAATTATAACACAGCATGCCCAGTGTTCCAAAATTATCCGGATACACGGTTAATATAACCGCATCGTTCATTACAATCTGCGGATCCAATGCAATAGGATCAACTTTATTTACATTAAGATCTTTAAATCCTTTATCACAACTTGCCAGCAACATGGTTGCTGCAAGCAGGAACGTCAGGTGTTTTTTATAATACAGCATACAATATTTTTTAATTGCGTTTATAATTTTAAATCAATCAGAATTTAACACTGAGGTTAAAGCCAAGGCTTCTTGTTGGTGGCACAGGTGTCCAGAAGTCAAGCCCCGTTTCGTTATCGGAAATGTTAGCGGTATTTTCCGGATCCATATTTTCCGTCCATTTTTTTAATATGGCTACATTGTTTGCAACCGCACTCAGTTTTAATCCTTTTATAAACTTTATACTTCTAACATATTTCGTGAAATCATATCCCAGCGTGATTTGGCGTAATTTCCAGAAGCCAGAATTGAACACCCAATCTTCATTTACACCCAATACATTAGGTGTTTCATAAAATGGTTGAATATCTGTGTGCGTGGTATTAACACCTCCATCGGGATTAACACCTTTACCAATTACATATCCTTCTGCACGGCCAACCAGTGTTCTTTTTTGCAGGCCATGGCGCAGTGCATTCTGGTTAGAACCTGCTATCATTTTTGCACCCAGTTTAAAATCAATTAATACAGACAAAGAAAGCCCTTTATAATTAAATGAATTGGTGATGCCACCAAAATATTTCGGTAAAACATTTCCAACATATTGAGGTGTTTCATTGCGCATTGGTTTACCACTGGCTTTGTCAAATACCTGCTGTCCTGTTTTATCTCTCAGGTACATGTAAGTATACAAAGCGCCAATAGGTTTACCTACCACCTGTCTCAGGATACGTCCGCCACCGTTAGATACGTTAATGGATGTGTCAGCAGCATTGGGCCCGAGTTTTATAACATTGGAAGTATTGTAGGAGGCATTCAGCGTTACATCCCATTTAAACGCATTTGTCTGCACGGGTACCACGTTTAACATCATTTCAATACCCTTGTTCATGCTTTTGCCCACATTGATCAGTTTGCTTGTATAGGAAGATGCGTCTGAAGTTAATATACCGAGTATCTGATCTTTGGTTGTTTTACGGTAGTACGAAAGATCCAAATTTACCCGGTTACCAAACATTCTCAGTTCCACACCAGCTTCTATTTCTGAAGTTCTGGATGGTTGCAGATTGGGGTTCGGCACGCGGGAAGCAGTGATTCCACCAATGGGTACGGTGGCACCAGCAGGGTTGGGATACAGATTATTGTTTACTCCGTAGTACAACGCATTTGCATAGGTGTCCACATCACCATCAGACCCCACTTCTGCATAGGCCACACGAACCTTCCCAAAATTCACCCAGGAGGGCATCTTGCTCCTAAGCGCATCAGAGAATATAAAACTGGCACTCACTGAAGGATAAAGTACATTGTTATGTTCTGGCGCCAGGGTAGAGAACCAGTCGTTGCGCGCAGTGGCGTTTAAATACAAAAAGTTTTTGTAAGATAATTCCAGCGCACCATACAGCGAGTTGACTTTTCTTTCTGATTTACTGTAAATAGGGTCTTTTACCCTTCCATTTTGTACGGTGTAGAGACCAGGTATTGTGAAATCAGTTGCCAGCACACTGTTGTATTCGCTCTTGCGATACATCTGGTTGCCTCCGGCAGTAACATCAACGCCGATGGTTCCAAACTTACGTGTGGCGCCAATAAGGAAGTCATAGTTTCTTTCCCTGTAGCGGCGGATATCCTGGGTAAATGATCCATTGACAAAACCCGAAGGCGCAGCGGGAATGGGCGCATACCCATTGGGGATATTATAATCCTGGTAGCGGGTATACATGTCCTGGGCAAGTCTTCCTTGTGCATACAACCAGGGTGTAAACTGGTATTTTACCGCCACATTGCCAATCACCCTGTCGCGCAGAATATTTTCTTTTCTATAATTTGCAGAATAATAAGGATTGTTTCTTACCAGGAACCTTGCCATTACAAACTCATTACCATTTACCAATGTCTGGTTTTGTTCAAGCGCTTTGAAAGGCATGGAATTAGCCAGCGTGTATAACACGGTAGTAATATCCATATCCTGTGTATTTACCTGGGGTGGATTGGTATTTTTTTCATTTGAATAATTGACGTTACCAAAAACGGTGAGTTGTTTTGTTACGTTTTGCGTAAAACCAAGATTTACCGACCGGCGGTTGAATTTTGAATTGGGTATAATGCCTTTGTTATCGGTATTGGACAATGAAAGGCTGAATCCGCCTTTATCACCCGAATTTGATAAAGTAACGGTGTTGGTGAGGTTGGTCCCGGTATTATAGAATTGTTTATACCTGTTACGCACCGGTGCATAGGGGAATGTTTCACCAGAGAACAAAACCTGCGTCATACCAGGTTGAAATTTTTCACCAAAACTCCATACACCCGATTGCGGAAAAGGAGTTGTAGGGCGTACACCTCTTTCCCCCTGGCCGTATTCATATTGAAAATCGGTAAAGTCCAGCGGCGTATCTGTGGTATAATTGACGTTGTAATCAACTCCTATGCCTTTGCCCGAACTTTTATTTTTTGTTGTTATCATGATAACACCATTCTGGGCCCTTGAGCCATAAAGTGCTGATGCGGCTGCCCCTTTCAGTACGGTCATTGACTCCACATCATCAGGGTTGATACTGGAAAAGCTATCCCCACCATCAGAACTGTTTACCTGGCCTGCGCGCGGCCCGCTCACACCAATGCCAAAAGAACCATTGTCAATAGGAACACCGTTTAGTACAAGTAATGGAGGGTTGCTTGCATTGAATGTAGACTGACCCCGGATGCGCACTTTTACCGAACCTGCCGGGCCTGTTGCAGTAGTGGTGATATTAACACCGGCCATTTTTCCCTGCAGGCCGCTCATTAGATTGGGGGTACGATTGGTGCTTATCTGGTCATTATTTACCGTAGCAGTAGCATAGCCCAATTTTTTTGCTTCCTTCTTGATGCCCAATGCTGTTACAATTACGGTTTGCAGACTGTCTGCATTGGAAAGCAGTACAATGTTTATTGTGTTGCGTCCGTTGACATTTATGGTTTGTTCACTATAACCAATATAGGAGAAAATTAAGGTGGATTTTGTTGGAGCAGCAATGCTGAAAGCACCGGCTGCATCTGAACTTGTCCCTTGTTTTGAACCACTTACTTTAACCGTTACTCCTGAAAGGGGTTCATTCGTTGAGCTGGTTACCCTGCCCGTTACCGTTATATTTTGTGCAAAAACGGCAGTTTGACAAAATAACAGCAGCGAAAAAAATAATTTTAGTGATTTTTTCATCGCAATCGTTTTAAAATTTTGGTTAAATAATAAAGGGTTCTTAATAGGAAATTATTTCTTATGACAGTTATAATAAACAGTTACCAATTATGTATAGCACCATCCGGGCTTTGCAGTACCGGGTGAGGAAATTTAGTATTGGAAGTAATCTCCATTACAAAATCTGCTTTTTTAGGATCAAACTTAACACCTAAACCTGGTGCAGGATTAAGCCATAGTTTACCATTCTTAAAGAGAATGTAATCTTCATTGAAATAAGCAGGATGCTCTGGTTCTCCGCCGCCAAGTTCCATTAAACAACGTGAAGGACTGCTGGAACCCAGCACATGTACCAGTGATGCTGTAGAAAGAGGACCTGTAAAATGCGGTATCATTCCCACATAGTGCGTTTCGCACATGGAGGCAATTTTTTTATACTCCGACAAACCACCTGTATTTGGTAATGTAACACGTGTATAATCAATGAGCCTGTTTTCAATCAATTCATTGGTATCCCAGCGATCGCCAAATTGTTCGCCTACTGCAATGGGCACTTTGGTTAACTGGCGAACTGTTTTATATACCCCGGGATTTTCTGATCGTATAATGTCTTCAACAAAATAAGGTTCCAGTGATTCCAGTGCACTGCAAATTTTAATTGCTTCGGTCATGTCAAAACGGGTATGCAGATCAACTGCCCATTTGCCGCCACCACCCACTGCTGTATCTATTCTTTTGCAGAAATCAATTGTTTTTTTAGCGTTATCATAAAAATCAAACCTTTCTTCCCCGCTTCCACCGGTGGGGCCAATGCGGTACGCACGCAGACCCGCTGCTATACAATCCTGCGCCCTTCCTTCTTCTGTAGTAGCTTTTGAGGCCCTGAATCCGGTAGCATAGCATTCTACAAATTCACGGGTAGCACCGCCCAGTAATTCGTATACAGGAACACCCAGGGCTTTGCCCTTTATATCCCAGAGCGCCATTTCAAGCGCACCCAGGGCATGTAGTTTTTCACGGCCGGGGGGATAAAACATGCCCCGGTAAATATTTTGCCAGGTATGCTCAATTCTGAAAGGATCCCGCCCAATCATCATTTGAGCACATTGTTCAATCATATCTTTTGATCCGCCTTCACCAATACCGGTAATGCCGCCATCAGTTTCAATTTCTACGATGCCCCTTGCCTGGTTGAAAAGTGGTTTATTGTAACCGGGAGCGCTGTAATACCTGATTTTAGTGATCTTAAGTTTTGACACGTCCGTATTCAGCGGATTTGCATTTGCTTTCAGTAGCGGAAGGCCCGCCAAAACTGCCGCTGAGCCCCAGGCTGCGGTTTGTAAAAACTTTCGTCTTTCCATATGGCAAGTATTTGTTTTTTTAGTTTAAAGCAATGGTTAAAGGATTAAGCAAAATGGTTTAACGATTAAGCAAATGGCGCTAAAAAAAATAACCTGCTAATTTCCCCCCTTTAAATAAAACCTTTCTGTATCTCTTTTTTTGAATTTTTATTGCGCTGTTGCCTGTTGTAATCCGTATTAAGATGGCCTGATCTGTTAAAAACTATTTTGCAAATCTTTAGTAAATCTATAAATTTTATAATTACAATGCCAAAAAATTTTTTGAAAATAAGAAACAGTACTGTTCAGTACTGTTGTTTAAAAGCCATCTTTTTCGTTTTTTATTTGTAATGCACGATGGAAAATCATTTTTTTATTCTGGAAGACTCCCGCTTGATAAGTTTGGCATCCAGCAGGACTTCATGTATTTTTTCTTTGGGGTTTTCCATTTTTTTTACCAGTATATCAACAGCGGCTTTCCCCAGGTTTTCCATATCCTGCATAACATACGTAATGGGACAGGCATATAAATCAAAAACATCTGCCTGTCCGAAACTTACAATAGCAAGATCTGCAGGTACTTTGATGCCCAGCCGGTTTATATATTTCAAACCATTTACAGCAAGACTATAAGTTGCAAAAATAATGGCGTCAACAGTATAGCCGGGCAACAACATTTTATCAATTGCGGTTTCTACTTCTGTTTTAGCATTATTAAATTGTACTTCCTGCAACCATGTTTTCTTAAACGCCAGTTTATTTTTTTTCAGCGCATCTCTGTATCCCCGGATTCTCTCGCGCATGTGAAACATCTTCGATTTGTAGGCGATTAACCCAATATTTTTATATCCTCTTTCTGCCAAATGAGCGCCTGCATCAAAAGATGCCTTATAATTATTGGTAGAAACAAAATCTGTTTTTATCTCCGGAAAATACCTGTCCAGTAAAACAAAAAGAATGTGCTGCTCCATTAAATGGTAGACCTGTTCCCCTGAATTTTCTGTAGAAACAATAATAAAACCATCTACCCTGCGGTTGATGAGTACATTGATCAAATCCATTGATTTAACGGCATCCTCATCAGAGCTTCCATAAATTACTGTATATCCATAATGCCTGGCCTGGTTTTCTACAATCCGGGCAATATTGGCAAAAAAAGGATTCGATATATCCGCGATCACCAGGCCGATAGTAAAACTCTTTCCGCTTCTTAAACTTTTTGCCAGGTGATTGGGCTGGTAATTTAAATCTTTGGCAATCTTTAGTATTTCTTCGGCTTTTTCTTTTCTTACCCTGTTTTTCCTGCCTTTTCCGTTAAGCACATAAGATACCAGCGCGGCAGATACGCCGGCTTTCAGTGCAATGTCTTTTAAAGAGATTTTTTTTTTTGTGAACCACTTTCGGATAAATTGAATTGAAAAAGCGGGTAAATGTAAAATATTTCTGTTAACCAAATGTATATAATAAAACCGCCATCCTTTAACAGAAGTGACAAGTCCGGAATAATAAAGCGTGACTGTAAACAGTGGAAATGTATGATTAGGAATTATAGCAAGCGCTTCAGCCGGTGTCTTAGCCGGAATTTTAATAGTACTGGTACCCGGGAAAACATTGATCATACCCATTATGTAAGAAGTACATTAAACGATTTGTCTACACATTTATAGCAGTATAAAAATGCCGGTGATTACACGAATGCCGGCAATGAGCAGCTGTCTTTCATCAATTTAAATGCCGGGTGGTAACAAATAAGTCAGTCCCGCATATACTGTATGCGGGTTGTATATTTTCCAGTTATGATAACCCGAAAATCTATGATCAAAACAAAGCGCAGTGCTAATGTATAAATGCAGGTTGAAGTTCCTGGAGCTGCGGGAAAAGCAATTTAACGATAGCCTGTTCAATAATTTCGGGAATGAGGGGCTTACTGATAATCAGGTCAGCCCTGGATCTGAAACCAATTGATCCTTCTCCATGACTATTGGTCATGATTATTTTTACCAGCGGATATTTTGATCTTACATACTTTATAAAATCCAGGGTCGACTTGTCCTGTAATTGCTTGTCAAAAAACAAAAGGGCAGGGGTATGCTCATCTATAGAATGTTTTGCAGCGCCGAGATTGGTTACAAAACTGGCTTTAATAAAATGCCGCCGCAGCAGGGCATTTACCTGGAACCAGGCATCAACATCATCATCTGCTATCAGCATATTATACATAACCGTCAATATATAAGAGTGGGTAAAGCTGCTTAATGTATTGTCAAGTTACAATCAATAGTTTTTAATTCCTGCCGCAGTTAATTAATGTTTGATTAAGTTTTAACAGGCAAATAAATATAAACCAGTTGAATCTGATTGAAAATCAGCTAGAAAATCAATCAATGTCCTGCCCGGTTGAACAATTCAGAGCAATTTTTTTATGGTATCATTAATGATATCGCTGCTGAAAGGTTTACTGATGAATAAATCGGCTCCTTCACTAAGTGCCCTGTTTCTATCAGACTGCAGATCATACCCGGTTATCATAACAATTTTGGTTGCCGGATAATGACGCTTTATGAATTGAATAAAATCAAGTCCGAATCCATCAGGCAAATGGTTGTCAAGAAATATAATGGACGGAACTTCCTGTTTAAGTCTTTTAGTTGCGGCTTCGAGGTTGTTGACATAATAAGTTCTTAAATTGTGTTTCCTGAGAATATTGCTCAACAGTATCCAGATATCAGTTTCATCATCTATAATAAGCGCATTAGGCATTTGCAGTAAGTAATTAATTAGTAAAGAGGAAAAATGATTGGATAATCCCGGATTAGGACGATAAACCACAAAAAAACCAGCGTTACAGTAAAAATAATCTGTTGAAGGCATTGTACCAATTTCCAGCTGTTCCCGGAAATGAGAATAATCGCCCGGCTTCATGCAAAACAGCACAGCGCGCCGGAACATAGCAAGATTTTTACATTGACATAACTGCGAACATCATTGCACGGGCAAAAGCTACATTAAAGATTTCGGCTGCATGGCCACCACCCCCGCCACCGCCAGCAACGCCACCACTTCTTTTACTGCCATCAGGATATTCACGGTCGTAATCAAGAATATGCGGATGTTCTGCATAGAGGCCACGATTGTATCCATTTCTGAAAAGCTCCTGCATAACGGCAAACATATTTACCTGGCCTTCGTCAATAAAAACTTCCGTGTATTTATCATAGGGAATCTCAGATAGTACGTTGCGAAAGTGCATATGGTTTATCCGCTTGCGCGATGCAAAATAACGGCATACTTCCACCGGGTCTTCTCCCATTTCCCGGGTAACGCCGCAATCGAATGTAATACCGTTGGATGGGCTGTCAACAATAGAAATCAGGCGCTTCCATCCGGCAAGATTAGACATGATCTGATCTGAACCGTGACTGGTTTGTGCAACCGGATCGTTGGGGTGTAAGGCCATTCTTACCCCTGCTTTTTCTGCTACCGGGATTACCGTTTTAAGAAAATAAGTGAGGTTCTCCCAAATCTCTGTTGCCTTATGAATACCGATTTCGGGTTTGGCAGGAAGATCCTTTACCCTGTTGTTGTCAAAACCCGTTATACCTGCACCTCCACGACCTTCCTTTTCATAATATCCTTCAATAAGACGGTCAACATAGAAATTGTATTCAACATTGGGTAATCCGCAGGCGCCTGCTACACGCAGTGATTCCTGGAAAATGGCTATTTCTGCGTCACGTCCCTCCCTTCCAAGAATAGTATTGATACCCACATTGTGCATCATGTTAATGACAGTTAATCCATTTGCTTTCAGACGATCCATGGCGGGTCGCAGTTCGCTTTCTTTCCAGGGTCCCAGATCCCTGTAGTTTACATAATTAATGCCTATCTGTTTAAATCGTCTTATCAATTTATCATCCGGATTACGGGGACAATCAAGCACCATTTTTGGCGTATCCGGTCCTTCTGAAAGCGGCCATTTTACCTGGCCGGCAGGAATATTCCTTGTATACAAACCTGGGGGATTGGGGGAAGAGGAATTGATCCCTGTAAAAGACAAGGCCGCCATCACCGATGATTCTTTTATAAAGCTCCTGCGGTTACTTTTCATAGTAGCTGATTGAGTTTTTATTATAAATCGGAATTGGGTCGTGTGCAAAACCGTTTGCCAAACTATCTTTAACAAGCATCCTGTTGCAGCAGCAATTCAATTAGCTTTTTATAAATCTGTTAGCTGAAACCAAATACAATATATACAACTCCATCCAAAGATTGGGGATAGATAAACTTGTATGTTTTCATAAATGACCTTCTTTCTTTTTGTCAGGCACATATAAATAGCAGCAGTTTCAAAATTAAAATTGATGTTCGCATCACGGGATGAAGATTTATCTTTAAGCGGCTGGGATAGTATACATACCTGCTATTCGCTTTATCCTGTACGCCTGAACATTGTAGAACATATTTCAGGCAATAATTAATGCTAAGATAGAAAATGAAAAACTCAACCGAAACTACATTAGTCAGGGCATTGGGCATTTTTACCGCCACATTACTGGTTGCGGGCATTATGATTGGTTCCGGTGTTTTTAAAAAGATCATACCCATGGCGCAAACAGGTTTAAATGAAACCTGGATATTGACAGCATGGGTATTAGCTGGTATTATTACCATGTTCGGCGCATTTAATCTTGCGGGGTTATCTTCACTAACAGAAGAATCCGGGGGTGTATATGAATACTTGCGGCTTTCGTTTGGCAATTTTTTTTCCTTTTTGTTTGGGTGGACTGATTTTACCATAATCGGAACTGCTTCTGTTGCAGCCCTGGCGTTTATCTTCTCACAAACTATTAATACGCTGGTACCGTTGCCCAATCCGTTTCAGCAATGGCAGCATATTTCTATAGGAAATTTTATTTATCCATTTGCTGATTCAGGCATCAAGCTGCTGGCTATTACCACCATTGTTATACTGACCTGGGTGAACTACAGGGGCGTAAGAGAAAGCGGCCTGCTAAATAATATTTTTACTTCCGCTAAAATTTTAGGTATCCTCATAGTGATTTTACTGGGTTTGTTTTATACACCACAATCAATACAGCAACAACCTGAGGTAGCATATACAGTAAGAAATACTTTACATGGAAGCGCTTTTTTCAGCGCTTTTTTTATGGTGATGGTCAGTGTATTCTGGGCTTATGACGGGTGGGTGGATATTGCTGCTATAACAGGTGAAATAAAAAACCCCAAACGGAATGTGCCACTTGCCATAATCATTGGAGTATCCATGGCAACAGGATTGTATGTGCTGGTCAATTATGCCTATATGAAGGTATTGTCATTGGATAAACTCGCCGCCGTAAGTGAAAATGAGATAGGTGCAGCTGTAGTGGCAAAAACATTGCTTGGCAATATTGGACAGACAATGATTATTGTTTTAATAATGATAAGTGTTTTTGGTGCACTCAATGGCGTAATTCTTTCGCATACCCGCATTTATTTCCGCATGGCCCAGGAAAAATTTTTCTTTAAAAAAGTAGCGCGTATACATCCCCGTCACAGAACACCACATTTTGCTTTATTGTATACCATGGTATGGAGTTGTATACTTGTAGTTTCCGGTACGTTTGATATACTTACAGATATGGTAATCTTTGCTACTTTTCTTTTTTATGGATTATTGGCTGCAGCATTGATAAAAATGAAAAAGAATGGCAGAATCAAAATAAAAGTAACCGGGTATCCGGTCATCCAGGTGATTATTATGCTGTTCTCATTAACATTGCTTATTAATACCATCGTGTCGCAGCCAAAACAGTGTTTAACAGGCCTGGGATTGATTCTGATTGGGTTGCCTTTTTATTATTATTTCAGGAAAGAAAATAAGGGAAATGATCAAAAAGTAATCTTATGAAAAATATATCATTAATCACTTTGGTTATTTTGTTGCAATCCTGCAATACAACTATTAATAAAACAACCGCTGATAACAAATTAACCGGTTCATGGAGTATTGTGGCTGATCAGCTGATTGATAGTGGCAACCATGTTATTAAACAGGATACCAATGTTACAGGCTTATTAATTTACCTGCCAGATGGAAAAATGAGTGTACAGATTTTATGGAAAGGCTTGCGGAATTCAATGATTAATGATACTATTATGAAGCAGGATGGCATGTCTGCAGGTTTGGGTCTTGGATTTAATACATGGTCAACAGATCAGGCGCGAAAAATAATTGATACGTACGATTCCTATTTTGGAGATTATTCCGTAGACTGGAATACAAGCGTGGTTACACATATAGTAAGCGGTAATCTCCGGCCCGAAAAGGAAGGGACATCTTATAAAAGAATTTTTCAGCTAAAAGGTGATTCCTTGTTTCTAAGAAGTATTGATCCGCACCTGAAATGGCAGGTAGCCTGTGTAAAGAATAAAAAGTAATTACCTGGAAAATTATCTTTTTTTAAAATATTATTTTTTGTTTTTAGATGGATTGACTTCCCCTGTTAAATTTAAAACCACCGTATTGTTCGAAGGGGTAATTCTAAAAACTTTTCCGTCGCCGGGTTGTGAAAAAGAACCTGCTGTAGTTGTTACAGAATAATTCATTTCTTCAAACCTGCAATCAACACGCGAAGGATTTATTTTTTTAAAAGGCAGCTTTGCAGCAGGTGCAACAGTCAAATCAAGAAACCAATTGGCTGCTTTTTCTCCTGTTACGGTCATCTTTATTTGCCGTTCATCTATGTCCAT
>JBDSOC010000127.1:0-53259 GCA_039915085.1 Chitinophagaceae bacterium
CAGTGATAGTAAAATATTAAAATACCCGAAGCGCTGCAGCTTTCAATAACGATTGTATACTTAGCGCATTACAGTTACTTAAAACCATCAGTGTACCTGCCAGGTTTGAGCTGGTGGGTTTATTTGTCTTTATCCGGCAGCGCAAACGCCATATACATGCCACCCGCTTTTAATCCGCGGCCTCCACCTACGGCTATGGTTATATATTGTTTTCCATTTATCATATAAGTAACCGGCGTCGCAAATCCGCCGGCGGGCAACTGGTATTCCCATACAACCTTGCCTGTTTTCTTATCGAAGGCACGGATTCTTTCGTCACGCGTAGCGGCTATAAACACAAGTCCTCCTGCAGTTACCAACGGGCCGCCATAACTTTCTGTACCTGTAATGGGTATGCCTTTTTTTGTGAGTTCAGGATATTCTCCCAGTGGAACACGCCAGAGATAATCTCCCGTATTCAGATCAATGGCATTTAAAGTACCCCATGGTGGTTTTATTCCCGGGTAATCATCCTGGTCTCTTAATTTATCCCACACTTTGCCAACATATGCAGGCTGATAAGGAAAATCTTTATTTGTTGTTGCGGTTACATTATCTGCATGTTCACCGGCCACTTTATTTGGTGCTGCTTTTATATTGAACAGAAAATTAATAATAGAAATTTTTTGTAAAGATGATATGTTTTGAAAAGAAGGCATTCTGCCCTGGCCTACCTGTAGAATATGATAAACCATTTCTCCGTTAAGACGTTTATCCAGCTGAAGCAGCGCGGGAATTTCTTTGCCATTTCCTTTTCTATCTGCACCATGACAGGCAGAACAATTGACCATATAAAGCCCTTTTCCGTCTTTGGATTTTGCAATCTCTTTCAGTTGATCTTCCCTTGATATCATCTTCAGTATCCAGGGTGCATGATTTGCATTCTGGTAAAGAATGGCATCGGGGTCAATCGCGTTTCCGCCCCATTCTGCGCCGCCGCTATAGCCGGAAAGCACCGTACCGGTAAGGGAGGGAGGATCAAATTTATTGGAATGACTGGTACTGTCAAATATCTTTTTTATATAATCGTGTGATGCCGGGGAAATGTTTGTAATGTCTGAATCCGAAAATTGCTGGTTGTCGAATGGTAATGGTTTTACCGGGTATTGTTGTGTCGGCCATGGTTGTTCACCTGGTAAACCTTTTGTAGGAACAGGTCTTTCTTCAATCGGAAATAAAGAAGTTCCTTTATCACGATCCAATACATACACCAGGCCATCCTTTGTTGCCTGTACCACGGCGTCAATCATTTTTCCATTGTTCTTCACCGTTATAAGATTAGGTGGACAAGGAATATCCCGATCCCATAGATCGTGATGAATGGTTTGAAAATACCAGTTCATTTTACCGGTTTCTGCATCCAGGCTCATAATGCAATCAGAAAATAGATTTGTTCCGGCTCTTATACCGCCATAAAAATCAGAAGCTGGCGAACCAGTGCCAAAATAAACAGCACCTCTTTTTTCATCAACCGTTAACCCGCTCCAGTTATTGGTAGCGCCCAATTTTTTATACAAATCTTTTGGCCATGTATCATATCCAAATTCACCCGGTAAAGGAATGGTATGGAATGTCCATTTAAGTTTGCCGGTAACTACATCAAACCCGCGTACATAACCCGGTGCAGCATCGCCGCCCTCCGGGAGGGACGAACCCATTACCAGGGTATTCTTATAAATAATGCCGGGTGTAGTACCTGTGATTGAAAGGTTGGATGCATCAAAATTTATACTCAATCCCTCATGCAGGTTTACTTTTCCATTTTCACCAAAACTTGTTACGGGCTGGCCGGTAAGCGCATTAACAGCAAAAAGATTTTGACCCGCTGAATAAATAATCCGTTTGTCGTTTCCATTTTCCCAATAAATAACGCCCCTGTTTGGATGATACTTTGGAATGGTATCCTTAAAAGGATCAAACTTCCATAATTCCTTACCCGTAGCTGCATCTGCAGCAAATAATTTCAAAGTTGAATTGGTACCATACAGAACGCCTTTTACAACAATGGGTTGGCACTGTATTTCACGCGCACGTTTATTTTTTGCATCGCTGCTGGTGTCAGCATCGTTGGATTGATACGTCCACGCTACCCGGAGATCTTTTACATTGTTAAGGTTTACCTGATCCAGATCCGATGAACGATTACCCGCTTTATTGCCACCATATACCGGCCAGTCTGTATCTGGCAATACTTCATTTTTGTTTTTATTCTGATTACAACTTATGATTGTTCCAGCTATAAGAATTATTATCAGCAGTGTGCCGCCTGTCAGTGTACTCTTCATGTAATTTTTTTTGAGACGTATTAGTTAGTAATAGCGCAGGTATAAAATTCGTATAAAATTTTCCAGTTGAATGTTTTTCCGGGATCAACGCTCATCTGTATATATGGTTCGGGTGAGAAGATAGTGGAAGAGCCCCAGAATACCAGTTTCGACAATGGTTGATCGCTGGTGATCCTGACAGCCGCACCTGTTTTGTGATTTTCAATTTTTATATCATAATCTTTTGGATCTTTACCATAGCCCTGCATAACCGAATAAACCGATTCTCTTTTTGCAAATTCCCTGCTAAATACAATTTTATTTTCTTTGATTTCAGCAAGATTGCCAGTTCCAAATCCCTTTTGCCCTTCAGCAATACCTGTAACATTAAAAGGAAATGTAACTGTGAAGCCCGGACCGGTAGGCTGCTTGTCCATTACAAAAAGATTGTGATTATAAACGTTCGTCTCAATAGTTTGCTTCCCTGTATTTGTAAGGCTATGTGCTATCACCAGTATTGGTTTGCCTTTTACCAGTGTTTCGGTTTTTATATATTCATACGAATAAAGAGAATCCTGTAATGTATGCGTAAATGTAAGACTTGATGGCTGCTGTTTCAATTTCCATATACCCGCATTTAAAATAGGGTAGTATTTAAAAGGCGAATATTTATCATCCTGTAATTTTGAAAGGACGCCTACTCCAATCTGGACAAAATGGCCACCTGGTTTTGCTTCTTCATATCCCAAAGGTGAAAAAGATTCAACCGGACCCATAATTGCATCATGAGTGATGGGATTATAATTGTCGAACCATTGAGAACAATAAGTATGTCCTTTATATTCCAGATCCGGCATATTGCCTGACCAGTCGAACCTTGTACTCCTGTAATATCCTTTTTCAGCATCCGGCAGGTAAAAGCGGGCGTGAATTATTCCGTTACTTATTTCCGCTTGCGGAAATTCTGTCTGGACAGTTGCACTGGTCAGCAAAACCGCAACTATACAAAATAAAAGCGACCAATTTTTTTTATTCATTTTTTTGTGTTATTATATACATCCCGCAATTACCACAGAGGAAAAGTCTTACCACTGAGCGAAAGGAGTTTTTTTCACAGCGTTAAATGAGGCTTGTTCAATGTCTCCATACAAATCGCTTTACTATACTAGGGCCTGATTACTGTACCATCCCTTTTGCGGATGATCCATTTGCCGGCATTATTTGTAATTGGGTATTTAGCCGCTTGTTTTTCATCAATATCAACGCCCAGTCCCGGTGCTTCATTCACATACATATATCCTTTCTTTAATTCAGGTGTACCAGGAAAAACTTCTTTTTCCCTGTCAGAAAAAAATATAGATTCCTGGATGCCGAAATTCCAGATATTAAGATCTATATGGCAATTGGCGGCGTGTCCAACAGGAGAAACATCTCCCGGACCATGCCAGGCAGATTTAACATTGAAATATTCAGCCAGGTGTGCAATTTTTACCGCCGGACTAATACCACCAATCTGTGAAATGTGGCAACGGATATAATCAAAAGAATGTTCGGCAATTTCTTTTATAAACTCGTTGGGGTTATTGAATAATTCGCCCATAGCAAATGGTACAGTAGTGCTGGCACGCAGTTGCTTCCACCAATCCCTGTTTTCCGGTGAAAGCGGATCTTCAATAAAGAAAGGATCGAATTCTTCTAATCGTTTACACATATTTATCATGTCTTGCGGTTGTACCCGCTCGTGAGTATCATGCAGCAACTCAACACCATCACCGCAAACTTTTCTTACTTCCCTGAACATTTTTGGTACCGCCTGCACATATGCACGCGGGTCTATAAATTGATCAGTAGCCTTTCCAAAACCTGCATCTTTAAAATCCGGTTGCTGTGCAAGACTCAAAGATCCATAACCACCCTGTTGTATACGCACATACCGGAAGCCCTGGTCTATATACTTTTGTACATTATTGGCTACTTCCTGCGGATCCTTTCCGTCAGCATGCGCATAACAATCTACAGCAAACCTTGCTTTGCCACCCAACAACTGGTAGACAGGCATATTGGCACGTTTCCCTTTTATATCCCAGAGCGCCTGGTTCAATCCACTTAAAGCATTGTTTAATACGGGTCCGTTTCTCCAATAAGAACTGACCAGAAAAGCCTGCCACATATCTTCAATATCGTCTACATCCCTGCCAATGCAGAAATCACCCATATACCTGTTGATAGCTGTTACAACTACTTCGGCCCGCTGGGTGAACGTAGCACAGCCAAGTCCGTACAATCCGGGCTCGGAAGTCTCTACTTTTACGACTATCAGGTTTGAGCCTCCCGGTGCTGTGCCAATCGCTTTTACACTTTTAATGGTAACTGTTTTCATTGCCTTTGCGTAGAAAGGCTTTTCATGAGCAGCTGCGTTTGCGCTGGAAATTCCGCCAAACATTCCTGAAAGTGCGGAGACAGATCCGAGTCCGATCATTTTTAATGCATCGCGGCGGGTATTGGTTGGTTGATGTTTTGATTTGCTCATATGGCTATTTAATAATGAAAAGTGAAGGAATATAAAGTTGTATTAATCGCCCGGATTTTAGCCGGGCAAAATTGCTTTTTTTTCGGTATGAAGGCGTATGCTATCGTGAGCAAAGCAATGGTCATTATTATTAAAATATTATTACGAAAGTTAGGAAATTTTATGATCTGCCGGTTTTGAATTATCTACAGCCATTTTGTAAACCATGCGATCGCCATTTCCATATGTTTTGCCGTGAAACGGTGTGGTTCATGTGGCTCAATATCTATCTTTAATTTATCCATGGCATTTTCAGATTTGTATGCACTGCTTACAGATTCAAAAGCAATTTTTGCACCTGGTAGTGGGTTGTTGGGATCATTTTCTGTATTGAGTAAAAGCAATGGCCGCGGTGCAAAAAGCCTGATCATGGACGGGCAATCAAATTCACCAGTAATGCCGGGCAACAATTTATTCCAGAATAATTCAACATTGCTTTTGTTTACACCTGTATCCCCCAAATCTTTTGCAGCCTGCACATGCGCACTCCATATAGTTCCCGCGCGGCCCTGCCACCGGTCATTTTCCAAAGACCATTTAAAACTTTGAACCGATATCACTGGTACTGCTACTTTAATTCTTGTGTCAACAGATGCCGCCATCCAGGTTTCAATTCCACCTTTTGAAATACCCATCATACCAATTCTGCCAGGTTCAACGTCTGGTCTGGTTACTAAATAATCCACCAGTTTCCAGAGATCATACACGGTATCAAAGTAAAAAGGATGTTCCTGGTGCGTGCTGTCTTTATTTTGCCATGCTTTAATAATAGCTTCTGCATAACTGTTATGGCCTGCACCTGCATTCGCTCTTTCTCCATGGTATCTTCCGTCAATGGAAACAGCCATAAAGCCGGCTTTTGAAAACCGTGCTAACAAATTTTTTATTTCTGCATTGTCCTTACTGCCACCGGTTCCATGAAGACAAATAACCACCGGCAATTTTTTTGTTGTACTGCCAGGCGGTTTATAAATCACTACTGGAACTTTTTCCGATGCTTCGGAATAAAAAAAGCCGCGCTCTATAATTGCATCATCAGTGGAAACTGAGGTAAAAGAAGCTTTCGGGTCTGCTGCAGGCCGCTGCAATAATGCTATAAAATCAGTTCTCACTTTATCAGCCGGCAAGGGCTGGGCATGGAGTATGATGGCTAAAGAAAATAGGATTCCGGTTAATAAAAACCGGGGCCGCCATAAATTTTTGATATTGGTATTGAAGGGTGTTTTTTTCATTGTATAATGGCTGCAATATTTATTCATGCCTGCATGAATATAACAAATGATTCTGGTCTGTGCGCCAGGATAACTGTACAACAAGAAAGCCGCTGGCTTACCGGGCATATAAAAAATAATCATTTAAACCAATTGTGCATATTAAATTCATTAATGAGTTTTTCAAGCCTTACAGGTATGAATGGCGCAGTACAAAATGGTACAAGAAATTTATTGCCCCTGGATAAGTACGGAGCAGTCAAAAGAACTATATTTAGTTGAGAATGCCGGCACTTATTTATTTAAAAAAAACTTCGACAGATTGCATTATGAAAAATTTATTGATAGTTATTACCTGTATTATTATTGCCAATGTAAAAATGCACGCTCAGCCGGTAGTATTTACAATCGATATAAAGAATACTGCACAGGCTATTGATAATTTTGGCGCATCCGGCGCATGGTTTTCTGAAGGAATTGGAAAATACTGGCCTGCAGCAAAAAAAGAAAAAATGGCCGAACTGTTGTTTAGTAAATCTTTTGACAAGGGCGGAAATCCTTTGGGCATTGGACTTTCTGCATGGCGTTTTAACATAGGAGGTGGTACTGCAGAACAGGGAGACAGCAGTGGTATCAGTAATCCTGTAAAAAGAGTAGAGTGTTTTCTTTCTCCCAATGGTACCTATAACTGGGATAAGCAACAGGGTTATATGTGGTTTGTTAAGCAGGCAGCTTTTTATAAAGTTGAAAACCTGATAGCATTTAGCAATACACCTCCGGTGCAATTCACAAAAAATGGATTGGGCTTTAAAACCGAAAAAAATTATGAGACCAATTTAAAAGATGATAAGTATGCTGATTATGCGGGCTTCCTGGCAACCGTGATAGAACATTTTGATAAAGAGGGTTTACATTTTAATTATATCAGCCCTGTAAATGAGCCACAATGGGATTGGTCGAATCAATTCGGAAAAATGAACCAGGAAGGTACTCCCTGGCACAATGAAGATATTTACAAAATAACCGTAAGCCTCGATAGTGTGCTATCAGCGAAGAAACTTTCTTCAAAAATACTGGTTGCAGAAGCCGGCATACTTACAGCACTGTATGATGCCAGCGGCCCGGCGACGGCGCAGATACAAAATTTCTATTCTCCGGGCAGCCCGCAATATATAGGGCGTCTTAAAAACCTGCAGCCTTTAATAGAAGGACATAGTTATTTTACTGATTCAGGCGATACAAACATTATAAGCGTGCGAAGCAGGCTGAAAGATACAGCCTCAAAGTATAAAACACCTTTCTGGCAATCCGAATATTGTTTATTGGGTGATGGCTATAAAGAAGGGGCTAAGGGAAAAATAAATGCAATTGATTGTGCACTCTTTCTTTCTAAGATAATTTACCATGATCTTGCTATTGCCAATGCCTGCGCCTGGCATTTATGGAATTCATGGGAGCCGGGAAATCCTGATTCCGATACCAGGTATTATCTGCTGGCATTAAAAGGCAATGAGGCCAACACGGAAGGCGATTTTACAGTAACAAAAAACCTTTGGGCACTGGGGCATTACAGCCGTTTTATAAGACCGGGCATGAAACGTATTGTTACAAGCAGGAGTGATAAGTTAAATGATATACAGGCAGCGCAGGGTATTATGCTTTCTGCTTTTGCGGATGACAAAAAAATGGTGGTGGTTTGTATTAATTATACGCAGTCAGAGAAAGAAATCAGCCTGGAAACGCCAGGCTTTAAAAAGATAAATATGGAGCAATATATTACCACTGCCAATAATGATGACAATATGAAGCACCAATCAATTAATGGAACTGGTAAAATAAAACTACCGGCAAGATCCATTGCCACCTTTGTTCTTGGGTTGTGAGTGAATGTTGCCTGTGCGGGGCAAATTCGTCCTGATACTTCACAGTATACGGGCGCTGCTTTTTTTTAAGCCGCTGTAATTCTTCTTGACATTCTCCCAATTAATTAGTATTTTGGTTCAATAAAATCCACCTTATGAAATTTCCAGAAACAAAAAGTTTTTTCAAATACATCTACGATAACTTTATCGCCAACTTTATTGGATTTATAATCGGAATGGCGGCAACACGCCTTGTATCACATTTTTTTGTTACCAGGAGCATTAAAAATTTATGGGGCCTGGCGGCAAAGAAAACAGTGATTGATAAAAAAACTTTCAGCAACCTGGAGCTCCTTATCTCTGTTATCATCGGCTTTATTGTTTTTGAGATCCTGTCCAAATGGATTAAGAAAAAGATGGAGCAAGTATACCCAACCTGCAAAACAACTGTCTTGGGTTGGTTAGGCAGGGCAGATGAGCAGGCAGGAAAATCCAAATCTATGGGTTAATATTTACAGGTTTCCGGTACCTGTTCAAAAAATTATTTAGTTATTATATAATAATTCTGTAAGCGTATTCATGTCACCTTTGTTTAACGACGCGGCTATACCCGGGTATTTCTGATCTTTAAATCCTGTAGCAGCTTGTAATAACAAGGGATAAAATTCTCCCTTACTATTGTATTTTGATATTTGCTGATAGGTCCATGATTTTTCTCCCATGGCATAAGGTAATAACCAGTCAAAAGCAGTACGCAAACCAACACCTTGCGGCGTTTGATAATTCCATAGATCAATGCCGGCCTTATTTGCCAGCGTTGCCACCGTAAACCAGCCATGCAGGTTCATTGTACTGTATCCAAGTCCATTGGTTCTTTCCAGCTCCAGCGGTTGTTTTCCCTCTGCCGTCAATTGACTATCCAGTCTTTTTTTACTTTCATTAATTAATTCGGCAGCCTTTTTTTTGTTGCCGGTGAATAAAGCAAAATCTATTGCCTGTGCATAATACCATGTACCATGATTATTTTTTGCTGCATGTTCTTCCATACCATTTTTACTGGTAAGCATCCAGTTCAAATATTGGGCGTACCATTGTTTTAATGAATTGTTATTTGCTGATGTCCATGACCTGGATCCTTCCAGCAGACTGGCGGCATCTGCAATATCAGTAAGCGCAATTGTTTCAATAATACCAATTCCTCTTCCACTATTTATTCCAGGGATAGCCTGGCCATAATCAAGATTGGGATTCATTTTAGTGCTTTCATTTAAAAACCATGTTTGCAAAATGACAGCGGCCTTTGCTGCATATTTTTCTTCACCGGTAAAATACCATGCAAGCGATAAAACACGGCAGGCATTATCAATCTTACCAAGATACGTACGGTCTGTAATCTTATAGATTTCAGGATTGCGTTCTCCATCTCTTCTCAGGTAAGGCTGGCCATTTGGTTTTGAGCTGTCGTACCAGAAATAGGGTGCCTGGCTCATATAGTCGTGCTTGTTACCACTTACAGGAGTAAAAGATTTTTCCATTACAGAAACTGGTTTCATATCAAGCAATGTGTCAGCTTGCTTTTGCAATTGGCTGACAAGAACCATCGAGACTTTATCTGCTTGCTGTATTTTTTTCTTTATTTCTGCCAGGCGCGCAGGATTACTGATAAAAACAACCGGCAATTGTGCATGTGCCTGTAAAAGCAGGATAATAAAAGCTATTGTTGTAATTTTTTTCATTTTTTGGTTATATTATTAAGCCGCTGATAAATATCTGCAATTTTTAATGGTCAAATAAAAGAAGATTTTTAAAGAAATGGCATTAAAAAAGGTGCTAAGTTTTTAACTTAACACCTTTTATGGCTGCGGGCTGCATGAGCTGCCGCTAAACGCTGATCGTTATTAGGAGAACCACCTCATAATAAGACCCTACTATGCTGAATTTTCAATGAAAAGGCCTACAATGAACTTACTTTTTCTTTTCTGATACCAAAGATGAAAGCATTTAGTTGTCATTTCTTTTGTGCTGGGTTCATTGCTTTCATGATATTGTCAGCATCTTTCTTACTGCCCAAAAGGTCATTCACAAATACCTGCGCCTTTGCTTATATGTAATCTTAAGGTACATTACTTTAATACCTGGTAATTGGCTCTTAGCCCTGTGGCGATTCTTACTCATAACAAATAACTTGTTGAAATTAATGCCCGCCACAATGGATTTTCTGGCATATCCGGAAGAGATATGATATGACTTGTTATTATGGCTATAGTAAGCATTAATAGTCACTATACGAAAACTTGTTTTTTTCCGCTGTTTCTGCAATAATCCCGATGATGCAAAACAGCATATTTCCCCTGGATTGCTGGCATAATTTTTAGATTACATATTTAAAAACTATGGGATTATCAAAACATACAGGCAATGGAAACCTGATCCAACAGGAATTGAATCAACTGGAGGAAAAACTTATTTTACTGGAAGGAAAATTGATAAAACCCAGCCAGTGTTACCATTTTTCCCAGGATCCACTTCATATTCTTTACAATACCAATTGCCCGGAAGATCTGATGGAAAAGATAGAAGCAATCATTGTCAAATATAAAAACACAGATAAGACTGATGCCACAGATGAAAGTCGCGCATAGAAATAAAAACAATACAGGTGCTGATGATGAAGCCGATTATGATTGGAAAAGGTCTGCCAGGCTTCTTGAACAGGATGGAGACAATGAGGAAGCAATTGATATATATAAAGCAGTACTAAAAAAACAACCCCATAACGCCTATCTATACGACAGGCTGATGATTATTTACCGGAAAGAAAAAGCCTATAAGAAAGAATTATCAGTGATAACTGCAGCCATTAAAAAATTTTCGGATTTAATTCAACCCGTAAAAAAAGCCCATTCAAAAAAAATAACAAGCCTGAGTAAATCTATTTTACATGCAGTAGGTCTCACCGATAAAAAAGGACTCGTCTTATACCAGCCACAGCCAATTGCCCGCTGGGAAAAAAGAAAAAGAACTGCGAATCAAAGATTGGCGAAAACACTACAGTTATAAAATTCCTGTAATAATGATGACTTATAAAACAAAAGCTCTGTTTCCTGCGGGAAAGTAAAGATTGACCTTCGTTGCGTCATTTAGCAACTTTTTCCTAATTCTCCCAGGTCAGAGGCTAGCCCGGTGTTTTACCTGGCAACTGGCCGGACTTGATGGCCTTCATAAGAAAATAATTGCCGGAGATGCGCAGATTAATATGGGCGTCTCCGGCAAGGGATTTCCTGTATTTAGTAAAAATTTTATATTAGCTTTAGAGGGTAATCCACTGATTTCCATGCAGACAAAACATCCACATATTCTAGTTGTTGACGATAATGAGGAAATCCTTTCTACAATAAGTATAATTCTTAAAATGAAATTTTACAGGGTTTCTGTGAAAGACAAAATTGAAAATTTTGAGCAGGTGGTTGAAGAATTATTGCCTGATCTTATTTTACTTGATAAAAACCTCGGATGGGCGGATGGTTGTAATTTATGTAAAAGTATTAAGACAAATAAAAGGCTTTCTTATATACCGGTTATTATGTTCTCCGCATATTATAAAAAAAGGGATGAATGTATGAGTGCCGGAGCTGATGAATTTATAGAAAAACCTTTTGAAATGAATGCGCTGCTGAACGCTATTCAATCTTTTGCCGGAAGCCAACGGGCCGTTTAGCTTTTAAAAGCCGTATGCCTTTCTATTATTAATGCCGCATTTTTCACTATATAAACTAGAGAATCTATACGTGCGCAGGTTTTAACCATTTTTTTCAAAATGCCTGGTGAATTATTTTGACCTGGTGGTATCCATCTTTTTGGGTTTTCCAAAGGAATCGTACGGTACCGTCTTAGATTTCCTTTTCATTGAATCTTTTTTTACTGGTACTGTATCAATTGTAAAAAAATCATCCCTGGAGTATTCTTCTTGAAACGATACAGATTTACTATTGGTGAAACTAAAAAATGAAGTAAGTGCTATTGCGAGTATTGCTGTTATAAAGGCATTTTTCATAAAAAGTATTTTAAAATAATATAATGATAATCTCTGCCAATTATATGCCATATCATTTTCAACAGCTTTCCCGCGGCCATGATACTTTATATACATACATAATATAATTCCGGGAAAAAATATTCCCATGAATGGCCTCAATTTTGCTAATATTGCGCAAATGATAAAGACGCTATTCCTGAAGGATACGACTGCGGAAGCATTAACTAAAAAGGAGAAAACCCTTTATTTTTTATTAGTCTTTTTTTTCTTTGCACTTTATATGCCCGGTGTAACCTGGATGTACAATGTTGGTATGTGGGCGTTATTTGTCTACAGTTTTTTTTTTAATACTGCTGCCGAAAAATGGGAACTGCTGAAAGCGCGAAAAGCTATTATTTATATAATAATCTTTTTTCTGCTGAATTGTATAAGCGCCCTTTTATCAGATAATACTAAAGAAGGCATATCATGGGTGGGTATCCGGATCAGCCTTTTTATTTTTCCTTTTTCACTTGGTAGTATTTTTATCAGGCAGTTGCTAAAAGAAAGAGTGCTGCTTGGTTTCATTATTGCCACCTGTTCTGCGGGTATTCTTTGCCTGCTTTACGCCGCTATACGGGCTATCAGCCGGAATGATGCATCGCTGCTTTATAACGATAACCTTAGCGATTTGGTAAACCTGCAATCTATTTACTTTGCCATGCTTGTGAATATAGCATTACTGAGTTTTGCATACCTGCAGATAAAAAAATCTATACTGATTAATAAATATACGTGGGTGCAGGTTTTATGTATTTTATTGCCATTGCATTTTTTACTCGCAAGCAGAATTGCCATCATTATACTGTATAGTTTTGTTTTCTTTTTTGCACTTTACACTATAATTATCAGGAAAAAAACAGGCCAGGGACTCAAATTGGCAGCAGGACTTTTAATAGCCGGCATTTTATTTTTTTCATTTTTCCCCAAAACACTTAACCGGTTTAAAGAGCTTGGCTATACCAGGTTTAATTACACCAGTACGGCAAGAGAAAGTCATTTCAATATGGCGTTAACACCCGATCAATGGAATGGGGCAAATTTGCGAATTGCTGTTTGGGAATGTGCGTGGACCGTGACCAAAAATCATTTGCTGCAGGGAACAGGTCTGGGAGATAAAATGGATGTTTTAAAAAAACAATATGCACAGAAAGGTTTTGCTTTTGGAATCAGCACCAACCGGAACGTTCATAATACTTACCTCGATGTATGGATGAGTCTTGGATTAATTGGACTGCTTGTTTTTATTACAGGGTTTTTTATTCTTCCGTATTATCAATGTATAAGAAATAGAGACTGGTACGGTATATTGATAATCAGTTGTTTTCTTATTTCAATTTTTACAGAAACATACCTGGACAGAACAGTAGGCAATACTATCTTATCATTTTTTTTAGCATTTATTACCTCGTATAAATTACCTGCCAAAATTTCCCGTGTTTATTGATTGTCTTCTATATACATTTCAATCGCTTTTTCTGTTTCACCAAAATACACCAGATCCCCTTTTTTCATATAGGCTGCCCGGGAACAGTATTTTTTTATTACGTCCATACTGTGGCTTACCAGTATTACTGTTTTTCCTTCTATCCATGATGATTCAAAAACTTTAATTGCTTTTTCCTGGAATTTCATATCGCCTACTGCAAATATTTCATCCAGGAACATAATGCCGGCACCTGCATTAACGGCAATTGAAAATCCAAGCCTTGCTACCATACCGGAGGAATAATATTTGATCTTGGTATCAATAAATTCCTCCAGTTCTGCAAAGCTTACAATCTTTTCAAAGATGGCGTCTATTTCTTTTATCTTCATACCCAGTACCGATGAGGAGACATAGATATTTTCGCGTGCGGTTAATTCATGACTCATGCCAACGCCCAGGTTCATTATAAGGGTAGAACCGTTGATGATTACTTCGCCTGTATCTGCAGGGTACACGCCAGCCAAAACCCTCACCAGGGTTGACTTGCCACAGCCGTTACGACCTATTAAACCCACACATTCCCCTTTGTTAATTTCAAAATTCATGGGTTTGATGGCTTCCACATTTTTTTGCCTGGATGGATTAAAAAGGTTGAAGAGCCGGTGTTTAATGGTATTATGACTGTCTTCCCGGATATGGAAAGTCTTGCTGATGTTGGTAGCTTTTAAAGCGATGGTGTTTTCCATATTTATAAAGTTTCTGCCGCTTTTGCGCCCAGTTTGTTTAATAAAAAAAGACCCGTGTATAAAAGCAGCAAGGCATATAGAAAATCAAAGCCCAGCAAATTATAATCCGGTGGATTTGCTTCCATCATAACCCGCCTGGAATTAATGATAATGCCAGCCAGCGGATTAATATAATCAAAAGCGGGCAACGCTTTTTTATACACCGATAGTTTATAAAAAATAGGAGAAAGAAAAAACAAAAAGGAAGTAAACACCATCCAGATTTGATTGATATCTTTTGCGATGATATATATATTCGATAAAATCAGGGATATGCCCAGTGATAAAATAAATAAATTAATAAAAAGCGCGATTATCCAGAGGTTATAAAAAGAAAGTCCCCGGGCCCCTGCTTCCAGAAAATGATAGAATAAAAGAAACATGATAAGATTAAACATAAAACCAATGCTGTTGGCAAAAAGCGTTGATATATATATCTCCAGTTTATTCATATTACTGTATTCATACAGGTATTTCTTGGTGTTCAGTAACTGAATGGTGCCGGTAGTGGATTCAACAAAAAAATTCCAGCTTACAAGGCCTATAAAAATATAAGAGGCAAAATAAGGCACATCGCTTTTAAGTATAATTTTAAAAGCAACGTAATAAATGCACATATCCATTATGGGTTTTAACAATGCCCAGAAAAGACCTAATTTATTTTCGTAATAGCGCAGCTTAAATTCAATTTTAGCCAGCAGCCACAACCTTTCCAGTTTATTGCTTCTGATAGTCCAGTCTTTTAAAATATTTCCTGCCTTCATGATTTCGATCTCATTTTTAATAGTGTTAATGCCATTCTTTTAAGACGTTCGTTTTTTCTAACAATGGCTTTCAATCCCGACCAAAAAATATTTTCATGCCGGGTCCTGGCCGAAACATGTATCTCAAATGTGGGATTGTCATAAAGGTATCCCGGTCCATTTGCATTGAGCAAATGAAAAATGGGCAAGGCATAAGCCAAATAAAAATCCCGGTGTTTTTCTGCAATGTACTTATTTGAAAACAATAATTTTTCCCTGGTAATATTACGGAACATAGATCCGGTACGAACGCGGTAATGAAATAATACTTCAGGCAGGACCACTCCGTTAAAACCCTTCTTCAGCATGTGGATAACGCTTTCATAATCTTCCATGCCATAATCAACGGTTTTGTCATTGAGCCCGCCTGCTAAAAAAGCGTCCCTTTTATACACCAGTCCGCTGCTGTTGACCGGATTGTGGAGGAGTGCATATGGTGGCTGTGGCGTAAATGAGGGCCATACGGCATCACTATTTTCAAAATATTTTACCCAGGCACCGGCAAAAAAAACATTGTCGTTTTTTACCAGGGCTGTAACGGCTTTTTGATAATAGGCGGGAGCAATTTTATCATCTGCGTCCAGGAAAGCAAGAAATTGACCACGTGCTGCTGCTGCACCATAATTCCTGGTAGCTGCAAGTCCCTGGTTGGGCCTGTTAATGACCGTAACATTTTTTTGTGAATTAAGTTGCTGAATCTTTTCAATACTGTATGGATCTGTGCTGCCGTCATTTATGACCAGCAACTCAATGTTTTTATAAGAAGATTCATTAATGGAACAAATACAATCATCAATGTATTTTTCCATATTATAAAAAGGGATAACAACAGATAAAAGACCTGGTACAGATACCGTTTTTATAAAGGATTGTATGCTTTCCTGGTACAAAAATGGAAAATGATTTGTGCCCTGTTGTTTTACACTGTATAAAAAATCAATTTTTTTATTCAGGATTGTTTCAAAACAATAACACTCTTTAATTTGCTGCGAAGCGCGGATTCCAGTCTCTGCAATTTGCTCGTCTGAAAGTGAAAGTATTTTATTGAGTTGGCTGCTGAAAGAATCCGGTTGCTGGTGATCAAACAGAAAACCGGAAAATCCATCTTTTAACATTTCGCATTGCCCACCCTGTATAGACGCAAGTACAATCTTACCACGGCTCATTGCCTCCATAACAACATAAGGCATATTATCAACAATACTGGGAACAATTACAACATGCGCATCCTGCAGAAACTCGTCTATCTGTAAAGGTTGTATTTTGCCATGCAGTTCCAGGAGGCCCTTTTCGATGTAATCATTATACTTCTTTTTCACCAATTGCCCCATGGTTTTCATTTCCGGGTAGAATACAATATCCGTGCCTCCAATAATATGCAATGGATGCGGAAATCCATCGTCCCATAATGCTTTAAAATAAGCCAGTATTTCGAAACTTCCTTTCTGTGCTGAAAGTTTTCCGAAGTAAACTATTTTATTTCGTTTGAATGAAGTTTCAACCCGGGTATCGGCACCGTATGGGTTGGGAATGACAACTGTTTGTTTGCCGGTTAGGGACATGTGTTTTTTAACCTCTTCCAGCATAAAATCAGTAGGAGAGATAAGTGCATCAGCTGCGGACATGCTCTGTTTTTCCATTTCGCCAGTCCAGAAATCAGGAAACCGATAAACAGGCACGCGGTTATACAATAAATAAATAAATGCCGGCGAATGAATGGTAACTATAATGGGGACATCTGATAAAAATGCATAACCAGTATGTTTAAACTGTGTGATGTAATAGGCAATGCCGAGGTAATCCTGTGTTTCAATGAAATCCGGTTTGCCTTCTGTCTCAATCATTTTTTTCACCATACCGGCAAAGGCATAACTCAATCTTGCCGTATATCCAAGTGATTGCTGTAAGCCATCACGGTTGCTGTTAAACCTGATTACCCTTATATTGTCCGCGTCATTTGATATAGTAAAATCAGGTTGGCTGTCGTCGTTGGTAAATAAGGTTACAAGGTGTCCTGCTTTACCCAGCATCTGCGCAGTAAAAAAACAATAAGTGCTGATGCCGCCCCCATGCAAAGGAGGATATTCCGTTGTGAGCAGCCAGTATTTCAATCCTTGTACTTTTTAATATTGTCATTAAATAGCGATCCGAAACTTCTTTTACCCATTATCACTTTTATGATTTGCCCAAACTGTTTATACCAGCGTGGTAAGGTCTCATATTCTTTGTGATACCAGTCCAATACCTCGTAATATTCCTTTTGTTGTACTGATTTACTCATGTCCAGGAAACTCCGGTATAACAAAACCCTGGATTGCCAGTTTTGTATTTCTTCTTCAAATATTTTCTTTTCAACATAATTTTCTGACAAATATCCGGGATCTGACACCGTCTTTATACGGCTGATATAATCATTGAATACTGCCAGGTCACCGGGTTCCTTTGCAAAGGATATAATGATCGTCGCGGGAAGGCCCGGTTCAAGAATTTCACAGGCATTCATATCGTAAACACAAAACGAACTGGACACTGCATGCTGTACCCCTGGTTGATCAAGGTTGAAAATTGGAAGCTGCAGGTTTTTAATTCCCTGGTCATAAAAATAGTTCGTAATGAGATCAGTAATGATAGCTGCAGGCTGAACTGAATGATCCCGGAGAACCGGTATGATGGTTTCCCCGGTGGCAGAAAAATTATCCAGTGAAGCAAGCATATAAAAGGAAGGCAATAGTGCTTTCAGCATCTCGCAATCGCTGGCAAGGGATGCCGGCAAACTAAAGATGTAATTGTTTTTAATGACATTAAGACTTTTAAATAAAACGGGAAGCCGGGATACCGGAATATCCAGCATTATATTTAGCCGTACAGATTCATCTATTAGCGGTTTATTGTCTTCGTATTGCTGCATCAAAGCCGTGCTGCTAATGGTATAATATGGCCTGGAAGGTATTTGCATTTATATCCCTTTTATATAAAAATTTTTAGCCGTCACTATCCAGCATAATAACCTTTCCCAGGAATGCGTGGATGTTCCTGAGAAATTATCCATTACATTGCCATTTTCCAGTTCTTTTCTTATTGCAAGCGGGCTGAAGCGCATAAAAAATTCCAGGAGGGGTGTTGCTCTTGCCCAAAACATGGTACCTGCTACAAATTCAAATGAGGCAGGTTTAATATCACACGATACAAGTAACCGTTCAAGTAATGTGCCATTCATTCCTGTAAATTGATTGTTTTCAAAAGGCTCGGTTACAATATATTCTTTGGTGGTGATCAGCCCGCAATTTTTGTTCTGTTGAAAGTACCGTAGGATTGTTTCAATATTCCCCGGTAAAATAATTTTTAACAAATCATTTTTCCAGGTAATATTTTTGAGCGCCTGTAAACTTTTTTTATCATGAAGCAGCAAAATATAATCTGCGCTCATTTCAATCTGAAGCAAAAGCTGGAACATGGCAAGCTTGGCGCCGATATCTTTACCCCTGTTAGATGTAAAAATGACAAAACAACCCGGGAAAGTTTGTTTCAGCTGTTTGGCCATGTTTTTCCTGCCGGGGGTATCGGTGCATATATTAAATAACAGTGCCGGGGAATACATTTGAAGCGGTTGCAGTTCATTGCAAACCGCCTCATAACTGTCTTCATAAAAGATATGGTATAAAATGGCTATTACGGGGTTTTTATTCACAGATATATATGAGTTAGATCCCGGTGTGTTTTTTACAGGGCGTCATTTATTATATTAATATACTTATTATCACTGTTGTCCGGTTAATATCATAATAGCTATCAATACGATTGCCTCTTGCTGGCAGGCGCTCGAACCCTTTTCGATGCTGCGTTTTCCTTTTAGACTATAACCCGCCTTCAGCATGTTTCAGCCATTTCTGCATTCAGTCACTAAACAAAGCCAGCGGAAATCACAGGGTCATCAACGGCAGTAAAAATTAAAATTCCGTTGATAAAACGATGCATCTCAAAGGTACTGGTATCAGTCTGAGGAAAGGCAGGCCATTTCTTCTTTTAGATCTTCAGGCCCCGGGCCATGCATGCGTATTTGCCTGAACATATAATTTTTTCTCCGTACAGCAATAACTTATTATTTTGACAATTCTGCTTTAATTGTTTTAAGTGCATCCAAATAGTTTTGAAAAAAGCATCCATTTTTATCCATTATCATACAGGTTGGCAGAAAATTAAATATTTTTTACTACACAATCCATCCAGGATTGACGAGACTCATAATAATTATGAAAAAATATGGAGCATACGGATTTCATGATTGCTTAATATTATCCTTGCGCACAAAAAACCTTATTTCTTCTCCTTTTCCGCTGGCTTCCAGTTGCGGTATAAGTTCTTTCACCATGTCTGGTGTTGAAATGCCAGGCATATTGTTACGGATACAATCAACAACCGCATTGTAATCATAATCTCCAACTGAAGTATACATTCTAATAACTGTAAAACCAGCTTTTTTTAGTACTTCAGTTAGTGTGCGGGGGGAGTAATGTACATAGTGATGCTGTGGATCTAGCCACACCCAATCATCTTTAAGATATTCAGAACAAATTGATTCAATATTTGGAACAATACCACAAAACATTCCGCCGGGTTCCAGGATATTGTATACTTTGTCGAGCGCTTGTTTTGGATAAGGCAGATGTTCAAGCACATGAACCATACTTACGACGGCACATGAACCGGCATCTATTTTTGCATCAGTGAATTGTGCATTTGATACCGGAATCTGTAACTGAGAAGTGGCAAAATCCTGGCAATTTCTTGTTATTTCAATTCCTTTCGGAGTATAGCCCCTGCTCCGCACTTCATCTAACAAGGCTCCCCATCCGCAACCAACATCCAGCCAGACACCCTGGCGGTTGCCAATACCCGTTATTTCATCAATAAGATATTTACGTCTTAAGCCTGCATTTTTACCATCTTCTTTAGTATCTGGCGGGCGCATATGAGATGTGTCATTAGCGTAGCCCTGGTATATCTGGTACATTTTTTCCTGAGTAGGACGCGTTCTCAGGTAAGTAATACCGCAGCCGGAGCAGGTTACAATATCAGCTCTTTTGCTTATGAGCGTTGCATTGTTTGAATTGCAAAACAGGCAATTTATTTTTTCAGTACCGTCCTCTGTCAAAGCAGTTGAATTTCTTTTTTTGCCTGTATTGTCTTTGTATTTTTCAGCAATAAACAAGATTTGTTCTCCGCCCAGGTAGCCAAAGACTTCAGACCGGTATAAAAATGCGTAAGCATCATCAAACCCTTCATTTCTTACCTGGTCCAGCATCTCCCATCCAAAATGTGTAAAACAAAGAATTCCTTTTGAAGAAACATGATCGCCAGAATATTGCGGCTCAAGGATATGCTGCACTTCACCGTTTTCGTCTACATAAGACCGTATAATGTTTTTATGTTCCTGGTCTGCAAATGGTACGCTCCAAATAAATTTACCACCGGGTTTCAGAATACGGGCAGCTTCAGCAAAAGCCTTTTTAAAATCCGGGATGTGTTCAAAACATTCAAAAGATAAATAAGCGTCCATCGACTCATTTTTAAAGGATAAATCCGTTACAGATTCGTGGCGTAGTTTCCTGTCATCTACAAATCCGGGACGTTTATTATCTCTCAGGTATTCACTGCCAATAAGACGTGGAAATTTAGCTTTTAAATAGGTATATAGTGGCGTTGCCTGCTCTGCCATATAGATATCATGGTATGGCCGGAGGCCCAATTCAAAATCAATAAGATGTATACAACCTCTTAAGCGGTTATTTAACCCGGTAACCGGGCAAACCACCCGCTCCCGCCAGTTAATGTCCAGGCCGTTAGAATAAAGATAATCCACCTGGAAATCTACCATTGCTTCCGCAGGATAAGAAAACCCCCTGATAGTGAATTGGGTATTTTTCATGGCATCAGCCATCTTTTTTTCTTTCAGCCAAACCACTTCAGATAATGCCGCATTTTTAGTTTTATAATCTTTGTAGTCTGACAGGTTCCTGATACGTGCAATCTGCATAGTATGTAGTTTACATTTTTCCATTAAGCCCCAGCATATCCTGCATCTTTACGGCGGCTGTTTGTTGTGTAAAATTAGTATTGATGTAATTTGTTTCTTCCAGGCTAAGGGCCTGAAGTGCATTTTCATCTTTGTATAGCCTGATTATTTCATTTGCAAATTCCTGCGGCTCATTTAACGGGTGAAGAAAATGCAGATAATCACCGGGCATGCCTTCAATGCCAAACCCTGTAGATACAATAGGCAATCCGTAATACATGGCTTCAATTGTTTTTCCTTTCACACCGGCACCATAACGCAGCGGGATTACGGCTAGTTTTACAGCATCGTATAGTTTCTGAAGTTCTGTTTCTGAAACAAAACCCTTTATCTCTATACTATCGCTTTGCAGTTCTTTTATCACATCTGGTGGATTTGAACCAACAACAATAAATTTTGCGCCGGTAAGTTGCCCGGTAACCAGGGGCCATACATCCCGGCAAAACCATTCTACTGCGTCAAGGTTAGGCAGATGGGTAAATCCTCCAACAAAAATAATACCTGCTCTTTGAGAAAAATCGGCAACCGGTTGGGCTTGCTTTTTAAAAAAATAGGGCAGGATGGTTTCTACCCTGAAAGAACTATTCAATGCTCTGATAATATCGTTTTCTTCTCTGCTGGGGGTTAAAATAATATCCGAATTTTCAAACAGGTATGATTCTACCTGTTTCAATTTCCGGGCAGATTTGAGCAATTTTGGATCCTTTTCAATCTCATATTGCATTTCTTCCCTGCGAAAATGAAGGTCGTGGCCATAATATAAGATCCTGGCTTTGGTAAATTGCTTTAAAAAATCAATGTATTTAATGGAGATATGCGGCCTGTTTAAGTATATATAATCTATATGTTCATTGTTGTCCTTAATCCATTGCTGCCAGTTGTCGCGATACCATGCTCCGTATAGTACTTCGACGCCCATTTGTTGTAAAGCAGTGGTATATGGCTCGTGTTTAAAAAAGTTATCACCTATAAATTTTATATTCAGACCCAGCGATGCAAATAGTTCCAGGTATTGAAAAGTTGTTTTTGAGCCGGCATCTTTGTCAAAATGCGGCACATAATGATCGATGACCAGCATTGTTTTTTTGTTAATGGTTCTATCCCTTGCCTGAAATACATTTTGGCCATTGGGCAACTGCTCTTTTGTAAGTACCTGTTGCCATTTTTCAAAAAGCCTGCTGTTATTAATTTTCTGGTATGATTTTATCGCATCCGTATTTTCAGACAACGTTTCGCTGGTTCCGTGCGAATATCCTTCATAATGCATAACTTCAGAAAGTGGCTGATACATGACTTTGTATCCCATACTGCGGAGTGTAAATGCAAAGTCAGCATCTTCGGAATAAGCAGGACTATATCTTTCATCAAATCCCCCTGATTCCAGCCATACCTTTTTACGGATAAGAATAGCGGCGCCGGAAATATAATCGACTTCTTTTACATAATTAAATTCAGGCAATTGCGGATCTTTTCTGTTGCCATAATTCCATCCGGATGCATCATTCCAGATAATGCCTCCTGCTTCCTGTAAACTGCCATCAGGGTAAATCAATTTTGAACCCACCATCCCTATTGTATCGTCACTTTCCATAAGACCAACAAGCGGAGTCAGCCAGTTGGGATTTACTTTGGTATCATTATTAAGAAATAAAATATGTTTTCCCTTTGCAAAGCCAGCAGCGTAATTGCAATTTTTTAAAAAACCCAGGTTTTCTTTGCTACGGACATGTACCAGGTTATTAATAAAATTTGTACAGGATTTTGTGTCATCAGCAGAACCATCATCTGCAAGAATGACTTCATAGGCAATACCGGACGTATTGTTTGCTATGCTATTGATACATTGATAATTCATTTCCCATGCATTGTGTGCAGGAATGATTATTGAAACGGCTGGATACTCAAATTCAGGAAGCGTAAATACTTCGAAATTTATTGAGAGGATTTCTTTTAAAAGATGCCTGCTGTTTTTTTCAATATTTTCGATGGGTGCAGGATGTTTTGTTTTTCTGAACCGTAACTGGTTGTATATTTTTTTTAGTTTTTTATACCGGTTTGAATGCTCCGGAAGCATTTTCCCTTTTAGTTTGTAATACCTGTTCAGTAATCTCCATCCGTCAGAATCGTAGATTTCAGCAAGCCGTTCGTTGGTTTTATTGTTTTCCTGGTATAACCGGAGTAGTTTTTCATGCAGTTCTGCCGCCAGTAATTCTTTTTCTTTCAGCATCTTTCGTGTATCCTGAACATTGACATCCAGCGTTTTCCCCCACTGGCCCAAGTCTTCAATTTCTTTATTCATTTGTATCAACCTGTCCATCAGGAATGGAAAATTCTTGTCTACTTCCGGAACAATAGAAGATAATGAGCTGGCATAATCCGGTAAAGGGCTGTCAGATGCAACCGCAATCATGTATTTTCTTTCCGTGGGTTGTTTTCTTTCCTTCCAGCTGTGCAGGTTAATAGCAGTGGCCTTTTCAGTTTCAGGGTTACTTATCACACTTACCACTTCATACCCCTGATCAAAAAAAGCTGCATTTGTAAAATTATTTTTTATAAATGCAGCAAATTCTTCCCTGTAAAATTCCTTTATGTGAAATGTATTTTCATGTTTGTACCTGTCGGAATAGTTTTTTTTGTCCGGTGTAGACATTATAAGAATACCATCGCTGCGCAATACCCTTTTTATTTCCTGCATAAAGGCTTCCTGCATAGCGGGATTCAGGTGTTCGATTGTTTCAAAGGAGATAACAACGTCAAAGGTTTGGCTGGCAAATGGTATGGCTACAGCACTGCCCGGGCTAAACTGAAGATTGACGTGCAGGGGTGCATATTTTTCTGTGGCCCATTTAATGCTTTCTTCATCAATATCCACGCCAGCGACGCTGGCTGCATGTTTTGCTACAATGGCGCTTCCATACCCTTCACCGCAAGCCAGGTCAAGTACTGCTTTATTTTTCACGAGCCCCGAAACAGCATAATACCTGTGCAGGTGTTCATATCCAATTTCATCTTCTAACAGGCTGTCTGCAGGAACAAATCTTTCTCCCGTAAATTTCATTTGCTTATTATATTTTTTCCGCTGTTAAAACGGCCCTTTTTCTCTTTTGCCAATGAAGCATATTGATACGCTGTAATTTTACGATTTTTGGGCAATATAGCAACTGTTTTTTTGCCGGCAACAATAAATATAGCTATGTGTTAACGACAAGTGTTATAACTCATCCGTTCCAGGAAATGATTTAATTAACATTGTATTATAGGTATCTATGGTTGGCTTTTGCCGGGATTAAAGATTCCTGTCGAATTTTATACAGAATTTTTAGGTGCTTATTTTGCAAGGAATTACCTCTGCGGGCCCTGTTGTTTATGCTAAAAGATTTCAATTATTTTCTTAACTACCTGTCTTAATTTTGCAGGCATTATAACCTTCTGTTTATCAATATAGATCCAATGCTTGAGACGAAACGAAATTCAATTAAAAGCCGGCTTATCAGGATGTATAAGACGGCCAACGCCGGCCATGTAGGATCTTCTTTATCCTGCCTCGAAATGATTGTCTTTATCAGGTTTTACCTGATGCAGCCAGCGGATGAATTTATTTTGTCAAAAGGGCATGCTGCTGCTTTATTGTACAGCACGCTTGCGGAAGAAGGAACAATTTCAGAGAAAGACATAGAGAGTTTTTATAAAAATGGCACTTATTTACCGGCCCACCCCCCCGTAAATAAAATCAGGGGTATCCCGTTTGCTACGGGCAGTTTAGGGCACGGATTATCAATCGCAGCAGGATTTGCGCTTGCAAACAAGCTAAAAAAACAACATAAAACAATATTTTGCATTACTTCAGACGGAGAACTGAATGAAGGAAGCACCTGGGAAGCAGCTTTATTTATATCCCATCACTGTTTAAAAGATATTATTTGGTTTATTGATAGAAATTACCTGCAGGGTTTTGGCAGAACAGAGGATACAATGAAATTAGAACCACTGGATAAAAAACTCGAAAGTTTTGGATTCCAGGTAGCGATTGCTGACGGACATGATTTCAACGATTTAAAAAATGCGGTTTCCCTGTTTCGGCATGAAAGGCCTCTGGCAATCATCTGCAATACAATAAAAGGTAAAGACTTAATACTGCAGGATACAGTAGATTGTCATTACCTGCCGCTTACGGAAGCGGATTTTAAAAAATTAATATATTAATAGAATGCGGAAGGAATTTGCGGAGGCGATTACAGGTATGGCAAGAACAAATGACAAGATTGTTTTTCTCACGGGTGATCTTGGGTTCATGGCATTGGAAGGCGTAAGAGAAACAATGGGAGAAAGATTTATCAATGCGGGTGTAGCCGAACAGAACATGGCTACCATGGCGGCCTCGCTGGCCTATGAAGGTTTTATACCTTTTATTTACAGTATATCTCCTTTTATTACACTGAGGCCTTATGAACAGCTAAGAAATGATATTTGCCTTCACAATTTGCCGGTAAAGATTATTGCAAATGGAGGAGGTTATGGATACGGGATTATGGGAAGCACGCATCATAATATTGAAGATATTGGAGCTATGCGCATTTTGCCGAATATGAAAGTCTTTGTGCCATTCACCGGTGATGATGTGCAGACCGCGTTACTGGAAATGATACATGACCCCTCTCCAAATTATTTACGGCTAAACCTGGCATCCGCTCTGCCCGGTATAAACATTTTTTCTCAATGGAGAAAAATTAAGAATGCTGCAAACAAAGCTAAAGCGGTTATAATAGGCACAGGAACGGTTACCGGTAATTTATTTAAACTGCCTGATCATTTGCTTATCGATCTTGAAATTTGGATAGTCAGCAAATTTCCGGTTACCAATATCCCGGATGAATTGGCAGCAAGCATCGCTAAGACGAAAAATGTTATCACGCTGGAAGAGCACCAGGGACAGTGCGGATTGCATGAAACATTAGCTAGCCTGTTGTTAAAACAGCTTAAGGTGTCAATAAACTACCATACAATTTTTGCTTCAGGTTATCCCAGTGGGGGGTATGGTTCGCAACAATGGCACCAGGAAGAAAATAACATGGCGGGGAAAAATTTAGAAAACAGGATCACAGAATTCACAAGCAACCAATATGCTGGAAGTTAACATAAAAACAGAAGTTCGAAAACTGCTGGGTCCCATCGTTGTATTTGGGGCTGGCGGTTTTATAGGAAGTAATTTGTTCAGGTATATTCTGCAATACCGGGATGATGTATATGGGATTACTTCTACTTCATTTGTACCATGGAGAATTGATGATTTAAGGGAGGACAGGATCATAAGAGCTGATATTACCAACAGGAATGACCTTGTTAATTTATTCAGACAGCACAAGTTTAAAACAATCTTTGATTTAGCTGCTTATGGGGCCTATTCAAAACAAACGGATGTAAATTTAATTTACAAAACCAATGTTACAGGATTGCTTAATTTGCTGGAACTGACTGCTGGTTACAGCATTAAAGCTTTTGTACATGCCGGTAGTTCATCTGAGTATGGATTAAATTGTAAAGCGCCGTTGGAAAATGCCGAATTGCATCCCAATAGCCACTACGCTGTTACAAAAGCCTCTGCTGCAAATATGGTAAAATACTATGGTACCATATTGCATTATCCTATTGTTAATTTGCGTTATTATTCAATTTATGGCGAATATGAAGAGCCTGACAGGCTGATACCCCGGATAATAGAAAAGGGGATCCAAAAAGAATATCCGCCACTTGTGCAACCGGAAATATCGAGAGACTTTGTATATATAGACGATGCAGTGTATGCAACACTGCTGGCTGCGAATGCTGATTTTGATATTATTGGCGGCCAGTCAATCAATATAGCCTCCAATGTAAAAACAACAATAAGAGATCTTGCAACTACCGCCAGGGAAATTTTTGATATTCCCGGCGAACCCGTGTGGGGAGATTTTGTAAACCGTAAGTGGGATTTGAAAGAATGGTATGGGAACGCGTCCCTGGCCAAAAAAATATTGAACTGGGAAGCGGTAACCCCTTTAAAAGAAGGTTTAATAAAAACGTATAAGTGGCAGGCAGTCTATTCAAAGCCGCTGTATGAAAAGAAAGTATACCAGGACCAGATTCTGCATAAAATTACGGCTATCATTGCCTGCTATAATGATGCGCAGGCGATGCCAATCATGTATGAAAGATTAGTAAAAACCTTTTATAAAATCAATGCAGATTATGAAATCATTTTTGTAAATGATTGCAGCCCTGACAATACTTCGGAAGTGTTGCTGGTGCTGGCGCAGCAGGACAGCCGGGTAACCGGAATAGAGCATTCCCGCAATTTTGGATCACAAAGCGCATTCATGAGTGGCATGGAAATAGCAACGGGTGATGCCGTTGTATTGCTGGATGGAGACCTGCAGGATCCCCCTGAATTAATAGAAGAATTTTATACCAGGTGGAAGGAGGGTAACGACGTAGTATACGGACAGCGGATCAAACGAGATGGTAACAGGTTTTTAGTACGATTGTATAAATTGTTTTACAGGATATTCAGAAATTTATCCTACGTGCCCATACCATTGGATGCGGGCGATTTTTCTCTGATGGACAAAAAAGTAGTAAAAGAACTGGTAAAACTTCCGGAGACGGATCAATTCCTTAGAGGCCTCCGGGCCTGGGTTGGTTTTAAACAAGTGGGTGTTCCATACACCAGACCTGAAAGAATGTTTGGTGTAACAACCAATAGCTGGAGAAAAAATCTTGCTTGGGCAAGAAAAGCAATTTTCTCTTTTAGTTATGTGCCCCTGGAATTGCTGACCTACCTGGGCTGGGTACTGACATTTGTTTCATTTGTAGCCATCCTTGTACAAATTGTTTTGTATTTTGCCGGTGTACCAGTACCGCACGGTATCACTTCCATTATTGTACTTATTTTATTCTTCGGAGGCCTTAATATGCTGGCTGTTTCCATTCTGGGTGAATACCAGGCAAAAATATTAGAAGAGGTAAAAAAACGGCCAAAATTCATCAGGCGAAGAATCATTCAAGCCCCCAATGATTAATATGAGTGAAAAATTTCAACCCGTTTCAAATACGCCTCCTGTTGGATTTGCAGGAAAAATAAAATTCTATGGCAGAATGTTATTGGATCTGCAGATACTGACAATATTTAAGGATGTTAAAAAATTACTGCCCACTTTTACAGGCAATGTGCTGGATATTGGATGCGGGCAGTCTCCGTATAAATTTCTTTTGAACAAAGATAAAACGCGTTACTATGGTATTGACATTATTGAAGCAACCGAATTTGGCTACCACAATCCCGATGTTACATCGTTTGACGGAAAGCATATTCCCTTTAAAGATGAAATGTTTAATGCAGTTATCTGTACCGAAGTACTGGAGCATGTACAGGAATACCAGTATCTGATTGATGAAATTTACAGAACAACCAAAAAGAATGCGGATATTATTGTAACCATCCCATGGTCAGCACGGTATCATTATATTCCCCACGATTATTTCCGGTATACACCCAGCAGCCTTAAGACGATGTTTGCAAAATTTTCTGAGGTCACTATTTTGCCCAGGGCAACAGATATTGCAGTAATAGGTTCTAAAATGATTGTTTTATTTGTAGCAGGTTTTTTTCCTGCTAAACCCTGGAAATATATTTTTCTTCCGATTTACATAACAGGATTGCCATTATTGGCGCTGGCCGTTTTTATGGCCCATCTTGCAATTGCGTTCGGAATAGGAAACAATGAAGATCCGCTTGGCTATACCATTGTGATAAAAAAATAAAATTAATGAATAGTTTATGTCAGCTATAAAAGACGACAGGGGATTTAACCAGATATTTGAACAAAGCGAAGGCAACCTGGTGCGCCTGAAAAGACGGGCTGACTGGATGATAGGAGAGATGGATGTGCAAGTGGGTAAAAAAGTCCTGGAAGTTGGTTGTGGTACCGGGTATGTTGCTTTTACTATTGCGCAGCAAACTCAAATGCAGGTGCTGGGTTCTGATTTATGTGTGCCTTTTATAGAAGAAGCAAAGACAAAGTACAGCCTGCCCAACCTGTTGTTTGAAGCGCTTGATTTTAATAAAGCGGCCGAAAGCATTCATAATAAATTTGATTACATAATTGGCAATGGCATCCTGCATCATTTGTATTATAACCTGGACGATGTGTTTATAACATTCAGAAAGATACTGAATCCGGGCAGCAAAATAATATTTATGGAACCCAATCTTTACAACCCGTATGTAGCAGCCATTTTCAAAAATAAATATTTGCGTAAAAAAGCAAGCCTGGAACCGGATGAAATGGCTTTTTCAAAAAAATTTATTAAGGAAAAATTGAAAAAAGCCCATTTTATAAATATTAATGTCGGCTATAAAGATTTTCTGTTACCTGGCATACCAAACTGGATGATCAAACCATCCATAGCAATTGAAAGCTTTTTAGAAAAAACACCATTGGATATAATAAGTCAATCAATATTAATTAGTGCAATTAAAGGGCCTGACAGGGAAGGCCAGTAAGAAAATTAAAATTACCCTTTTTATAAACCAATGATTTTTGCGCTTCAAATAAATTGTAATGACTTTAGACGCCAGGCATTCATTAAACAAGTCCTTCAACTATACGTTTGTATTATTTGCAGCAATGACGCCGGTGCTCATTTATTTTTATTTTTTGCAATGGAAGACCGGCACCATGTACGGAGATGATCTATATATATTTAAAAACCACGAAGCCTTAAGTAATTTTTCTGAAAAGATCAGTATGCCTGTATCATTTGGCAAATACCGGCCAGTGCATGGATTGAGTATGCATTTCCTGATTGAGATTTTTCAGAAACATATAAACGGCTATTACGCTTTTAACATTGGCATACAGGCATTGAATACCTTTTTGTTTGCTCTTGTAATAAACCTGTTTGTACGATCTTTTTATCTGTCTTTACTTTTTGGGCTGACCGTTGGATTGTCAAGATTCGCCTATTTTAATATTACGCAACTATTAAACGGTGGAGCTTTAGAAGGGCTGGCCATGACTTTTTTCCTTGCTTCTTTATTTTTTTTTGTAAGAACGCTCATTCGTAATGATTACCCGCCTAAACGACAACAAAGAGAAATTATCCTGGGTGTTTTGTTTGCCAATTTAAGCATCTATACTCACGAACGCTACATTGTATTATTGCCTTTTATCATTCTCCTGGTATTTCTTTACCCGGGCTTGCAAAAACTTACTGCAAAACAAAAAATAAGTATCATCATTCTTGTGCTGGGCTCGATTGTGCTAAATGTTGTTTTAAAAAAAGCGGTATACGGAATGCCATTTTTCGTAGGCACTGGCGGTACCAATATTAGTTTTTCATTTTCTTCTGCTATGAGTTTTTTTATGGAAGCTGTTTTATCTGTATTCCAGATAAATACAGGGCCCTCATACCTGGTAGGTATACAATTTGCTGATTTGCCATTCTTTGACAAATTCCTGGCTTCCACGCTTGTTACGTGTGTTCTTGCTGTATTGGTGATCTATTTCCGAAATACAAAGAAGGCCTTTGTTCTAAAAAATAAAGTGCGCATTAATCATTTTTGGTTATTGATATCTTTAATGGTGCTGTTGGGCTTATTTTTGGTTCCTGCTGTAGTCACGGTTCGTCTTGAACAGCGTTGGTTGCAGGCTTCCTATGCAATCTTCGTTTTAATTGTAATAGCCGCCTGTACCAGTTTTCAATTCAGTAACAATACTACCAGGAACCTGCTGCTCCCATTCTTTCTTATATTATTGCTTTGGGTGGATTTTAATTATTTAAAAAAGGGAGCAAATAATATATACATTGCTTACGCTCAGAAATCAGCGAGTGAGTTTGAACGGGCTGTCACTGATGGTACCATACGGCCGGGTACAAAGAACATTTATATATGGGAAAAACAACGCGATGCAAACTCGGAAAGTACTATCAGCTGGATACTGGGAGAGGGATATTTTTTTGATTTCTATCAAAGCCAAAGTAAAAAAGTGTTTTATATAGATTCTAAATATCCGGGAAAAACTACTTTTCCTGATACCGCATTGGCAGGTTTTAATAAATATACTGATCAGGTAATAAATTCAGACAATGGCATAACTGACATAACAAGCGATTATTTACAGGGTTCACCGGACTATTTCAGGCGGAGCCGCAAGATTGTTGCAGGTGATAGCAGTCAGTATTTCCTTAAACAATTTTTGATTAGTGCCGCTAATCTTAACAGGTTTTCCATAACAGGATTTTATGATAACGAAAATGGTATCCGGTGGACCAATGGTAATGCAGCTATCAGGTTAGTCAAAAATAATATCATAAAAGATACTTTGACACTTATTCTGAATATTTACCGGCCATCCGTTAGTAAAAACATTATTCCAAAAATAGTATTGCAGGCCATTAATGACAGCAGTCATGCACCGTTTTTTTCGTTGAGGGAAGGGAACAAGTACACTTTCAAATTCTGTTTTTCCGAATTAACAGCCATTCAAAAAATAAATATCTTATCCGACACCATCCCACCGTCTCCGCCTGATCAAAGAATATTATCATTCCCGTTTGTAAGTCTCGAAATCAGAAAGTAAAGTATTATTGTAAATCAAAAAATACTGGCTTTAGTTTTCAGCTATTTTCAGCGAGATTAAACCTATTCCAAGGGCTCTCAAATCCGGGCCATGTTCGTATTGGGGTTGTCTGCGATTTGGCATCATGAATTTTATTTCAAGCGCTGTTTTGTTTACCGGAATAGTAAAAGGTATATTAATACTAACCTTACTTACTAACTGGCCTGCCTCATTATCATATTTCAATGAACTGATCAATTTCCCGTTTAACAGTATTTCAACCAAGGTATGTTTATATAGGGGTGAATGGTATACCAGCATATTCAGGGTTAATAAAAGATTTGTTTTCTCTGCCTGTTTCAAGGGTATTATTACGGCCGCATCTTCACATGAACTCCAGGTACAATCTGTATCCGGGTAGCTCCAGCCATAAGTCAGGTATCGGGTACCAGCGAACACGCCGGCCAGGGCTTTGTCATTTGTAAATTTTAATTCTCGGTTCAGCTGATAAGCAGGCTGGCCTGCATTCAAAGCCTCATCTCTTTCGCCGGAACCCACCCAGTTGTCTTTTATAAAAAGATCTACATCATAGACAGGTGGCGGCTGCAGCGGTTCCCGTATACAAAAAGCGGGGCTCCAGTGCTTATGCATGCTGGTATTTGCTAAATGTTCATTTCCCATTACAGCCAGCATGGTTGTTGGTTTTAAAATACCATCAGAAATCAGCTGTTCATTGGTTGTCTCTATATAATCAATGAATTTTGTATCCTGTGGGTTTGCCGGATCAAAATTGGGCCCGAAACCCCTGTCAATAAAAGTGTCAGTGAGGTTGCCATATCCATAGAAAACCTCAAACGAAAACATACTGACTAATAATGGTAGTATATCCTGCGCCCTGATTCCTTCAAACCCTTCAGCAGAACAGTCCCAGTTATCATAATAGTCATCATACTTATTTAACTGGTGATGAAATTTATATTTGCGGGGTAAGGTCTTCCATATTTTACGGATAAATACCAGGGCCTCGGGCCAGCGCATATGACCGTTTCTTCCAATAATATCGGCCGTTAAAAATCTTCCGTTTTGCGCAAGATTTTTTTTGATGATGTTAAATAACAGTTCCAGATCCAGGATATGATGCAGTGAATGATGAGCCATTACACCTGCAAAAGAGTAGCTGGGTTTCCAGCTGTTAATATCTATCTGTGCTGCAGTTATGATGTCACCCAATTGTTCGGTATCAATTTTTTTTCGGGCTTTCTCAATTAGTACAGGGGAAAGTTCAAGACATATAAAAAAAAAGTTTTTTACATTTTTAGCTATAAGTTCTTTTACTATGGCAATTTCTATAGATGAATCTCCGGACCCTATGCTTACCAGGAAATTACTTTCTGATTCTTCTAAACATCGCTGAAAATAATCCGCGTAAAAAGAGGTTAAATTTTTTTTCCCGGTGACAGCGGCGGATTTAGAGGCATTATGTTTTACTGACCAATAGTCAAAAACAGGAGGCAGGTCGTGCATAAGCTCAGTTTCCTTATATTGATCCACCTGCCGGGCAACCAAATCTGAATAATGAACACTGTCTGTAAGAATAGGCCTTACCATGGTAAAGATATTAGTACTTAAAACGTAAAATTTCTATGTTTCAGGCAAAATAGCGAATTACGCATACATCCTTACTATTATAAAAATATTTTTTGCTAACTGTGCATTGTGCTGGTATTTTTCTTCCGGAAAAGTCCTGTAAAAAAGCGCAAACCTGGAGAAAATTGGTTTAATTGGTGAGCTTAGTAAAGAAGGTGAATTTATTTTCAACTTTTATTCAAGCGATTAATTAACAGTAAAAGAATTGCTATTTTATCGTAAAAAAACCGATGCTCCACCGATTGCCGGCGTTGTCTTTCTTTTATACAAGCCTGGAAATTAGAAAACAGAATTTTGACAACAGAATATTCGTATCGTGATTGCATTTTTATGTTTATTCTATCCGTATTATGAATTATCACAAAAACCGGGTTTTTAGATTCTTATTATGCATCAGGGTATTGCAAGCAGCTAAAGCGTCAGCTGAAAATAACGAATGATGTTTTTATAAAGCAGGCATTTTTCTCGGATGGTATAAATTCTTCCCAGTCCTGGCAAGGATTCTTAATGGCATTGCGCTGATGAATTTTTGATCGCAATACGTTTCAGCGGTTAATGTTTTCTCAGTAATTTTTCACGAATCGTACCTAAAAAACTTCTTTTTTCATAGGTGAGTTTATACCATTCAATATCATTTTGGAATTTACTGAGGTCTCCCAGTAATTTATTTATCAGCTGGCTGTTTCCCTCCGCCTGGTACTGTGCTTTTTCCAATGCTTCTTTTAACAAAATTATTTCACGATCTTTCTTTTCAGTTTCCGCAGTTAAATCACGGATGTTTTTTTCCAGGTAGTGTTTGATTTGATTCAAACTGTCCTTTAGTTCCCTGTTGTGGTTAAGCAAAGTATTTCCATTCTCTATCATGAAGTTTAGTTTAACTGGATAAAATAAGTTCAGGCATAAAGCATGCCTGTTGATAAAGTTTTTCATAACGGCTGAACGTATCGGCCAGGTTAAAATTTTTCTTGCAATGTGAGCCAGAGTGCTGACCCATTATTTTTAGCATGCTGGCATTATTATAAAACTGCAATATGCTGTAAATAGCATCATTTTCATCAGAAAAAGCCGCCCCGTTCAGGCTATTGATAAGGTCTTTGTTACCAATACAATCAGTTAGCAAAACGGGCATATTCATTGCCAATGCCTCCAGTACTGCAAAAGGTAAACCTTCATACTTTGACGTAGAAATATACAAATCCGCTGCAGCTACCAGATCATTTGCTTTGCCGGAAGGTAACCAGCCGGTTACCCGTATATTGCTTGCTGTAAGTAAATTTCTTGCTTCGCCATCACCCACCCATAAAAATTCAAAGTCTGTAAGTTCTTCAAAGTAGGTTGCAATCCGGTTGAAAAGTACCGGATTTTTCTGATCTACAATCCGGCCACTGGTAACAATTCTGAAACCTGTATGCTTCTTTAGCGGCTTTTTGTACCGCATAATTTTTTTATACTGGATACCATTGTTAATAGTGATTGCATTGATGCCAGCTTTTTCATAGGCTTTTTGTTCAGAAGGAGAGCAGCATACTATCCTGCCACCAAAGACAGATGCCAGCTTTTCAAGTTTTTTATAAATAAAATTGGAAATCAAATTATTGCCAGCCATAAACGGGGCGCCATTTGGCGTATATATAACAAGATGCTGAATACCTAATAATCTGCAAACAATTCTTCCTATGAAACCTCCTTTTGAGCAGTGCAGATGAACAACATCCAGCAATTTTTTATCTTTTAACCGCTTTAGTATAGTATAGAGTTCAATAAAAGCTGCTATGTCTTTTTGAATATTCAGGCTTCTCCGTGCTGATGGCCAACGGATAAATCTTACGTTGGGATATGCAAATCTTTTTTTAACAACTGGTAACGGAGTCAGGTGCTCCCTTGAACCATGTACGATAAGGTGCGTATCCTCCGGTAAATTTTCTACCAGAGATGTAAGAAAAGTTACCATTCCTCCTGCCAATGGTTCTATAACATGAACTATTTTCATAGGATTTCAATTTTATTGTTTTTTATAATACCCGGCTTATGATTATCTACTCGCTTTTTAAACTTGGAAATAATCCGGTAAGGCAATACAATTAACACCACAAGTTTAATAATACCCGCCGCTAATAGTAATTTGTTATTACCATAATGCCAGATTACCCTTAGTCTACTTTTTAACTGTTCTGGCCTGTTTAAAAAAGAAATCCCTTTTTTGTTAATTTCACAAGTGACTAAAAATTCGTCAATAATAGCTGTCCTTTTTTTTGAGATAATATCATAAAACAGGCCATAATCTTCAGCATGCGGGTAATTGTATGGGTACCGGTAAGTGTGAAGGGCAGAAACGCGCCACATAACAGTAGGGTGGACGAATACATTTCTGAAATACATACTGCGTTCAATTAATTTGTGTTCTGTTGGGGTAATGTATTGATAGGTATAGCCTGTTCGTATATCCTTAAAATAGCACCAGGTTCCCAGCAAATCTATGTGGGGATTGTCTTCCAGGAAAGAAATCTGCCTGTAAAATCTTTGAGGTTGGCAGATATCACCACAATCCAATCTGGCAATGAAGCGAACGGCATAATTAGCATAAATAAATTCAAGGCCTTTATTGAGCGCTGTGCTGATGCCGTGGTTACTTTTTAAACTTATAATTTGAAGATTAACATAAAAAGGTATATGCTGATACAATCTGCGCCTGGTAACAGCTACAGAACTTCCGTCATCCACTACGAGCACAAGAAAGCGATGGCGATCATATTTGATACTGTTAATGGATTGAACCAGGCCTCCAAAATTGTTGTAACAGGGCATTAATATGCAGATATCAACCGGGGAATGCAGGTCATTACCCTTATCTGAAATTAATGGATCAATTTTTGGGTAAAAATTTACTGATTGTGTGACAAAATTCTCTTCACTCATTTTCGTTTTTTTTGATTAGGACCGGCAAAAAACCCGTTTTTAAACATTATGTTCTTATGTGCAAAAAAATTGCCAATCTTTTTATAATGTAGAATGAGAATTGCTATCAGGTAAGAAATCTTTATTTATTTTTCTTTTTTAGTACACTATATTCCAGATAATATGAATTTAATTTCTGCAGTTATTATCACATATAATGAGGAAAAGAATATTGCCCGGTGCCTGGATTCAATAAGGATGGTAGCTGATGAAATTATTGTGCTGGATGGATATTCCTCGGACAGAACAGTAGAAATTGCCAGAAGCAAAGGGGCAAATGTTAAGCAGGGATATTTTCTGGGTTATATTCAGCAAAAAAATTCAGCCATTTCTCTTGCTTCCAATGATTATATTCTTAGCCTTGATGCAGATGAGGCATTGGATGAAAACCTGGTTAATTGTATTCTTGATGAAAAAAAGAATTTTGCCGCTGATGCGTATTATATGAGCCGCTGTACTAATTATTGCGGGAAATTTATACGCCGGGGAACATGGTATCCTGATAAAAAAATCCGGCTTTTTGACAGGCGTGTGGCCGCTTGGGGAGGCACCAATCTTCATGAAAAAATAGATTTCCATAGGGAAAGCAGAAGAATTGGTTATCTGAAGGGCGATATTTTACATTATTCTTTCCCTACCATTCAAACGCACCTGGAAAAAAATGATAAATACAGTTCTATCGCTGCACAGACATTGTATTCAAAAGGGAAAAAGAGCTCATGGTTTAAAATATTAATAAATCCTTTCTGGGCGTTTATTCATGGGTTTATTATCAGGCTTGGCTTTCTTGATGGATTTCACGGATTTGTTATTTCTATTAATACAGCGCATGCCACCTTCCTTAAATATACCAAGCTTTATGAGTTACAGCATACGCCACAAGTAAAAACGCAGTCCAGGTCTAACCGCTCAAATAACATACTGTTAACTGATCAGGTAAACACAAATCAAAATAAGATCACGCCTTAACAAACAATAGCTGATATTCATATTTGCCATTTTACTTAAACCGGTTGCTGTTATATTCACTGACATTAAAAATTGATTAATTCGGTACATGCCTCATTTTTCCTTCATTCGCATAAGTTGTTTTCATTTCTTTATCTGCCCAGGCTTATTAAAATTTTATAGAAAAGAAATTTTACTTTTATGCTATGCAAACCATCTCCAAATATTTCTGCAAACCAGTAAATGGACTAATTGTATTTTTTCTTTTTGTTAACATTTTAGCCTCAGAAGCGCAACCATTACAACGATTGCTTTATGTAACTGAACCGGGCATACGTAATTATCTTGAGTATGGCGGGCATGGCATTGTAGTATATGACATCGGTGAAGATTACAAACTGCTTAAAAGAATCCCTACGGGAGGGTATGACAGTTCCCGGCAGCCTTCCAACGTAAAAGGTGTTTGTGTAAGTTTGGCAACCCAGTGCATATATGTAAGTACCATTCCGTCCCTTATGTGTATCAGTTTACAATCTGAAAAAATATTGTGGGAGAAAACATACGCCAAAGGCTGTGATCGTATGGCTATTTCAAATGATGGATTAACTATTTTTCAACCATCTTTTGAAAACGACAGGTGGTATATAATTGATGCCAGGACTGGTAAATTGAAAGATCAGATTGTGCTTAATTCTAAATCTCATAATACTGTTTTTGGGTTTAATGGCAAAGAAGTATACATGGAAGGGTTGGCTTCTAAACTGCTGACAGTAGTTAATCCTTTGAACCCTTCAGAACAAAGAACGATAGGTCCCTTTACAAATATGATCAGGCCTTTTACTATCAATGGAAAGCAGACACTTGTATTTGCTAATGTAAACGAACTGCTGGGCTTTGAGATAGGTGATTTAAAAAGTGGAAAAATGATATACCGTGTTGAAGTAAAAGGGTTTCAAAAAGGTGCCATTAAACGGCATGGATGCCCCAGTCATGGTATTGCGCTTACCCCGGATGAAAAAGAATTATGGGTGGCAGATGGCGCTAACCAGATGCTGCATGTTTTTGATGCCACAATGATGCCCCCTGTACAGAAATCCAGTATTGCATTGCGCGACCAGCCGGGCTGGATTACATTTAGTCTTGATGGGAAATATGCGTTTTCCAGTACAGGGGAAGTAATAGATGCGGCCTCTAAGAAAATAATAAAAAGCCTGGCCGATGAAAAAGACGGTATCGTTCAAAGTGAAAAAATGGTAGAAATTCATTTTAAAAATGGTAAAGCAATTGCCAAAGGAGATCAGTTTGGATTGGGCAGGGTGATGAAATAATTGTTTTTTAGTAGTTTAGTTGCGCTGGCTTATTTGCCGGCATAGTAGTTTACCAATAGTTCATAAATCTTCACATCATGCTGCCTGCAATAAAATTTTATACTGGTTATTTATTGTTTATAACAGCAGCTGCTTTGCCGTGCCTTCCCATGGCTGCCCAAACCCGGGATAAATCTGCAGTTGATCTGCATTTTAAAAAGAATACCATAACCAATGATTTTATTTCAGAGGGTGTAACCGTTGCTGATGTTAACAATGATGGGAAAACAGATATTATAGCCGGTGCTTATTGGTTTGAAGGACCTGCATGGAAAAAACATGAAATTACAAAACCGAAACATTATTCTCCTGCTACTGAATTCAGCAATTCCTTTTTAAATTTTAGTATTGATGTAAACCAGGATGGCTGGATTGATGAAATCCGCATCAGTTTACCCGGAGAAGAAGCTGTGTGGTACGAAAACCCGGGAAATAAACCCGGCTACTGGAAGATGTATACCATTTTTACCAACGCAGGTAATGAATCGCCTGCCTTTGTGGATGTTGATGGGGATGGAAGAGCAGACATACTTTGTAATGATCCGGTGGCGAAAGAAATGATCTGGTTAAAATCGCCTGCTGCAAAAGGCGATACGCTATGGCAAAGATATGTAATAGCCAAAGGCGATACCGGTACCGGGCGGTATACACACGGACTCGGATTAATTGATATGAATGCCGATGGGAAAAAAGATGTTGTAATAACCAAGGGTTGGTGGGAGAGTCCGGAAGACCCAACAAAACCAAACTGGTTATTTCATCCCGCAGATTTAGGTGAAGACTGTTCACAGATATATGCGCTGGATACACATGGGAATGGCAGCCAGGATTTGATAAGCGCCTCTGCACATAATTATGGTATATGGTGGCATGAAAAAACAAGCGATGAAAAAGGAAACATTGCCTGGAAGCACCATACTATTTTTAATTCCTTTTCACAGACACACGGTCTTGCCATGGCTGATGTTAACGGGGACGGGCAACCGGATCTGGTTACCGGCAAACGTTATTTTGCGCATAATGGAAAAGATCCCGGCGCGCTGGAACCAAGCGTACTCTACTGGTTTGAATTCAAGCCGGGAAAAACGCCTGTGTGGGTTCCTCACCAGGTAGATGATAATTCGGGTGTGGGCTTGCAGGTAATAGTACAGGATATTAACAAGGATGGACTGCCAGATATCGTAGTTGCCAATAAAAATGGCATATTCTTTTTTGAAAGGATGAAGTGAGTCATAAAATGGAAAAAATGTTAATGGTATGTTACTGGATGGTAATGTGCCAATCCATATCGTTAAAAAAAAACTAAAGCAATAGTTTTCACGATATAGAAACAAACCATTTTTTATATACAAACGTATTTTAACGCATATGAAAAGCAGCCTGTATTTGTCCATCGTTATTCTTTTTTTCTTATCAGGGTCTTCCTGCAAAAAAAATGATACAGCGTTGACGCCACCCAATACTGATCCACTTACTGCAGCAGCCAAATTAGATTTGCTGAGAGATTCAGTTTACCTCTATAGCAAAGAAGTCTATCTCTGGCATGAAGTAATACCGTCTTACGCCATTTTTAATCCCCGTCAGTATGCTGGTTCTACCGAATTGACAGCTGCTCAAAATGAAATGGCTGGTATAAGGGCATTGCAGCCGCAGGATAATAAACACAGCTATAGTTTTATAACAACTCAGGCCGGATCAGACGCGATACAAACCGGGGGAAATACAGATTATGGGTTTTTTATAAAATCCGCATCCATAGATAAAGCTTTGCCCAATGATTCAGTTCATTGGTATGTGGAATATATATACAAAAATTCTCCTTCAGGAATTGCAGGTATACAAAGGGGCTGGTATATAAGTAAAATAAACAATATAGCTATTGGTATTGATAATGCAAGTATCGCCATATTAAATGACGTTTTTTTTGGCACTGCTTCAAATTCCGCCACCTTTACATTTACAAAAACGGATGGAAGTGCTGTTGATCTGAACCTTGCAAAAGGAAGTTACACGGCCAATTCAGTATTGTATACGGATGTAATTACGGATGGTGCCAGGAAAACCGGTTACCTTGTTTTTAACCAGTTTTTTGGTACAACATCACAAACAGAATTGACCACGGCTTTTACTGATTTTGCAGCAAAAGGTGTTAATGAACTGGTGGTTGATCTCCGTTATAATCATGGTGGCTCCACAGATACACAAAACGCACTGGCCAACCTGATTGCTCCTTCATCTGCAAACGGTAAAACCATGTACACTTATATTTTCAATGATTCTTTAACCGCAGGTAAATTTCCGTTGTTAAAAAGAAAAGCAGGTTTTACAAATGTGTCTTTTCTGGCTGCTCAAAATACAGTTAACTATAAAAAAACAGGAAGTGTTGGTTTGAGCAGGGTGTTATTTATTGTAACCAGCGAAACAGCTTCTGCCAGTGAGCTGTTGATTAATAATCTGCGCCCTTATATGGATGTTAAGCTGGTAGGGGATACGACCTATGGTAAACCTGTTGGATTTTTTCCTATTCCGGTATTCAATTATGCAATGTATCCGATATCATTTAAAACGGTAAACAGTGCAGGCAGTGCTGAATACTATGATGGATTTGCCCCGGATAAGTTAACACCAGACGGGGTAAACAAAAGCTGGGGCGATGCAAATGAACCTTCGCTTGCAGCTGCATTGCATTATATCAGTAATGGTTCATTCGCAAGGATGTCTTCTGCAGATGAAGTGCAAAACAGGCGGTTATTGACTGTGCAAAAACAATATCAGCCAGTAAACAGTAAACTTTATGATAATAAGTTTACCGGTATGTTTACCGGCAATGTGCATTAAATAAAAAATAAGGTAATGGTGCTAAAAAAAGAAAGAGAAACCCGGAAGTTTCTCTTTTTATTTTATGTCTTATTGATATTTGCGTTTGCTGCTGGTATTCTTTTTCTTTACAGGGGTTGTTTCAGGAACGATACCTGCATTTTCTAACTTATTGTTTAACAAACTTTGCTGTTGTATTTTTTTCCAATAAAGATTGTCTGTTTGTTCACTGCTGCTGCTGATCTGTTTTATCGCACCACGTTTTGTGCTATCCTGTGCATAACTGTTTGCGCCATTTAAAAAAAATGCCACGATGAAGCCTACAATTAACAACATTTTTTTCATGACTGTAAGATAGAATTTTTAGGATTGGGTTTAACAATGGGAATGTTAAATACCAGCGGGCATAATGATGAAGCGCAAACAAAAAATATCCGCATTGATCGTAAAATCTGACCAGATGAATCTTGATCCCGTGGCCTGGTTGTAACCGCAAAAGGAAATGAAGTTGATCCTGTCTCAGGTTTTTACCCCACAGGCTTCAGCACATTGTTCGCTGATGCTTTACTGAGCATAAAATTGGCTAAAAATGAAATGATGGCAATTACAAATTTCTGAAAGCGTGGGAAAATTGATCTGTTTAAACAGTATTTACTGGCGGATTGCAAAGCCATAGTAATAATTTTTATTTTATAATTATATACTTCCGTAATTTCCATTTTAAATTAATATATGAAACGACGTTCGTTTGTAAAAGCTTCTATACTCAGCACATCATTAAGCAGTATTATTCCAATGACAAGCCATGCAACTACAAAGGATAATAGTAAAAAACCAAAGCGTGAATTTTATGAATTAAGGGTCTATACGCTTAAAAGCCCCGAACAGGAAAAAATAACGGAAGAATATTTTGAAAAGGCGGCTATACCTGCATTGAACCGTTTGGGCGTTAAGAGCATTGGTGTTTTTAAAGAGTTAAAGCCGGCCGGGCAAATTAAAATATATGTACTTATTCCATTTCAATCAATGGATGATTTTTTGCAGGCAGACGAAAAATTATTTCGTGATGCTGTTTATAAAGAGAAGGGAGCTGCCTATCTGAATGCACCGGCAACAGAACCTGCTTACGAACGCATTGAGAGTTCCCTGCTTTTTGCCTTTGCAAATATGCCTGAAATCGCAGTACCGGAAAGGAAATCGCGCATTTTTGAGTTGCGCCGTTACGAAAGTGCCAGTGAACTGGCAGGCAAAACAAAAATAAAAGTGTTTAATGATGCAGGTGAAATAGATATTTTTAAAAGCGTTGGTCTTAACCCCGTATTTTTTGGCGAAACACTGATTGGCGGCTTACGTCCTAACCTGACTTATATGCTTACCTATGATGATATGGCAGCGCATGACCAGGCATGGAAGGCTTTTGGCAATAATCCTAAATGGAAAGAAATTAAAGCAGTGCCTGAATATGCAGATGCAAAAATAGTCTCTCATATTTCTGCCACGTTTCTTATTCCGGTTGCATGCTCGCAGATTTAATACAGGGGTTGCGGCTGGTTGTTATAAAGGTATTCCAACGCACTAAATGATTGTTTCAATGATTTATGATTGTTTCAATGATTTCAGCTATTTGTTCAAACTCTTTGGTCTTATCAATAAAATAATCTGCTCCCAGTCTCATACAAAGTTTGCGGTAATATTCATTTGCCTGGTTGGTTATCATTATTACCCTGGTGGATGGGTTGTTTTCTTTAGTGATACGTAGTATATCTATGCCACTTTTATCGGGCAGGTTAATATCCAGTAATAAAATATTGGGTTCAGTGTCTGTGATCAATTGAACTGCTTCTGAATAGTTACCGGCTTTTTTTATCCATTCCAGGTTCTCCAGTTCATTCAGCATATCAATTAAACGCTTAACTATCAAAGGCGAATCATCAACAATCAGTATCGTCTTTTTTCCAGTTTCCATTGAATGGTTTGTATTGTAAAACTAATGCAGCACAAGCTGGCAGGGGGTAGCTTAGCAGTGATATACTGGTAGTTAGAACCACAGATTTTTGTAGAATATCAACTACTCCTGTAGTTGGAAAGCAAGATTTTAGCAAACGGTGGCTATATGATCTTATTTTCAATGGCGTACAGTGTAAGAGAAGTATTGTTTTTCAAATTCATTTTTGCCATAATGCGGGCCCGGTAGGTACTGACCGTAGTACTGCTTAATGATAATATTTCTGCAATCTGGCCTACGGAATTGCCGGATGCAATCAGTTTTAGTACATCAAACTCCCTGTCTGAAAGATATTCATGCGGTAATTTATCTCCGTCTTTGTCAAGTGACACAGCTAGTTTTTCTGCAACAGACGGAGAAATGTATTTTCTTCCTGATAAAACACGATGTACAGCATTTACGAGTTCTTCAGACGCCATGTCTTTATTGAGGTAACCAGCGGCCCCTGCTTTCAGCACACGAAGTGCGTATTGTTCTTCGGGATGTACACTTAAAATAAGTACAGGTAATTTAGGGTAGTGCTGTTTAATTTGCTGCAGGGCATCAAGACCGCTTCTGCCTGGCATAGACAAGTCGGTAATAATAACGTCCCATGTTCCGCCTATCACTTTTTTTACCAGGGTTTCCGCATCTCCCACTTCTTCTATATGTACGGATTTAAATTCTTCCATAAGGATTTGTTTAAGACCCTTTCGTACAACTGTATGGTCATCTGCAATTAAAATTCTAATCATAGAAAACAAATATAGTGTTTAGAAGCTTTCCTGGTTGTCAAAAGGAGTAGTAATTATAACGGTTGTGCCTTTTCCCGGTTGACTTTTTATTTCATAACTGCCACCCATCATTAAAGTTCGTTCTTTCATGCCAAGTAAACCCAATGTCTTTTTATGGCCAATATTGCTTGTGTCGAAACCTTTGCCGTCATCAGTAATCTTTAAAATCAGCTGTTTATTTTCTACTTCCAGTTGTGCAAAAACTGTTTTGGCATTGGCATGGCGCGCCACATTGGTAAGTGATTCCTGGTAAATCCTGAACAGGCCAATGGCTAAATTTGATGGAACCTGTAATGGCTGATCGGGTGACTGGAAATTGCACGCTATACCCGCTCTTTTTTCAAATTCATTGCTCCACCACGCCAGTGCTTCCACCAATCCAAGATCGTCAAGTATACTCGGTCTTAATTCTGAAGACAACTTTCTTACTGTGTTTACTGTACCATCAAGGAAAACTAATATTTCCTTAATCTTGTTGTCCCTTTGCTCCTGGTTAATGTCCTTTCTTCTGCCCAGCCAGGAAATATCCATTTTAAGCCCGGTCAGTTGCTGGCCCAGCTCATCATGTATCTCCCGGGCTATATGGGCCCTTTCTTCTTCACGGATATTCTGCAGATGAGATGCCAGCTGTCGGATATCCTCATATGATTTTTTTAAAAGACCCTCAGCCCTGGTTTTTTCAGTTATATCAATACTTAACCCCAGCCATACCGGCATTCCTTCATAACTAATCTGGTAGTTGAAAATCTCTACGTAGATAATACTGCCGTCCTTTTTTTTATGCCTCCATTGCAAAGAAGTACCGGCACCGGGTAGTGTTTTATCTGTTTCTTTAAAAGAAACATCAACATCTTCTGTGGGGCGCAGATCGTTTGAATTAAGCCTTAAAAATTCTTCCCTTGTATAGCCGTACTGGTTCAGCGCAGATTCATTTACATCAATAATATTCAGTTCTGGTATTGAACTCATCCACATGGGCATTGGATTGTTTTCAAAAAGCAGCCGGTATTTATGCTCAGAACGCCTGAGTTTTTCGTCTGCTATTTTCTGATCGGTAATATCCTGTGCCATTCCTGTTAAGCGTAAAGGCTTACCACTGTTATTTTTTATGAGTTCAGCAATTTCATGTATGTATTGTATCTGTCCATCTTTGCGTATGAGCCTGTGAACAATATCCATTTTTTTTTGCCCTTTAAGGACTGCGTCCATTTCGTCAGCAAATGCAGCTTTGTCATCGGGATGTATTATATTAACAATTGTTTCATATCCATTGACAGGATAATCAGGCTTAAGATCGTAAATGGTATATATTTCGTCCGATAAAAAAATTGCCTTGCTTGCCACATCCAGTTCCCAATGCCCAAGTTTACCCTGCGATTGTGCCTTTCTGTACCGGGCCTCATTCTGGCGCAATATTTCTTCTGTTTTTTTCAAATCAGTTATATCCTGTACCACACCCATTGCTTTTCTGAATTTGCCGTTTTCAAAAACAGCATCTACCGTAGTATGTGCAAAACGAATTTCGCCATCACCTCTTTTAAACCTGTACTCATCCTTTAAGCGCTGTTCCTTCTCCTGCAGATTTTTAAATAAGATTTTTACCTTTGCAATATCAGCAGCGTATAATTGCTGAAAGAATGATTCAGGGGTGATGGGATCGTCTTTATCAAGTCCATGTATACGGTACATCGAATCGGACCACTTTATTTTATTTGTAAGCGCATCATACTCCCAGCTGCCAAACTGCCCAATTTCCTGTGCACGTGACAACATTTTCTCGTTGTTTCTTACTTGTTCTTCCGCTGTTTTACGTTCGGTAATATCACGATAGTTTAGTACAACTGCGTTTACATATGGCTCCTGTAATAAATTATTATAACTGCATTCCAGCCAGGTATAATTTCCTTCAGGCATTTTGTGCCTGTATTCCAGTAAAACAATTTCGCCTGGTTTGTTAATAATATTCTTAAAGGTTTGCAATACTGTGGATGTATCATCGGGATGAATCAGATCGAGCCGTTTTTTTCCAATCAATTCGTTATAGCTGTATCCAAGAATTTTATTGCCGGAAGGGCTTACATCTGTCACTGAGCCATCTGCATCAATCAGGGTAAGTCCATCTGTACTGTTTTGTAAAAGTGCCCTGAAACGTTTTTCATTATTGATTACCCGCTCTTCCGCTTTTTTGATGCCGCTGACATCGACCATGGCTCCTACCATTCTGTAAGGTTTGTTTTTTCCATTATACATTATGTTGCCGCGGTCTAAAACATACACGGTGGTTCCATCTGCTTTCAGAAACCGGTATTCATCAGCCCAGTAAGGTTGACATGTTTCAATGGCCTGGTTTATTCCTTCTGCCACTCTTTTTCTGTCATCCGGGTGAATGCCATTGTACCGCGAACTTACAGGCGTACTTTCTTCTTTTGTATATTCAAATTGCGAGTAATAATTCTTATTCCACCAGATAGTATGGTTGATTAAATCCCAGTCCCACACAGCATCGTTTGTGGCATTGGCTATTATCTGAAACCGTTCATTTGACCTGTTTGTTTCTTCCTCAGCCCTTTTCTGATGGGTAATATCCTTTATAAAAACAGAAATACCATCCGGGGAAGGATAAACATGATTTTCCTGCCACAGATCCAATGGACCATAGTAGTCAGTATTGTACAGATACTGCTGCTGCTGCAAAGCCGTATTAAATATTTCATAAGTAGCGGAGCCAACTGCATCCGGAAACTCTTCCCACACATTTTTGCCAATCATAGACTCAGGATCACGCTTTAGTAACTGGCCGGCTTTTTTATTCATATAAGTATAGCACCAGTTTTTATCAAAAGCTATAAATGCATCTGTAAGTCTTTCAAAAATACCTGTAAGCTCTGCTGTTTTCACCCGTACTTTTTCTTCCAGTTCTTCATTAAACTTTATTAGCTGATCTTCTAATTTTTTTCGTTCGGTTATATCTTTATGTACACTTACATAACCAGTCAATTCACCATCTTCATTGCGGATATTTGTGAGAGAGGCCAATACAAATATAGTCCCGCCTTTTTTGTTGGTGAAGGCAGATTCAGTTTGATAAAAACCATTTTTATCCAGATCGGCCAGTATTTTTGATCTTTGTTTTTCTGTGTAACGGCTTTTAATAAGTGCAGACAGATTTTTGCCAATGGCTTCTTCACTGTTGTATCCATACAGTTTTTCCGCAGCTTTGTTCCAGCTTTTTATTGAAAGAGCCGTGTCTGTAGAAAATATGGCATCACTGGTTTGCTCAACCAGCCGGGATAAATGACTGATTTCTTCCTGCTTTTTTCTTTGTTCAGTAATGTCCCTGGTAATCATTGCAAAACCTGAAAGATGTTGCTGGTCATTATAAAGAGCAGTAAAAACAATGTTTGCCCAAAATAATGAACCATCTTTTTTTACCCGCCATCCTTCTGTTTCATAACGTCTCTTTTCCCTGGCTTTATTTAAATTATCTGAGGCCTCATTGTTATTTATTTTATCACCTGTGTAAAAAAGTGAAATATTTTTACCAATGATTTCTTCTGCACTATAACCTTTGATCCCTGCAGCGCCTTCGTTGCAACTAAGAATAATTCCTGTTTTGTCAGTAGTAAAAATTGCATAGTCTTTTACATTTTTTAGCAAAAGCCCTAATTGTTCTTCGCTGTCACTCCTGGCTTTTTCTGCTTTTTTCAGTGCCAGAAAATCAAGTCTCACGGTCTGAATAATAATAACAACCAGTATCAGTACAATTATGATAAGCCAGAGCAGCATACTATCCAGCCGTAGACCCGAACGCCGGTTTGTTTCTTTTCTGGCAGCAAGCAATGTATTTTCCTGTTCTTCAATTTGCCGGATACTTTGTTGTATAAGATCGGGATAACGGTTTGCATTGATTTTTGCCATTGCAGATGCTGCTTCTGCAAGCCCCAGTTGCTGGCGCAGGATAATTATCCGGTTAGATGATTCGATATTCTTATTTGCATATTGCAATAATGAATCAATACGTTTCTGCTGGGAAGAGTTGTCTGCAGTAAGCTTTTTTAATTTTTTGGCGGCAATAATGATAGAGTCATTTGATTTTTCAAGCAACCCCAGGTATTGCCTGTCACCATTAAGCACATAATCTCTCAGGATAATTTTATTTCTTCTGACAGCTGACAATACTTGCTGGCTGTTATATAAAACTTCGTTGGTGTGCCATACGTAGGCAGCCGTACTTTTGAGGTGATTTGATTGCAGTAATACTATAAATATAATGGTTAATATAGCAGTCAGAGTGAGGAATATTCCAAATTTCAGGGATTTACCCGTTACTGGTTTCATATGATTTATGCAGGATGAAGGAATTTTTAGCCGCTTTATGGTTCAATAGAAATCTATAACAAGTCTGGTTAATGGGAGTATAGTGAAAAATAATATTGGTACTTAAATTACATGATTTTTTTAGATATACCGGTAACGGATGCTGGAAATTTACAATTCCTGCATAAGATAAGGGTATACTATTAGCGCAATAGCTTTATACTACGCAATTGCTCATTAAAATTTGATTAAGAAGTTTTTGAAGCAGATTATAGTATTCAGTAAACTGGCATAGATTTTATTTGTATCAGAATGACAGTTGTTATGAAAATATTTTAAAATAGATAAAATGAATAATAGAAAGTTCAGGCTATTGCTGATTGCCTGTTCCCTGTTAGCAGCTATAGTATTTTTTTCTTTTAGAGATCGGGCAGGTGGAATTGTACGCGGCAATGTAAATCCCCCGGAAGCGGGCTTACGTGCATTCCTGTTTTCGGGAAAGGATACCATTTCAGTTAATATAGTGAGTGGTGGCTTTCAGTTTTCAAATGTTGCTGCTGGCAATTACAACCTGCTGATACAAGCTGCACCTCCGTACCGCAATGCTGTTAAAGATGGAATAAGAGTTATTGAGGGCGAATTTACGGATGCAGGCCAGATTGATTTACTAAAACAATGATTAACCGGTAAATCCTTTATTTTTTCAGCCTGTATTTCCTTGTGACTTTGGGGCTGTTAAAATATTGGTTTAATTCTTCCTCGGTCATATTGTTGGCAAGCTCAAGCGGAACATCTATCAGCTGAATCTGGGTTTGCTTCAATTCATCTTTTAGTTTGGCTGTTTTCTTAAGAATATCAGGGTCACGTTCTCCTACCAATGCATTATCTCTAACCATATATTCCAGCCGTTTGATAGAACCGCGTACCAGCGAAGCCTGGTTTTGATCAAATATTTTTTGTGGCGCTATCGCCTCTTTTATTGGCACCAGTGAAATGCCTACACTGGGTAATATCTGACCTGTTTTTTGGGTACTGCTATTAGCTGATGAGGCCAGAATGCTACCGGTTAAAGCAGTAGTAGAGCCGGTGATATCAAATGTAGTACGGGCGCTTTTGGTGCCTTTAACTCTTTTGTCAAGCTGCAAAAAAGTATATTTTAACTGTAGTACATAAGTGGTTACGTTTCTAACCGACAATTTATAATCTTCTTCCGCCAGGGGGTAATTTAATGCATCGCGTACAACGATGCGGACCGTAGCAGTATCGCGCACCTGGAATTTATTTACACCTACGAAATTTAATACCAGGATTCTTATTTTGGCTGAATCAGATTCCTTTACAAAATCAAAAGGCGGCATCCATGTAAAATCATCATCACACTTTTTTACGAGGGTAAAATTTTTTAAAGGGCGGTTGGCAAAGAAAGTAATGTTTTCAATGGGAAAACTGCCGTTTTCGCATTGTACTTTAAAACTAACTGTATCGCCTTCATCAACAGTGAGGGTAGAATTTACAGAAGGTTTTACTTTAGATGTTATGATGTCTGTGTTGTAAAAAACCATGGTAAACATGGTATCAACCCTTTCTTTTGGGTCCGACAGGTTTTGTACGCCGATATTCACCTTATACTCAACGTCATATTTTAGTTTGCCCGAAAGGAAAAATGATTTTTCTGCTTTAAACGTAAGCAGGCCGTCGTCTTTATTAATTCTTAAACCAACCGGTGAGTTCCGGAGAAACCAATAGTATTTTGTTTCTTCTTTATTGATTTCCAGGTTGTAGGTGAGTGTAGAATCCGAATGAATGGTAAAATAAGGGTTAAGATTGGTGATACGCAAAGGGGTGTAAACCGAATCTACCGGTGTAACGGTACGAGGCAGGGTGTCTTGTGCATAGGAAGAAATGGAAAACACTAAACATAACATTAAAAGAAGCTTGTATGCTATTCTCATGCTGGCTGTTAAAAGTTTGTTTATGCGTGCAATATTAGGCCATTTTAGTCTAAACTGCCAGTGCTGTTAAAACCTTTTAACCATTTTCTATGTCTTTTAGTTGTTCTTTTAGTTGTTGCAAATAATTACCGTATAATTTCCTGATGTACCACCTGGAAAAGAAATACATACTTGCTGACCAGAAAATAAACAAGCAGGTGTACAAAAGAATTGCCTTTTGCCAGTTAAAATTTATAATCCCATTATCGTCATGTATGGTAAAAAAACCTGTTATCAACCCAAAAATAAATGCTATTGGCAGTGTGATCATTGTAAACTGAAAATAGACCCTTGTAAACTGTTCTAAAATAGTAATCACCTGCTGAAGGCCCGTTCTTACAGACTGCGGAGATTTTTCATAAATATTTATCTTTTTATGCAATGCACTAAGATAAAAAAGCAGGAAAAAGCATATGCAAAATGCCAGCAGCGAGAATACCCTAACATAAGGAACCGGGTAACTGAACCAAATCCATACAGCAGCAACTATAAAAAGAATGCTTGCCATCAGTTCAAAAAGAATGCTGCGCTTAATATGGTTAATAATAGAACGGGTTCTTTTATGGGTATAACCTTCCAGCTCATACGCAGAATGCAAGGCCGTTTGTTCCTGTTCTACGCTTTCTTTAACCCGTTGTTTAAACTCATCTAATTCCATTTTTACACTTTTACGGCTTATAAATATTTTTTACTGTTTTCTTTCAGCTTTATTTTTATGCGGTTCATTTTTACAGCCACATTATTGGGAGAGATGCCCATGATGTCTCCAATATCCTGGTAATTATAATCTTCCAGGTATAACATTACAAGACCCTTGTCAATATTGGATAAATCAGCAATGGCTCTGTGCATAGCGTTCAGCTGTTCATCTTCCTTCAACCGGGTTTCTGCAATCCCATTGAAATGATATTCTTCGTAAGTGGCGGTTTCTACCTGCCGTTTTTCTTTCCTGTAAAAAGTAATGGCTGTATTGAGTGCAACCCGGTACAGCCATGTGGAGAATTTAGCATCACCTTTAAAATTCCCAAAACCTTTCCATGCACTTAATATTATTTCCTGGAAAAGATCTTTTTTGTCCTGCTCATTGTTCATATACAGGTTGCACACCTTGTAAATGATCTTTTGGTTTTGCTCAATGGATTGTATGAAATCTTTCCCGGTCGGCATAGAGCAGTTTGAAAAACGGTTTCGTTTAGGGGGTTATTAAAATTAAATGATTAGAGAAACAGGGATTAAGCATCAATGCAATATGCAAAAACACACAACACATGCAGCCATTAGTCGCCTGTTTCTGCAAAATATTACACATAAAAATAACCCCATTGTAGAAACAAAGGGGTTAATAAATCAAAACCAACTGCTTATAAAATATTTATCAATGAAAGCTAAACGCGGTCACTGCATTGTCTGTAAATTACTGGATGGTTATTTGTTTGGCAGCTTCTTTAACTTCTGCTTTTTTAGGAAGTAATACTTTAAGCAAGCCGTTTTCATATTTTGCCTGAATGTTTGCAGCATCCACCTTATCGTCCAGGCTGAAACTGCGTTTAAAACCCTGTAAGCTGAACTCTTTCCTGACAGATTTTACATCTTCAGGTGTGGTTTCTTCTTTCTTTTCATAGCTAATGGTAAGTAAACCATTGTCTATATTGATCTTAAAATCTTCTTTGTTTCTGCCGGGTGCATTCAGTTCTACGTGATAGGCATCTGGTGTTTCTGCAATGTTTACCGGGGGGAAATTAAGACCAGCTTTATCTGCAAATGCTGCCGGAAACTCATTAAAAAGTTCATTGAATACACTGTTGAAATTAACGGGTCTGAAATTGTTTCTTACGAGTGTCATAAAGATTTTATTTTTTAGTTTTTTAAATTATTGATTGACAGATAAGGGTTTTCAAATGGCGTACCATTGCCTTTTTCCAATACTTTTAATGACGCGATTTCCGAAATCATTATATATACGTGACATAAGGGCGCATTTGTTGCATCATGCATGACAAATATTCAGCTTTAGCTTTTAATTTCATGTATTTATTGAACTTTTTCTATAATTTCGTGTTGTAAAATAAAAGACAAAAACTATGTATCCAGCAGAAATTGTTATACCGATGAAGGAAGAATTGACTGAAAATGGCTTTGAAGAATTGATGACCTCTGAAGCCGTGGATAATCAGCTTGCTCAAAAAGGAACCACGCTTGTAATGATTAATTCTGTTTGCGGTTGCTCTGCAGGTTCTGCCCGCCCGGGAGTATTGATGGCCGTGCATAACACAGCAAAGAAACCCGATCATCTTGCTACTTCTTTTGCAGGTTTTGATATAGACGCCATAAAAACGTTACGTCAGCATTTGTTACCTTATCCGCCGTCTTCACCAGCTATTGCTTTATTTAAAGATGGTCAATTGGTGCATTTTATAGAACGTCATATGATTGAGGGCCGCCCTGCGCAAATGATTGCACAGAACCTTATCAGTGCATTTGAAGAATATTGCTAAGCAATCGCAGTATCAATATTATTACAGCCCACGTAAAACCGTGGGTTTTTTTATTAGCACTGGCTTTGCAGACACATTTTTTCCGTTTAACACAAAGAGGATACGGATTAAAAAGGGAATCACAGATTTTTTTCGTCGGCAGGCCGTTTAAGCAAACCCTTTTCATCTTTTAAGTGCATACAAATGGATTTTGACTCATTTTCGGTGAAGCGGTTTCAATATTTCAATTCAATATT
>JBDSOC010000153.1:0-16957 GCA_039915085.1 Chitinophagaceae bacterium
AAAACAACCGTAAACATTCGTCCGGGACCACTTAACGTATGTACTTCTGTAAATCCGGCAGTAGTTATAGTAATAGTGGTCATGTAGATCGCTTCTACAAAACTAAAATGCTCAATAAGCATGTACCCCACTATACCAATGGTTACAATGAGCTGTAATATAATAAAGGGCTGGAGTAAGCGCCAGAACGAATTCTTCAAGTGTAATAGTGGTTTTGGTAAATATAAAGAAAGGCGGGGAGAAATGAAGCGGGGAGCAAGGCTTCTGGAACATATAATTAGTACACTATTTAACAGACCTGCGGGTAGCAGCAGACCTGCAACAACCTTAATGTATTAAGCGGCATCAGCCATATTTAAATAGCAAGAAATAAACAATATCAGAATTGGGTTTGCGAATTAAAATTATTAATACATTTTTTTTGTTTGATTTAGAAATCCAGGGGTCATGTTGGCACTATGTGCATTACCGGCAAGCAATTTGGAATGATGGAAATTTTCAGGGGAAGGGAACTCGCAGAAACCGCGGAAATGGTGCAACAACTTGAATTATTCTGAAGCGATAAACCTATAAGACAGGCGGTCAGCAGCGCTGCAAACCTTATAGGTTTTGCTACCCTGGCGGGCAGCAATGCAACCTCATAGATTTTGTTGCCCTGCTCAAAATTTTGGTACATTTAATAATGCCAGATTATCATATTCCCCTTATCCCCGGCAAAACCTACCATGTATTGAGTCATGCCATAGGCAATGACCAACTTTTCCGGGAAGCAACCAATTACCAGTTTTTTCTTTCACGTTTTCAAAAGCACCTGTCACCTGTTGCTGATACATTTTCTTATTGTCTCCTGCCAAATCATTTTCATTGTATGCTGCGGATAAAAGACGAATCTGTAATAAAAGAACATTTTTACCAGGTTAAGAAGAAAAAAACATTTATGCCTGGGCTGGCTCCCGAATTCATAATGGAACGAATTTCCAACATGCTGAACAGTTATACAAAAGCTTATAACAAAATGTATAGCAGGAAAGGTTCTCTTTTTATTGATTATTGCAGGCGGGTGGAGATAGAAAATGATGCACAGTTTGGCGCCACCATTTTTTATATACACAAGAACCCGGTCCATCATGGTTATTGCAACAGCATTGAAAATTGGCACTGGTCATCCTAGCATGCTTTTCTCTCGGGCAAACCTACCGCATTGTGCAGGCTGGAAGTAATGGAATGGTTTGGCGGAGTAAAGGGCTTCATAGATTTTCACAACCAGCCCATTTTTTTAAAAGACTATCCGGATTTGGAATAATTCCGTTACCCCCAAAAAAAAATTACGCGGAGAAAAAGACCTATAAGGTTTGCCGGAGTAAAGGGCTTCATAGGTTTTCACAACCAGCCCATTTTTTTAAAAGACTATCCGGATTTGAAATAATTCCGTTACCCCAAAAAAAAATTACGCCGGAGAAAAAGACCTATAAGGTTTGCCGGGCGGCAATCGCAGCGCTGCAAACCTTATAGGTCTAAGAGTGTCTTTTGAAGTTGGGATAAGCTGATTTTGCGGAATTTTGGCAATTTTATTGAGTTGCCAGGAATAAAAAAATGGATCAATGACCCATTTTTTTGATTGTAAAACTTAGTTCAAGACCATTATAATCAGCAGCTTATGCCGTTTGTGTTGTTAAAGAACTAAGGTACTTAATAATTTGAAAGCAAATCACAATCAGCCAATGCTGGAATGCTCCCCTTTTTTATTCATAAAATAAAAAATAAGGCGCTAAGCTTTTGAAACTTAACGCCCGGATATCATTATAATGTACAAACTTATTTTATCGCAGCAGTTGCCACCTCAATTTTAACGGGCCAATCATCCATTTTTTGTTGTGCACTGCCCGCAAATGGCTGCAAAACAATAGAAAGAATTATTATGAAAGATATTTTTGATGTATGCATGAAACGAAAAAGCTAACTGAAAATTACTTTTGCAGAGACTATTAAAATAACCAAAGAGACATGGCGATATCTGCATATCACCATGTCTCTTTGATTGAAAAATTAATAGCCGGTATTTTGTTTTAGCGTTCCCGCTGATGCATCAATTTCACTTTGTGGTATTGGGTATAAATAATATTTGTCCTGGAAATTTTTACCCTGCGCCGTCATAACTGCTTTAGCCATTCCCCATCTTTTCAAATCTCCCATCCGCTGATTTTCAAAACCCAGCTCTGCCCTTCTTTCTGAGACCAGCCAGGCTTTAACCGTGGCTTTATCTGTTGAGGCAGCACGATCCAGCATTGACCCTGCAGGAACAGTTCCACCCGTAGCAGTTACTGTATTTCTTGCCCTTGCCCTTATCTTATTTATATATACAACCGCATTGGTATTATCACCCGTTTCAAGATAAGCTTCTGCTTTCCAAAGCAGCACATCAGCATAACGGATTAGTATTTTGTTATTCGCTGCATCATCATTTCCTTTATTGGAACCATCCAGAGATCCTAATATTTTGCTTACATTTTGATTGGCAACATCAACCGTAAATAATTTTCGTGGATCGTTGGCTTCAAAAGAATTCATAAAACTTGTACTGGGTGCAAAGAAACCCCAGCCCAGTGGAGCACATAAACCATTACCATTTTGCGGCGTTTGTAAGCTTTCATGGTTATAAGCAAAAATCACTTCGTTGTCTGTATACTCGGTGTTAAAACTGCTAAAGTAATTCGCATTCAAACTATAAAAACCAGCTGTCTCTAATTCAGTTACCAGGGTTATAACTTCACTCCATTTCTGCGTATACAAAGCTGCTTTCGCCTGCAAAGCAATTACTGCTCCTTTTGAAACTCTCCATGGTTCAGTAGCTGAGCTAAGTTTAGTATTGGGCAATAATCCTTTTGCTATAACCAGGTCAGCTTTTATTTTACTCCACACCGTATCTTTGCTCACTTTTACAGCAACCTTAAATGCTTCCTGGTAAGTTTCAACAGAAGAAGTAATTAAAGGCACATCCCCAAAATTGGTAACCAAAGAAAAATAATAATAAGACCGCAGAAAATAAGCTTCTCCCAGCAATTGATTTTTCCTTGCAGAAGAAATGCCCGTAATGGTTTCTAATTTAGGATTGGTTAGAAACCCAATAGCAATGTTCAATCTTTTTATTCCTTCATAATCATATTTCCATAAACCATTGGGCCCGCCATTGGAAGATGTAAAAGTAAAATTATTGATGTCATCCATCCATGGCTGATCACCATCAGCGCTCCATTTCTTCTCCATGTCATCAGATTCGATATCTGATACAATTACATCATTTTGAAACACCAGTCCTCCACCCCAATCCCAGTTGCCCAGTATGTTCAGCGTATTGGAAAGTAACCGGTACGATGATTTGACAGAAGTTTCTACTGTACTAACAGTTGGCGTAGCATTTACCTGGTCCTGTGTTAACAGCCCTATCGACTGAGAGGTCAGTTCTTTTTTACAACCTGGTGTAAACACGATTGCCATGAAACACATGATTGATAATATTTTTTTCATACAAATTATTTTATAAACGTTCTTACAAATTGATTTTGGCGCCCACAATAAATGCTTTCATTTGCGGATAAGTTCCCTGGTCTTTTAAAGAAGTAGATTCAGGATCCAAACCCGTGTATTTTGTAACAGTGAGTAGATTTTGTGATGAAATATAAAAGCGCAGATTTTTAATACTTTTTGTAACATGTAAGGTATATCCCAGTTCAATATTTTTCAACCTGAAATAAGATGCATCTTCCACAAATACACCTGACACTTTGCTGCCTCCATTATCATTGAATGTAAGTCTTGGTATTGTGTTTGATGAGCCTTCACCGTTCCAGCTGTTTAAAACAGCAGTAGTAGAGTTGAAAGGACGTGTATCATAATTCAGAATTTGTTTTAAATCATTATACCGGTCCACCCCTTTTACACCCTGGAACAAAAAAGAAAAATCAAAATTTTTATAGCTGGCTGAAAAAGAAAATCCATAAGTAAGTTTTGGAATAGGATTGCCAATAAATGTTCTGTCATTGTCATCTATCTGTCCGTCTCCATTAATATCCTTAAACTTAAGATCTCCTGGTTTTGTACCATTTGTATTTGTGAATAAAGTTTTGGTCACTTCTCCGGCATTTTGATATATACCATCGAAGGCATAACCATAATAGGCATTAATAGGCTGACCTGCCTGTGTTTTAGTGTGATTGGTATTGTCAATAATATTGGGTACAAATGTGTAAAGGTTGGTTACGTTATTGGTAAGCGTAGCCATATTTGCATTTACGCTGTATTTAAATGCATGATCAAAATTCTGGTACCGCACACCGAGTTCAAACCCTTTATTATTTATTGCGCCGGAATTAATGTAAGTGCTTTGAATTACACCTACTGATACTGCAGGTAAGGGAACAGCCAGTAAAATATCGTTTGTATTTTTACTGAAATAATCTGCACTTACAGTAATTTTATTTTTCAGCACACTTACATCAACACCAACATCTGTTTGTTTGGTAGATTCCCATTTAACATCCGGATTGCCATAACGGATTTTATTGACTACACCACCAACCTGTGTAACCACTGTCTGATAGGCGTCATTGGGAATTTCCTGGTTGCCTGAAACACCCCAGCTAGCCCTGATCTTTAAATTTGATATCCATTCTATGTTGCCCATAAATTTTTCCTGTGATACAACCCATGCAGCAGATACAGAAGGAAAAAAGCCCCATTTGTGGCTGGGTCCAAATCTTGAAGAGCCATCTTCTCTTGCCGTGGCTGTTAAAAAGTATTTGTTTTCATAACCATATGTTGCCGAGCCAAAGAAGGAAACAAGGTTCCAGTTATTGGGTTGCGTTCCTCCATTCCAGATAGAGGTAGTACTGCCGTAGTCTAAATACCTGAATGGATCCGTTGAATTATCAAAGTTGATCCTGGTGCCACTCAGTACATCCTGCCGGCTGTTAATACTTTCTGTGCCCAGCAATGCGTTGATGCTGTGCTTTCCATTAATGGTTTTTTGATAATTCAGCGTATTACTGAATGTAAAAGTTTTTGTTTCGCCCCTGTATTCATTCAAACTATTGGGCCTGTTATTTCTTCCCATACCAGCATAAGATGATCCACCGCCACCATCATCATCACCAAAATTTTGTGCAAAGTTTTTATTATGCGCAAAACTTATATCAACACCCAGGTTTGATTTAAATTTCAGTGACTTATCCCGTAAGAAACTATACTCGCCGAATACATTTCCAAATGTTTGAAAAGTGGTTAATGTATTGGATGTGTAATGCACAATAGCAATTGGATTAGAGGTAAACTCTAATTTATTTTGCGCCCCGTTCCAGTTGCCTCCATTAGCGGCAAGATTTTCTGCGTAGAAAGGAAGATCTGTGTAGGGATCGCTGGCTGAGTACGTTGGGTCGGAAGTATTTTTATATACGCCTAAAACCGGCGGGCGCAGCATAGCATGACGAATAATACCCGGAGCGTCACCACTGGAAGAAAGTTTATCTTGTGTAGCATTGCTGATTTGCAGGTTCGTTCCTACCCTTAACCGGTCAGTTAAATTAGCATTGACGTTTGCCCTGAAATTTAAGCGCTGGTACTTATCATGGTTTTCTACCACAATTCCATCTGTACCAAAATAACCTGCAGATAACAGATACTGAACATTATCTGTTCCGCCATTGGCAGATACCTGCAGATTTTTTGATATGCCTGTTGTAAATAATTCCTTTTGCCAGTTTGTATTGGCCAAATCTGTTCTGCTTTTTAATTGCGCATAAGGGCTGGCGTCACCGGATGCGTTGCCAGTTGTATTGTGCCAGGCAATGTCTTTTACCGTCAGGTACTGGCCGGCATTCAGCATCTTTGGCATATGTGTGGCAGTGTAAAAACCTGAGTTATAATCTATGGCAATATTTGTTTTTCCTTTTACACCGCTGATAGTAGTAATTACTACTACCCCGCTTGCGGCCCTTGAACCGTAAATAGCTGTGGCCGACGCATCTTTTAAAACAGTCATTGTTTTTATGTCAGACTGGTTTAAAAAAGATATATCGCGCGTAGGCACACCATCTACTACATATAATACATCATTATTTCCCAGTGTTCCTTCTCCTCTTATCCGTATTTTAATTCCATCACCCGGCGCACCTGTATTTGCAGCTACGAATACACCGGCTACCTGGCCCTGCAGTGCCTGCGCTACATCTGCAATCCTTGTTTTGGATAATTCATTCAGATCAACACTGGTTGCAGCACCGCTGATAGAAGCTTTCTTCTGACTGGTATACCCCATCACAACAACTTCCTGTTGCGGTAATTCTTTGGGCTGAAGCGAAATATTTATTACTGATTTTCCACGCACATTCACTTCCTGAGATTGCGCACCTACAAATGAAAAAACCAATACCATCGATGAGTTTTCCGGAACATCAATTTGAAATTCGCCACCTGCATTTGTACTGGTACCAATTGTGCTTCCTTTTATTTGAATAGAAACACCCTGCATGGCCTTACCTTTTTCATCTGTTACTACTCCTTTGAGAATAACAGGTGGCGCTACCTTAAGCGATGCATTTTTTTCTGCGTTCAGATTATCAATGTCTTTCGGCTTTACGACAATCGTTTTTTCTACAATAACATATGTAAGTGGTTTATTTTTAAAACACGCCTCAAGGGCCTGCTCCAGCGTTACATTTTGCACATCAATGTTTACTTTACCCGACTGTTGCAGCAACTCATAACTGTACAGAAAATCATATCCGCTCTGCTTTTGTATTTGCTTAAATACTTTTTGCAAAGAGACATTTTTTTCATTGAGGGTAATTTGAGAATAGCCTGTTGCATTTGCAGCAAGACAGGCAGAGAGCATAATAATGGCTGTAAATTTCATGGCCAGCAGCATTTTGGTTAGGCTCCGCCGGTGGCGGAACAAGCGAATCGTTAAATACATAACTTTGTTTTGTTTGGTTAAACAATGTTTACTTACCCTGCTTCATTGCAGAGCGTGCAGTCCTGAACAGATTGTATAAATAAGTTGACCCAGACTTTCCGCCAGGTCCCGCCCCCGGGATCTGGTTTTTTTCTTTGTCAACATGAATGCTTACTCATTTATTCATCACAACAATTTTTTTATCGTTCATTTTAAATGTTACTACGCCGGTCATTTCAAGCATTTTTAATACCTGGGAAACATTTTCAGTGCGCGATATTGTTCCACCAATATGTCCTGCAACGGTTCCCTGGTATTCTATATCTACATCATACCATCTGGATATTTGCTTCATAACGCTGGTTATATCTGCGGCTTCCCCAAATTGAAATTTTCCATTTATCCAGGCCACTGCCTCATCTGTATCAACTTCTTTAAAAGTTTTTATATCCTTCCCAATGCTGGCCTGCTGGCCGGGCTTTAATAAACCAACGGCTTTGCCTTTATTTATCTTAACAGTTCCCTCCAGTAATGTCACTTTTATATTGGCCTCATCTTCATATGCGTTTACATTAAAGTGTGTACCCAATACGGTTACCAGCATACTGTCTTTCTGAACTTTAAAAGGGATTGCTGCATTATGTGCAACTTCAAAATAAGCTTCGCCGGTAATGTCAACTTTTCTTTCATTACCACTAAAGGCAACGGGATATTTCAATGAAGAGCCCGCATTTAACCACAGCTTAGTTCCGTCAGCCAAAGTAATGCCGGCCACTTTGCTGCCTTTGGGAACGGTAAGTATATTGTATTGCATTTCGCCATTTGCCTTTCCATTATAAACAAGCTGGCCGTCTGCTGATTTCACCACATCAATATTGCCCTGTACAGCCAGGGATCCATTTGATGCACTGTCTAATAAAATTGTTTTACCGTTGGCTAAGGTGAGTACAGCATTGTTGCTGGCAGGCGCGGGAATGTCTTTTTTTATAATTTGTGCTGATATGGTTGCCGGCTGTTTTTTTCCTGGCTGTGAAAGCATTAAATAGCCACCAATTGCCACTGCGCCAATAATTATAGCCGCACTTATTCTGTAAAACCAGTTTGTCCTGTTAGTTTTTGTCATCGTAACTACAGATCGTTCTGTTCCTGCTTCCTTCATCATTGCAGCAAACTTTGCATCCCAATCAGGTTGCATGTGCTGACCTTCATCTTTCAATGTTTCCCAATAACTTTTTAAAACAGCAGTCAATTTTGCGTAGTCTTCCTGTTCGCCTGCCATGTTCAGCAATTCAGTTAGTTCTTCCCTGGAAATAGTATTGGCCAGGTATTTATCGATCAGATATTGCCATTTATGCGTACCCATATACATGGAAGACGAAAAAAGTGAAGACAGTAACTAGTGGATGCTAAAAGAAATTAATTTTTACTGATAATGAGTATAAGTATCGCCAAATCAAACTTATTGACCAGATAATGACGTATAAATTGTTTGGCTTCTACCAGGTGGTTATTAACAGTTGATTTTGAGAGATTCAACTGCGCTGCAATTTCATCATGGGTTAAGTCCATTTCTCTGCTGAGCTGGTAAACTTTTTTTCGTTGTGGGGAAAGTAAGGAGATAGCTTCTCTGACCTTGTCTTCATATTCCCGGCTGAGGAGAGCATTATCAGCAAATGCATCAGACACAAGCTGCATTTCATCCCAGAGTAATTCCTGAAAATCCGGGTTTTTAGCTACTGACCGCAGAAAATCTATCGTTTTGTTGTGCGCAACCCTGAATAAAAAGGCATCAAAATTTTCTATTTGTACCACCAGTTCTTTACCCGTCCACAATTTCATAAACACATCCATCACCAGTTCTTCTGCTACCTGGCCCGATTTTACAAAACCAAAAATATAAGTATACAGTTTGGTGCGATAAGTATCAAATATTATCCTGAATGCTTTGGCATCCCCTTTTGCAACCTGTTGCAACAATATACGTTCATCATATAACAAAGCAGTATTCACAATACCTGGCCCCTGATTTGAATGTAAAGTAGCCAATGTTCACCAATAAGCTACAGTTAATTGATATAGCAAGCAAGCCTGCCCAGGGAAGAACTAAATAAAATAACTACGAAACAACTTATCTGTTCATCCATCCCAAATGTGTATGTTTAAAATCATCTTCATATTTTAATCCATAACCCATCGCCCGGTCAAAAGAACTGTGTGCAAATAACAAAATACCTGTCAGCATTATTATATGACTGTTAGTAAAAAAACCAGTTGCTGCAATAACAATTGCCAACCCTTTGTGGTGAAAGAGATTGTATGCAAAAGCACCCACCTTTTTGTTTATCACATAACCCAGCATGGAAATATCGGGTGATAAAAATAATGGCACCCATAACCACCAGCTGATGTGTAGGGGCTGATAATAAAGTGCTGTTATACCCAATGCAGCCTGTACCATTTCTTCCAGTTGTAATACCCGTTTCATAATCATTAATTTTATGCTACAAAATTGCCACTTGTGATTGACCGGCATATTAACAAGGACAATAAAAATTTCATATCGTAATAGTACTTACAAATTAACCACCAGCACCGGTATTTTTAATTCGTGCCTTACCTTATTAATCGTTTCTCCATATATGAGATCCTTAAAACCAGTATGCCCGTGGGCGCCCATTACCAGCAAATCTATTTGCTCTTCTTTTACTATACGAACAATTTCGGCTACACGGTTACGGTAGCCCAGTTTTGCAGCAACATTAATGCCTTTGTCCTGCAATTGCTGCGCATAAGCCTGTAACTGTTCTTTATCCTTTTCACTTTCCAAATCCGCAGAAGCATCACCCAATAACCTGGCACTGGCACTTTCTACCACATGCAATAAAATGTACCTGCTGTCAGGTTTACCCTGTCCCAGTGCAAAGGCCACCAATTTCTCATCCTTACCACTAAAATCAAGCGCCACAGCTATGCGCTTAAATACCGGTACTTCAAAATTGCTAAATGTTTTTACTTCGTGGTGCACGGTAGCTCCTGCAGCATCCCTCCTTCTCTTTTTCAGCAGGGGAACAGCCATCACTATTACCAGCAACGTAACCAGCACAATGAGCCCGGCTACCACCATTATTTTTGAAATCAATGAATGATCATTCTGCAAGAATCCAATCCCCTCACCAAATACCATTCTCAGGTTGAGGTAGATAAGAACAGCAGCTACCAGCCACGATAATCCCTGTGTAACTGGTTTAATGGCAAATATGCCCATCTTTTGTTTTTCACTTACAAAATGTATAAGCGGGATGATTGCAAAGCCCAGTTGCAGGCTGAGTATTACCTGGCTGAATATAAGCAACGCATCAATTTTATCATCCCCATAAATAAGTATGGTTACAACTGCGGGTATAATGGCCAGTAACCGCGTAATTAAACGCCGCAGTAAAGGATTAATGCGTAATAATAAATATCCTTCCATTACAATCTGACCTGCAAGCGTACCGGTAATCGTAGAACTCTGTCCTGCCGCTATCAGTGCAACAGCAAAAAGTACCGGTGCTATGGTGCTTCCCAGCATGGGCGCCAATAACTGGTGTGCATCTTTAATTTCTGCCACATCGGTTCTGCCTGCTTTAAAAAATACCGCTGCGGCAAGTATCAATATCGCAGCGTTTACAAAAAAGGCCAGGTTCAATGCAATGGTGGTATCAAACATATTTAACTTCAATGCCCGCCGTATACTTTTTTCATCGCGCCCAATCTTCCGGGTTTGCACAAGTGCGGAATGCAGGTATAAATTATGCGGCATTACGGTGGCGCCAATAATACCAATGGCTATGTACAACGCTTCGTTACCAGGTATAGATGGAATAAAGCCGGTCATAATATCACCCAGCTTTGGTTTTGCAAAAAACATTTCTGCCAGGAAAGACAAACCAATAATAGCCACCAGTGTAATGATAAATGCTTCCATTTTACGCATGCCCAGCCGCTGCAGGTAAAACAGTAAAAAGGTGTCCAGCACCGTTATAACCACCCCCCACAAAATAGGAATACCGGTTAAAAGATGTATACCAATGGCCATACCCAGCACTTCAGCAAGATCACAGGCTGCAATGGCTGTTTCTGCCAGCAGGTATAAAATAAAATTAATGGCAGGCGGATATACTTCACGGTTTACCTGGGCAAGATCGCGTCCCCGCACTATTCCCAGCCTGGCAGAAAGGTTTTGCAACAGCAGCGCCATCAGGTTACTCATCAGCAATACCCAGATAAGTGAATAACCAAACTTACTGCCACCTGCAAGATCGGTGGCCCAGTTGCCTGGATCCATATACCCTACGCTTACCAGGTAAGCGGGCCCCAGGAAAGCAAGTATTTTTTTGCCGCCGGTGCTGCTTCTGGTGTCAATTGATTCATGTACCTCGCTCAGCGATACATTGCTATTTGTTCTTGTTGTCATAAGCTACCAATAAATTTTTTGCAACATGTTCACTTATGTTCACCGGCTGCTGGTTACGGATTTTTATTTCTACAGATCCATCCACCTCAAACTTCTTTTTCACTTCCAGCTTTGTACCCAGTTGTATATTTTTATGTTTCAGTAATTCAAGCATATCTGCAGACTGATCACTGATGCCATTAACCGTACCACTGCTGTTTACCGGCATTTCACTTACGGCAGATTGCTGCAAAGAAGGCATCTTGCCATTTACATCTGGTATCGGATCGCCGTGCGGATCGGCCCTGGGGAAATCCAGGAAAGCATCCAGCCTGTCTATCAGTTTTTTACTGCTGATATGTTCCAGTTCTTCTGCAATATCATGCACCTCTTCCCAGCCAAACTGCAGTTTTTCTACCAGGAAATATTCCCACAAACGGTGTTTACGTACAATTTGTACCGCCAGTTTTTTTCCTTCGGGAGTAAGTTTAACACCACGGTATTTTTCATACTGCAGCAGCTTTTGCGTTTTTAATTTTTTCAGCATATCTGTTACTGAAGCCGGCTTTGTATGCAGTGCCTCTGCAAGTGCATTGGTGGTAACACTTTCCTGCTCAGGCTCCTGCTGCAAATGAAAAATGGCTTTGATATAATTTTCCTTACTGGCAGAATATTTCATTGTGACTAAATTAAAATTTAGACAAATCTAAAAATAAAATCGTTCAGGCCAAAATTTTATATCTCCCGGTAATTAATAATTGCCCACAGGTGCGCGGATTAGAGCCCGGGTACACCTGAAACCTGCGGATCAGGGGCAGATGATCCCTTTTCAACTGCCCCATAAAAATTATAACCTCCAAAGTCATAGTCCGCATAAAAAGGCCTGCTTTACCGATAGAACCGGTGGCTCCCCTGCAAAGAATGGCCCGCAACTGCCTGCCAATCATGAAAATCAAAATGGGTGCATTTAAAATTGTCGCTCTGAGTTTCGGCCGGTGGAGATACCGGCCGGGGCTGAGCCGTGGTTGGTGTCCCCCACCAACCACTTCTAGTTGCGACAATTTTAAATGCACCCATCAAAAAACATCCAAAAATGGCGGTTCAAACAAAATGCCTACTTTAGCCCGGTAACACCAGGTTATTTATGAAAAAATGGATGCTGATTATCGTACTGCCCTTTCTTATAATGGCCTGCAAGGGCAAAAAAAAACAACTGACAGATGACGGCATCACCGTTACTGATTTTATTGATTTTTTTGATGATGTAAAGCCACCCTTTGCAGTAGGAGATTCTTCCTTTGAAAAAAGAAAAGATGATACAGCCTCCATCAGCTATAAAACATTTACCAGCCTGGTACCTGATACATTGCTGCATGGTATTTTTAGCAAAAATGCAAAACCCGGCATCTACCCGTTGGGTAAAATGATTGACAAGAACAGCGATACTTACCTGTTGCTTAAGGCCATTAGTCCTTCACAAAAAGTGGCTTACGTGCTGGTATTTAATAAGGATAAAAAATTTGTTTCCGGTATGCCCCTGCTGATACTGGATAATAACGCAGCTACTGAGCAAAGTGCCATTATAGATACCAGGTATTCAATTACCACAAACAGGCAGTATAGGGGAACTGATGGCCGTTTAATGTATAAAAAGGCGGCTTATGCGTACATCAGCAGCGCTGAAGCATTTACGTTAATTCTTACTGAATCCAACGAAAAAGAAGCAAAGAAGGAACTCCTTAATCCTATTGACACGGTATCCCGGAAAAATAAACTGGCGGGTGATTACCTGCAGAATAAGTTAAACCTTGTTTCGGTGCGCGACAGTAAAAAGCCTGGCGAGATCCTGTTTTTTGTTCATTTTGAAAAAGATGGAGGCGGGTGCAAAGGTGAATTAAAAGGCGTTGCCAAAATAACTGCTCCTGGCAAAGCTATGTACCGGCAGCCGGGCGACCAGTGTGAACTGAGCCTGAATTTTGCCGGCAATACTGTAACAATAAAAGAAGATGGTTGCGGCTCTCACCGCGACATCAAATGTTTTTTTGAAGGTAGTTTCGTAAGAAAAGCGCCGCCGAAACCCATTAAACCTGAAAAACTGTTAAAAAAAGTCAAGCGCTGATATTAAGGCCTGGATTATATTCTTTCTTACCTGACAATCAACAAATTGAACACAATACAATTGTTTTAATTTTTTACCGTTAATTTGCGTGCCCTGTACAAATTGTTCAAGAATATAATTCAACATGAGTTTTAAAAAATTTAAAGTACCCTACACTCCCGAAGATCGTTATACAAAAAAAATTGCTTACTTCTCCATGGAGTTTGCAGTACATCAACCCCTTAAAATTTATAGCGGCGGCCTTGGTTTTCTATCAGGCAGCCATATGCGCAGCGCTTACGAACTCAAACAAAACCTTGTAGGTATTGGCATACTATGGAAATATGGTTACTATGACCAGGCCCGTAACCAGGATCAGACTTTACAGGTTACCTGGATGGAAAAAAATGCCAGTTTTCTGGAAGACACAGGCATTAAATTCCAGGTAAATATTCATGAGCACCCTGTTTGGGTAAAAGTGTTTTACCTCAACCCGGAAACTTTCAAAAGTGCCCCTGTATTTTTATTAAGTACCGATTTGCCGGAGAATGACTACGTTTCCCAGACTATTACACACCGCCTGTACGATGCAAACGTAGCTACCAAAGTAGCACAGTTTATTTTATTGGGCGTGGGTGGTGCCAAATTAATGGATGAAATAGGTTTTAACCCCGACCTGTATCATTTGAATGAAGCACATGCTATCAGCGCTTCGTTTTATTTATACCAGAAGTTCAATAAAGATATCAGCGAAGTAAGAAAGCGCCTGGTATTTACTACGCATACGCCCGAAGAAGCGGGCAATGAAAAGCATGACATTTATTTATGCCATAAAATGAGTTATTTCTGTGGCCTGAGCCTGGATGAAACACGAAAGCTCACCGGCATCACAGATGATCAGTTTAATCATTCGCTGGTGGCGCTGCGTTTTGCAAAACTGGCCAATGGAGTTTCTGAATTGCATGGCCGCGTTTCAAGGGCCATGTGGAGCAGGTATGAAGGCATTTGCCCGATTATTTCTATTACCAACGCACAAAATTACCATTACTGGGCCGACAAACAGTTATACGATAAAATGGAGAAAGGCGATGATTTCTGGTGGGATGACCGCAAGAAACACCTGAAGAAAAGGGCTTTCGAAATAGTAGCTGACCAGACAGGAAAATTATTTGACCCGAACATTTTTACCCTTGTATGGGCGAGGCGTTTTGCGGGCTACAAACGCGCCGAACTAATAACACGGGATATAGAACGTTTTAACAAGCTTACCAGCAATACACGTTACCCGGTTCAAATTATCTGGGGTGGTAAACCTTACCCGATGGACTACCCGGCTATCAATGATTTTAATCACCTGGTGCATCTGAGTAAAGGTTATAAAAATGTAGCGGTAGTAGTTGGCTATGAACTGGCGCTTTCAAAAAGAATGAAACAGGCAGCAGACTGCTGGCTAAATAATCCGCGCGTACCACGCGAAGCATCCGGCACCAGCGGTATGACGGCAGCTATGAATGGTGCCGTTAATTTTTCTACCGACGACGGCTGGATACCTGAATTTGTAAACCATGGCAATAACGGATTTGTAGTGCCTATAGCAGATTATGCCAATATGCATGTGCAGCAGCAGGATGAATATGATTTGAATAAAATCTATGAAATCCTTGAAAATGAAATATTGCCACTCTACTACGATAATTATGAAACATGGCGCCAGGTAGTTAAAAATGGTATGCGCGATGTACGCATCCAGTTTGAAAGTAACCGGATGGCAAATGAATATTATGAGTTGTTGTACAAGTAGCGTTAAGAGAAAAAGATGTTTTCGATAAAATTTTAAAATCCTTTCTGTGTAATGCAGGAGGGATTTTTTTTGAGCGGCGCCGAAGGTCAGACCGGAGAACGATATCCTGTCATAAATTGCCATTTTTTTTTTGAACCCAGCAATATAGCTGCTATTAAACATTCTTGTGTCGCACGCTTGTACGGTAGCAATATTACTCACCAATAAGCAGCAGGCTTACAATGCGGGTTAACCGGCATTGCGGGCACGCATCAGCCATCACAGATAATCAGAGACCAACAGCAGCGAAGCAATTTGCACTGCAATAATCAGAACCTGTTGCTATACTTTTTATTTTACAGAACACCTTTCTGCAACGCCATGGATAAGACCGGCTAAATAATAAGTGGATTATTAACCCTTCTCCGGCAGCCTGTGCAAAATTCTTCTCCGCGAATTATGCAATGAGCAATTTTTATGCATCAGGTAATAAATCACTCATCCAAAAGAATACTTTATGAATAAAATCATTGTCATTATCATCGCATTTGCATTCACACAAACACAGATTTTTGCAGGTGATGAAAAAAATATCATACCAGCTGTTCTAAAATCGGCGACCGTATACCGGTCAGGTGCAGAACTAACACATACCGCCAAAGCCCTGTTAAAGCAAGGCAATAACGATCTTATAATCGAAGGGCTGAGCAACGGAACAGACATCAACAGCGTTCAGATAGGATCAGATGAAAAACTCACCATCCTTTCCGTGGAATTCTCTACAGACTATTTAAAACCAGCCGTAAAATCCAGTAATATAAAAAGGCTGGAAGATTCACTGGAATTACTCTCCAAAGAAACAGCCAGGATACAGGTGATGCTAAAGACAGACAATGAATTGCTGGAGATCCTGAAAGCCAACAGGGACATACGCGGTACCCAAACCGGTGTAAGTGTGGCAGAGCTGGTAAAAATGATGGAATACTATAAAACAAAAGCACTGGAGACACAAAATGAAATAACCATATACCAGGAGAAACAAAACAAATTAAATGAAGTAATTCAAAAAATAAGTCTGCAGATTAATGAAGAAGAACAAAAAAATAATAAGACCACAGGCAAATTAATGTTGCAGGTCGTAAGTCCGCTGGCGGGCAACTGCAATCTTACCATCTCATATATTACCTCAAAAGCTTCCTGGAACCCATCTTATGATATCCGCGTAGAAAACGTTACAAAGCCGATCAGTCTTTTGTACAAAGCCAGGCTGGTGCAAACAACAGGGATCGACTGGAAACAGGTAAAGCTTACATTGGCTACTTCTGCGCCCAATCAAAACAACAATGCACCCGTTCTTAAAAGCTGGTTCCTTAGTTACACGAACCCTGTGACCCGGATGGAAAACAACCTGTACATGAATTCTGTACAATCTATGCTGCAGGGAAAAGTTGCGGGATTAGATGTCAGAACTCAGTTAAATGATGTTGTGGTAGCAGGTTATGGAAGTAAAAGTAAAGAGGAAGTTGAAGTGGATGATATAAAAATACGCGGGGCCAATTCAAAATTCACAGCACCACTTTATGTTTTAAATGGCAGCATTATCAGTCAGCAGCAATTCGAAAGAATAGACCCAAAAAATATAAAAAGCATGGATGTATTAAAAGATATTGAAGCTACTTCTGTATATGGCGCACGCGC
>JBDSOC010000161.1:0-19306 GCA_039915085.1 Chitinophagaceae bacterium
ATTGGCTACGACGACAATGATGAAAAAATGACAAAAGATTTTATTGAGCAGATGACCGAGATGTATACCAAAGCAGGATTTACCAATATTAAAACCAGTGATTCCAAAGCCGCACCCGGGCTGGACATTCACGAAATGGGCGGTGCGAGAATGGGCCTTGATCCTGCAACATCTTTATTAAATAAATGGAACCAGTTGCACCACTGCAAAAATGTGTTTATTACAGATGGTGCGTGTATGACTTCCACCTCAACCCAAAACCCTTCTCTTACTTATATGGCTTTAACGGCAAGGGCTGTTGATCATGCCATTTCGGAATTGAAGAAAAACAATTTGTAAAAACTGCATGTCAACAAAAGCTATTCTGCACAATATTGCCGGGCACATTGCTCTTGATAAAGAAGAAACAGCTTACTTTATATCCCTGCTGCAACAAAAAAATATATTCAAAAAAACATTTCTCCTGAAAGAGGGCCAGGCTTGCAAAAACATTTTTTATGTTAACGAAGGAACGCTGAGGGCTTACTATATTGACAAGACGGGCAGGGAGTCTACCATTATGTTTGCGATAGCAGACTGGTGGATTACTGATATGTTTTGTTTTATCAATCCCCAGCCAGCCATGTTGTGCATTGAAGCTGTAGAAGACAGCAGCATTCTTCAATTACAAAAAGGCGATTGGGACAAACTTCTTGTTAAAATACCAAAATTTGAAAAATATTTCAGGATACTTATGCAGAATGCTTATATACGTGAGCAGTTAAGGGTTGTTCAAAATCTTTCCATTTCGGCAGAAGAGCGCTACAATAATTTTTTAATTAAATATCCCCAGATTGTTAAGCAGGTAACACAAAAACAAATTGCCTCCTACCTTGGCATTACACCTGAATTTCTGAGCGCCATACGGGCAAATAAAAACAAAAAAGGCATTTCTTAAGGTACCTTAATTTTATTCTGCTTTTAATTATCTTTTTTTACAAAAAGAAATAAACATATGATGATACTTATTGCAGGTCCCTACCGCAGCGGGACAAATGATGTTGCAGCTTCAATGCAGGCAAACCTGGAAAGATTAGAAGCGGTGTCTTTACCACTATTCCGCCTGGGGCATATTCCCATGATTGGTGAATGGGTGGCACTTCCATTACTTAAGCTCGCGGATTCAACAAAACCAGGGGATAAAGCCTGGGAAGAAATCTTATACCCGGTGGCGCATCGTTTAATTTTAAAATGTGATGCCGTATTACGGCTGGAAGGTGCATCAAAAGGTGCAGACGAGGATGTAAGAATTGCAAAAGAACGTGGCTTACCAATATATTACCGCCTGGAAGATGTACCTGCGGCGTGATATTGAAGTAATGCTTTTATTAAAGATAAGTGCCTATGTGCTTCATTGCACGGAACTATTGCTTAGGTTGTTTCCATTTTTCATAGGTAAGAATACCCAATGATGGCTGTGGTTTACCTGGCAGCATGGCTATAAATTCCAGTGAATGATTATCGGGATCATTAAAATAAATTGAGATGGGAGGCATCCACGCAAATACCAGTTGTGCATCGGTACCATTATTAAGAAAATTATGAACAGCCAGATGTCTTTTTTTTTAAATATTGCGGGCCAAATGCCAGTTAATCATGCTTTAACATTAATATCCATAGGGCTATTTTGTCACCATAACCACGAAATTGTATAATAAGCAAATGTTTCGCTAACTTAGGTATATGATATTATTAACCAATTAACTTAATCAACATGAAAAAGTTTCTATTGTCAGGGGTATTGTTTTTCTCTTGCATTGTGTATGCAGCTGATAAAGGCACCTGGACGGGGTATATCAGTGATGCTGATTGCGGTACGAAAGGTAATAGTGCAGAACATGCGGAATGCGCCAAAAAATGTGTCAAAAATGGTGCGGCCCCGGTCTTTGTAGTAGGTGATAAAGTCTATACAATTGACAATCCCAAAAAGGTGGCGAAGTTTATAGGTGATAAAGTAACCATTACAGGCACTATTACAGGTGAAGCTATAGCTATTGACAAAGTGAGTAAATAAATTCAAATAGTAATTTTATATGATGGTAGCACAACCTGTGTTACCGTCATATAGAATTACTTACAAGTGACGCTGCCGCCCGGGCAAATGCCAGTACTACCATCTCATGGTGAAATAAGATTATCGCTGATAAATTCTTTCCTCTCTTATCTGCATGCATGATTCCTGCATTAAATTTATAAAAGAACTATTTTAGCGGGACTTACAGATTCCGCTCATTCAAACCCGGGGCATTGCGGATAAGGTGTAAGGGCTAACTTTATATCAATGCCAGACACCACTGAAAAAATTCCAGCGCTTACTGCAAAAACTATTACAAATGATACTACCTGGCGGCTGAAAGCAATATTCGGGGGCTCGGCGGGTAACCTGGTAGAATGGTACGACTGGTATGCCTACTCCGCCTTTGCATTGTATTTCGCCGGCAATTTTTTTCCTGGCAGCAATACAACCGCGCAACTCATAAACACCGCAGGCATTTTTGCTGTTGGTTTTTTAATGCGCCCGATTGGTGGCTATGTCTTTGGTAAACTTGCAGATAAAAAAGGACGCAAAACATCTATGACATTATCTGTGTTGCTGATGTCTTTTGGATCCCTGCTTATTGCTTTGCTTCCGGGCTATCATACGATTGGTATTTTTGCTCCCGCATTGCTCTTGGTAGCACGCTTGTTACAGGGATTAAGTGTTGGTGGCGAATATGGCACATCTGCCACCTATTTAAGCGAAGTGGCTACGCCTATGCAACGCGGATTTTATTCCAGTTTTCAGTATGTAACATTAATAGGCGGACAGTTAATTGCACTGGGACTGCAACTGCTGCTTCAGCATGTATTTCTTACCGATGAACAATTACATCAATGGGGATGGCGCATACCCTTTGTAATCGGGGCCATCCTCTCACTGGTAGCCCTTTATTTAAGAATTCATTTACGTGAAAGCGATGCATTCGAAAAAAAGCATGAAACAACCCAAGATAAAGGCACGCTGAAAGAATTATTAAAACATCCCAAAGCAATTGCCATAGTCATTGGACTAACATTAGGCGGTACGCTGGCATTTTATACATACACTACCTATATGCAAAAGTTTTTGGTAAATACAGTGGGCCTGAGTAAAAATCAATCCACACTGCTTGCATTTTGCTCACTGTTTATTTTTGCGCTAATACAACCCTTATTTGGGATGCTGAGTGACAGAATTGGCCGCCGCCCTTTGTTGCTGGGCTTTGGAATATTGGGAACACTGTTTACCATTCCATTGCTGACAACATTAAGCCATACACACAATATGTGGGCAGCATTTTTTTTATTAATGGCCGCACTGATCATTGTCAGCGGCTACACATCCATTAATGCAGTAGTAAAAGCAGAAATATTTCCTGTAGAAGTAAGGGCGCTGGGAGTCGGGCTTCCCTACTCTTTAACCGTTGCCATTTTTGGGGGTACAGCAGAATACATAGCGTTATGGACAAAAAATATTGGTCACGAAAGCCTTTTCTATTGGTATGTAACCGCCTGTATTTTTATTTCTCTCCTGGTATATTTCTTCATGAAGGATACAAAGAAAACATCCCTGCTTGATGTTGCTATACCTTAACTGGCATTTACTTTACGAAGAAAATAATTCCGTTTAGCGGGCAGCCAATAAATCATAACCCGGCAATATATTTCAGGTTATAAAAGATTATACAGCTGTTTGCAGGAGCACCCTCTTGCTTCAATGACCTTTTTAAACAATCCAATCACATGCATGCTATTACCAATAACTTATCTGCCACCTTTTGCGGCTTTCATATACAGTTGCAGGCAGTTGGTTGAATAGTGAAAATACCGGTGCAGCGTTAAAATAACTTCATTGCTCCACGTTAAACAAACATACTGCAATGAGAAAACTTATTTTAATGGCATTGTTATTATCAGCGTGCGCCAGCACGCTTTTAGCACAGCAAAAAACAATTTCCGGTAAAGTCACAGATGCAAAAGGGGAAACATTGCCCAATGTTTCCGTTCTCATCAAAGGAAGCCGGCAGGGAACCGCTACAAAACAGGATGGAACATATTCGCTCATTGTTCCTGCAAATGCAAAAATGATTGTATTTAGTTCTGCCGGTTATACTGATGAGGAAATCAGTATTGGAATAAAAACAATTATCAATATTTCATTAACTACTACTGAAAAAAGTCTACAGGAAGTGGTAGTGGTGGGTTATGGTACACAAAAGAAAAAAGCGGTCACATCATCTATTACAAAAATTTCCGGTGAATCAATTGCCAATGCACCCGTTACCAGCTTTGACCAGGCGTTGGCTGGAAGAGCGTCCGGTGTTCAGGTAACTTTGGGCACGGGAATAGTAAACGCAGCTCCGCGAGTGCGCATACGCGGAATAAATTCTCTCACGGGTGGGAGGGATCCACTATTTGTAGTTGATGGGGTACCTATGGTGACCGGTGGTTTGTCCGGCGTTGCCAACACCAACCCGCTGAGTGATATTAACCCCAACGATATAGAATCGATAGAAGTGCTGAAAGATGGCGCCGCAACTGCCATCTTCGGTTCACGCGCTTCCAATGGTGTAGTAATGATTACTACCAAAAAAGGCCGTGCCGGTAAGTTCTCTGTTAATTATGATTTTTATGCCGGCATGAGCCAGGCATTCCGCACACCTGCATTGCTGAATGCGCAGGAATTTGTAACCATCGCCAATGAAAAACTGACCAATGCAGGTCTTGCACCCGGCGCATTTATGAACGCAGAAAACACCAATACAAACTGGCTAAAACAGGTATTTAAAGATAATGGCGTTGCACAAAGCCATACACTTTCACTGATGGGCGGCAATGACAAATCAACTTATTATTTTTCTTTTAATTATTTACAACAGCAGGGAATTATTTATACCAATTATGCCAGGCGGTACAATATGCGGGCAAGCTTTGATCATAAAGTAAATAAATTCGTCAAAATTGGTAACAATATAACCATCAGCCGTACAGAAGACAATGATCAGAATAATGGTGGCAATGCGTTGTCGGGTGGTATGGCAGCTGCTTTAAGAGCGCTGCCCAATGTACGCGTGTATAATCCGGGCAACCCTACAGGGTATAACATCACTGCTGCAGGCGAAGCTTTAGGCGTTGATTCTAACAAAAGAGTAATTGAAAATAATTATGTCAATATTAAATACGTACTGGACAAAAATAAATTCAACAGTGATAAATACAGGATTATCAGCAACGCTTTTCTTGAAATAACCCCTGCTACAGGATTAGCCATCCGTTCGCAGGTATCAATAGATTATCAAACCGGTACTGATTATAATTTTTTAGATCCCGTTCATGGTGATGGCAGAAGTGCCGGAGGAATTATTGTGGAACAAAATCTTCAGCGATCGCGATATGTATGGCAAAACTTTCTGAACTACAATAAAACTTTTGCGTCGAAACATACACTTGGAGTTACCGCAGGAGTTGAAATTCAGCGCGATATTAACCGTGCGTATAACGGATCAGCAACAGGAATAGCTGATGTATTTTTTGCGAGCAATAACCTTATTACCAATACATATGCTACACAATTATCTGGTGGGGCCTATGGAAAAGAAGGATTTCAATCATACTTCGGAAGGGTGACTTATGATTTTGAAAACAAATATTTTTTTCAGTTTACACTGAGAAGAGACGGTCTTTCCAGCCTTGCCCCCAAAAACAGGTATGGCAATTTCCCCGGTGGTTCACTAGGCTGGCGTATATCGGAAGAAAAATTCTGGAAGAATGGTTCCCTTGGTAAAATAATAAATGAATGGAAATTAAGAGGATCATATGCCATTGTTGGAAATCCTTTAACGGGTTTTCCTTACCTGAGCAGTTATGGTCCTGCACCTTATGCAGCAGTAGCCGGCAATGCTATTAGCCTGGTTGGCAATCCCATGTTGAAATGGGAAACGAATAAAAAAATAGACATCGGTACTGATATAAGTTTTTTAAATAACCGTTTCAATATAACAGTCGATCATTTCATAAATAAAAACGACGACCTGGTATTGCAGGCGCAGACACCGCCATCAGTAGGTATACCGGGCAATTTTATTTTTAAAAACATTGGTACGATGGAAAATAAAGGCTGGGAATTCAGCCTGACTGCAGACCTGTTGCGCAAAAAAGATTTTTCATGGAACGCCAGTTTTAATATTACCACATCAAAAAATACAGTCATTTCTTTGGTAGAAGGTGTTAGTGAACAGGTAGTACCCGGGCCCAATAACGGAAACTTTAATATACTTAAGACTGGCAGGCCTGTCAATGGATTTTATGGGTATCAATACAATGGCGTAAACAGCGGTAATGGCAATGCCATGTGGTTAAAAGCAGACGGGTCTATGGTGCAGTACAATGCAGTTACCGGGGCAGCGGCTGGCTATTATCTGGTAGTAAAACCGGGCGACCCCTCAACAGGTGCTGCATCTTCTTTGGCCAGTACCGACAGGCAGGTATTAGGCAGCCCGGTGCCAACATGGTTTGGCGGATTAAGTAACAATATCAATTATAAAGGCCTTGGCCTGGAATTATTCCTGCGGTTTTCCGGCGGTAATAAAGTGTATAATCTTACAAGGCAGGAAGTACTGAACAGCATGGGCTTTGTCAACAATGGTGTAGAATCATTGAACCGCTGGACACCCACCAATACAAGCACGGATGTACCAAAACTTTATTACGGCAGGGACAACCAAATCAATTTAGGCGGCCAGCTGAATTCAAGGTTCCTGGAAAAAGGAGATTTTCTCCGGCTCCAAAATGTAATGTTCTATTATAATTTCGATAAAAAATTAATCGAGCGGGTAACCAATGGTTACGTAAAATCAATCCGTTTTTTTGTGCAGGGACAGAACCTGGCGATCTGGACAAAATACAGTGGCATAGACCCGGAAAATACATCCGAACTGGGAATCGATAATAACTCTGTTCCACAATTAAGAACATATACCATTGGACTAAACCTTGGGTTTTAATCATCAAATAAATAAAAATGAAAAATATTTTTCTAACAACAGCCATTTGTGTTTTTACAATCATCTTGGCTGCAGGATTTCTGTCATGCAGGAAAACACTGGACGTTGCACCATACAATTCGTTTACAGATGCAACCGCGTTTACTAGTTCTGCAAGAGTGGAAGCGGCAGTAAATGGTGCGTACGATGCAGCACAAAGCGGATTTTATGCAGGCGGCGCAGTGCGTGGCTATCCTTTTGGAGCCGCCAATGTTGAGCAGGGCGATATGCGGGGAGAAGACATGCTGAACGATGCATTGTTTTACCAGGGCACCTATGAGACAGCTTATAATCCCTCGTCGGCCAACCAGGAATTTATGTTCAGTACACTGTATGCTTTAATAAACAGGTGTAATCTTGTTATTAAAGGAGTAAATGATGCTGTTACAAAAAATATTATCACAGCGGCCAAAGGAAACCAGTATATTGGTGAATGCCGCTTTCTGAGAGCAATGGCACACCATGAATTATTGATAAATTATGCACGGCCATACAGTGATGGCAACGGATCAAAGCAGGGCATCATTTACCGCGATTTTCCTGTTGCACTTGATGAAGAGCTGCGTGCTGCCAAAGCGTTAACAAGAACAAATGTTGCAGAAAACTATGCAAAGATCCTGGAAGACCTTGATTATGCTGAAGCTAATCTGCCGGCTATCGTTCCAGATTTAACCGGTGCAGGCATTAAAACATTCAGGGCAGCTAAGGCAGCAGTTATAGCATTAAAAATGAGGGTTAAGCTGCATAAGGGTGACTGGGCAGCAGTAATTACAGAGGGAAATAAATTGGTTCCATTAAATGCGCCATTTGTTAGCCCGGTCGGCGGATGGAAACTCACCACCAACCCTGGAGATCCTTTTATGGCTCCCTGGAATTCGGATGAAAGTATCTTCTCTGTAAAAAATGCAGCTACAGATAATGGTGGCGTAAACGGAGGTATGGCAAACATGTTCGGTTCACCGGAAAGTAACGGCCGGGGTCTGGTAAAAGTAAGCCCGGTAGTTTTTAATTTACCCCAATGGAAATGTGATGATAAGCGCAGGAGCCTGCTGATAAGTTATACTGCTACAGGTAAAACAAACTATTTTACTACCAAATACAAAGATGCCGCTACCAGTACAGATGCGTGTCCGCAAATAAGATATGCTGAAGTATTATTAATGCTCGCGGAGGCTGAATCAAGAAATATTGGTAATGTAAGCAGCAGGGCAATAGATTTATTAAACGCGGTACGAAACCGTTCACTGGCAAGTCCTGCTGCCCAGCAATACATACTTGCTGATTTTGTAACAAAAAATGATCTAACCAAAGCAATATTAGCTGAAAGAAGAATTGAGTTTATTGCAGAAGGAAAACGCTGGGCCGATATACACCGGCTGGCAACAGATCCGCTGTTCAGCACGAATGGAATACCCGCTAAAATAGGTACAGGCAGCGCTACCACCACCATGTATTCCTGCGGGGCCGGTAGTTCAGCATACACAACGGCCATTGGCGCAATCCCTTATGCAGACTTCAGGTTTATATGGCCTGTTCCTCTATCAGAAATACAGCAAAATCCCAATTATACGCAAAACCCTGGGTATTAACATCGCGTATAAAAAATTAAATAAAAACAACACTTTATTTTTGGTAATACCTGCAGATAAAAACAATAAAGAATCTTATCTTAAATAAATAATAACAAAATTTCCCTTCACAATAAAAAATACAAGCCATATTTTAATTTAAAATTCCCATCTTATGCCTGATAAAATAAACAATCCCCCCGTAAAATTTTCGTTAAAAACAATATTGCTAAGCGGATTGCTGGTGGGTACCCTGGATATATCATCGGCATTTGTAGATTATTATATTGCTACCGGCAAAAACCCTTTGACAGTTCTTACCTATGTAGCCAGTGGCGCTTTTGGCAAATCTGTAATAGGGAGTGACAGTGCAGGCATGATGCTGATGGGTTTACTTTTTCATTATATAATTGCATTTTCCTTCACTATCTTTTTTTTCTGGTTGTATTCAAGGAGCCGTTTATTACCCGCAAACTGGGTATTGAGGGGCTTTGTTTACGGAATATTTATCTGGATAATAATGAATTTAGTAGTTGTGCAATTGTCGGGCGTACCGCATGGCCCAATCAGCGCCATGAAAATTACCAAAGTAATAAAGTCCGCCCTCATTCTTATATTTATGATAGCCCTGCCCTTGTCTTTCATTGCGCACAGGTATTCAATAGCAAAAGCTGAAAGAAAACAGGAAAGTGATTTGTAACCTTTACGGTCTCATTGACTGGCTGGATTATTATTGAGTTTGTTAGGATGAAATGGCATTTCATTGACGATTTCATGCCGTTTACGTGCAATTCAGAATAGATAATAATTTTACCGATTTTTGCCGGAATGAAAAGGGCATCGCTTCATGTGTTGTTTTGGGTATCATATCTTGGAGAAGATACACTGCTGGCCTATTTATGGGATGGGGCCAGGTTTACCAATTTATCCGTTGCGGCAAAAATATTACTGTGCTTTAAATTATGTGCGGCCTTACTTCCCTTAAAAATATTATTTACCTACCTGGTTTTATATTTAATTCTCGACAGGCTCTTAAAACAAAGCAATCGTCTTTTTCTGAATATTGTATACCTGGTGCTGTCAGTGATGATTACGTTATTGCTGCTGAGGGCCACAGATATTTTTTTTATTTACCCGGTAATCTACCAGGAGCTGTTGAAAACACCTTCATTCTTCGGGCCCTTTGCTTTTCTTTTTAACCTGATTGATCTCGGTTTTGTATCTGGGCTGGCCATCGCTATACGGCAGCTTCGCCTTCAGCTGGCAGGAATGGAAAGAGAAAAATTGCTGATTAAAGAAAAACTTGAAGCGGAATTAAAATTTTTAAAAAATCAGACAAATCCACACTTCCTCTTCAATACGCTTAATAACATTTATGCACTGGCAAGGAAGAAATCAGATAGTACAGCTGATGTGGTAATGAAATTATCTAAAATATTGAGATTCATGTTGTATGAATCGGGCCGGAAATTTATTACAATAGCAGAAGAAATCAAACTAATTGAAGACTATATAGACCTGGAAAAAATAAGGTATAACGAAAACCTGCATGTTGTATTTACAAAAGAAATCGACAATGATGCACAGGAAGTATCACCGTTACTTTTATTGCCATTTGTTGAAAATGCATTCAAACACGGAGTAAGTGAATCTTTTTTTGACTCGACCGTAAAAATAGAAATCATATTGCAGCAAGGGCGTCTTCTTTTTAAAATTGAAAACACAAAAGAAGATGAAGAGGCAAAACAGGATGCCAACAGCAAGATTGGCCTCTTAAATATTAAAAGGCAATTAGAACTGATGTACAGCGATCATAGCCTGTTGGTAGATAATCAGCCAAAAACATTTAAAGTAAGTCTTAATATTAACCTGGATAAACATGGAGAAATATAATTGTATTATAGTAGAAGACGAGCCACTTGCAGCAGAAATACTGGAAGATTATGTCAGGCAAATCGGTTTCCTTGAATTAAGAGGGGTATGCCGGAATGCTATCAGCGCTATGGAAATATTACAGGAGAACAGGATCGACCTGATTTTTCTTGATATTCATTTACCAAAAATAAAAGGTATTGATTTTGTAAAGACGCTGAAAAATCCGCCAAAAATAATTATTACTTCTGCCTACCAGGAGTATGCATTGCAAGGATATGAGTTAAACGTTATTGATTATTTGCTAAAGCCCATTGAGTTTAACAGGTTCCTGATGGCAGTAAATAAAATAAAAATACAAAATGAAAGCACAAGGATTAATGCAAATTTATCTCTTGCCACAGGTGATCAGGCAGAAAAATCTCATTTGTTTTTTAATGTGAGCAAAAAGAAAGTAAAAATTTATATTGATGATATTTTATATGTTGAAAGCCTGAAGGAATATATAAAGATTGTTACCAATGGCAAATCAATTCTCACAAAATTTCAATTAAACCAGGTAGAGGAATTGCTTTCAAAAGGAAAATTTATCAGGGTCCACCGCTCATTCATTGTTGCCAAAGCCAAAATTGAAGCTTTTTCTGCAACAGAAGTTGAAATAGCAGGAAAAGAAATTCCCATTGGAAGAAGTTATAAAGAATATGTTTTGTCCAACCTTGCTATTATTAATTAGCGCGGTCATTGCTAATAACTAAAATTTATATCTCATTATTTTCTCCCAGGTCTTCCAGTATTAATTGCAATTGCCGCAGCGGACCTTTAAAACGTTTTTTATTTTCAGCGTATACAGCCAGGCAGAAAATAGAAACAATAATTATGTAAGCAATTACAAATCCGGCCAGGTTCGCTTCTGCCCCGCCGGGCACATACAATTTAAATACCAGCACAATAAAAACAAAACAAATTGCCGGAATAAGAAACAGTTCAAAAAATTTCTTGAACCGAAAAAATGAAAACAGCACCCTGTATTGATTTTTAATATTACTGGCTATATCAGGCAGAGACGAATTCAATTTTTCTGCAGTCATCATTTTCATGCACTTTATTTTGTGTAACAACATGAATGTAAATGGAACATAGAATATTATTCCCGCCAGGGACCATAACATAATAAAGTCATTTCCCCAATATTTTATAAACAGATGGCTCAAAAAGGCATAAGTGACAACCTGAAAGACAAAAGAGGCCCAAAAATATGCTATCACATTCCTTTGTTCTTTACTTATTTTTTTTCTAATCACTTCTTCAAACGATTGCCTGCTGATTGGTATAAAACCAATTTCTTCACCTGTATTCTTTTCCCAGTACTTTTTGATGTTTTCAAACGATTCCATAATAATAAATTTATTTAAATACTATTTCTTAACTGCTCTTCAAGTTTCCGCTTAATCCTGACCAGGCGCACACTGGTATTTGTTTTAGTGAGGCCGGTTATTAAAGCAATTTCTTCGTAAGAATAATCTTCTAGATACAATAAAATAATTGCTTTGTCTATTGGTGACAAGGTATCAATTGCTGTATACAGCAGGCGCATATTCATTTCTTTATGATCTTCCCCTATGCTTTCCGGCAATTGATGGTAGGTTTCGTTTAGTTCTTCCCTACGTGGTATCCGAGCCTTTTTCTTTATATGGGTGATTGCTGTATTGAGTGCTATTCTATACATCCAGGTGGAGAATTTGGAATTGCCTTTAAAAGCAGGATATGATTTCCATAGCTGGTAAAGAATTTCCTGGAACACATCCTCTCTTTCCGGTGAGCCATTAAAATATATATTACAAACACGGTGAATAATACCGGTATTACCATTGATATGTTGCAGAAACTCTTCCTTATAATCGCCATTAATCATGTACAATGCTTTGCCTGAATTAATATACTATAATTAGTAAGCAATTACACTGAAAAACTACAAAAAGAAGGGAATAATTTTTTTATACGCAGAGACTATATTACACGCTGTAATAATTCCAGCTAAAACGAAAAAATCACTTGTTTAACCAGCTAACAGCGGGTAAAGTGTCAGCCCGGCTTAAAGTAAGATAAAAGATTTCATAGAAATGTATTTTAGTGGCGGATTAAACGGTCTATTTTTTATATTTGCAGTAAGCCTGATTATCAGGATGACATCTTATATTAAACAGCATGTATGACATTTGTGGAGTTGGGCATATAACTTTAGATAAAGTAATAACACCGAATTCGGTTAAATATATGCCAGGGGGCACTTCTTATTACTTTTCGAATGCCATCAGGAATATGCATCTCAATTATTTGCTTGTTACCTCACTCGGTGATGGTGAAATGCATACAGTTACCAGCCTGCGTTCATTGGGAATAGAAATCAATGCATATCAAAGTGCGTACTCGGTATATTTTGAAAATATTTATTCAGACAATGTAGATCACCGTACACAAAGAGTTTTACGAAAAGCTGATCCTTTTTCAATCGATCAGCTCAAAGACATCCGTGCAAAAATTTTTCATCTTGGTCCATTGCTTGCCGATGACATGTCTGCAGGTTTTATCAAAGACCTCTCCGAAAGAGGATGTGTTTCTTTAGATGTACAGGGCTTTTTGCGCACGGTTGAACACTTGAATGTAGTGCTTACAGACTGGCCAAAAAAAATGGAGACACTGAAATACATTGATATTTTAAAAGCGAATGACCAGGAAATGGAAGTAATTACCGGTCTTACAGATGTGCGGGCCGGCGCAAAACTTTTATCTGAATGGGGCATTAAAGAAGTAGTAATCACACTTGGCAGCAGGGGTTCCGTAATTTATACAGATGGAATATTTTATGATATTCCAGTTTTTATTCCAAACAATATATCGGACACTACCGGTTGTGGTGATACTTATATGGCGGGTTATTTGTCTCAGCGTATACTTGGAAAAGAACCACAGGAGGCAGGCGAATTTGCCTCTGCTATGGCAGCATTAAAAATTGAGTCGTACGGACCATTTACAGGTACCCCGGAAGACGTATTTACTTTTATGGCAAGGCGGACCAATGGAGATATACCAGTTTTAAACCTGAGCCTGCAGTAGCATGGAATAATTTTTATTCCAATCTTAAAAACAACAATGCGGTTTTTACTATAGCATGGTACTTCTTACGCTGATAACCATCGCGTAAAGAGTATTGCCTGAATTGCCGTTGCTGTCATTTTATTTCTCCTTCTAATATTTTTATCCGTAATATAGTATGTTTGTATGCTTTAAATTTGATCCGCGGGGTTTTAATACTACTAAAATTTTTTTATGAAAAAAATTTGTATCGTTCTGTGTATAGCCGGCCAGTTGTTATCAGTTGCTTATGGTCAGTCTGCCGCTGATACAATACCGCCGCGGGTGCAAACTGCTAATGGTATAGTGGAAGGTTTGAATGAATCGGGCATCCGCAGTTTTAAAGGAATACCATTTGCTCAACCGCCAGTGGGTAACCTTCGCTGGAAAGAGCCTCTGCCAGTAAAAAACTGGGAAGGTGTACGAAAGGCTGATAAATTCGGTGCCCGCGCCATGCAACTGCCTCTTTTTGGCGATATGAATTTCCGATCAAATGGTATGAGCGAGGATTGCCTTTACCTGAATATCTGGACACCCGCACAATCAAATACAGAGCGCCTTCCCGTACTGGTTTATTTTTATGGCGGCGGTTTTGTTGCCGGGGATGGTTCAGAGCCGAGATATGAAGGGCCGAGTCTGGCACGCCGGGGTATGGTAACAATAACTGTCAATTACCGTCTGAGCATTTTTGGATTTTTTGCCCATCCTGAACTGACACAGGAATCCCCACATCATGCATCGGGCAATTATGGCCTGATGGATCAGAGCGCTGCACTGCATTGGGTACAACAAAACATCGCAGCATTTGGTGGCGATCCAAAAAAAATAACGATTGGTGGTGAATCGGCAGGGTCCTTTGCCGTTAGTGCGTTAATGGCTTCTCCCCTTTCCAGGAATATCATAGCAGGTGCCATTGGCGAAAGCGGTTCATTGCTGGGGGCTCATTCAACTGTTACTCTCTCTGAAGGCGAACAATCCGGTATTAAGTTTGCCAGCAGCATTAGCGCAAGTACACTGGCTGCTCTTCGTTCCATGCCGGCTGAAGAGATATTGAAGGCAACATCAAAACCAGGTTATGGCCGTTTCCCTGTAACGGTAGATGGATATTTTTTTCCAAAATCACCTGTCGGCATTTACGCGGCGGGAGAACAGGCCCATGTGCCATTGCTTGCAGGCTGGAATTCAATGGAAGGCAGCGCCAGTTCCATTACCGGCGCAGAATTAACAGTGGCAAGTTTCACAAGCGCCGTTCAAAAATTATATGGCGATCAGGCACCGGAAATATTGAAGGTTTACCAGGTATCAACAGATCAGGATGTGCAGCAGGTAGCTACAGATCTTGCCAGCGACCGCTTCATTGGTTTCAGTACATGGAAATGGTCGGACCTGCATGGCAAAACAGGAAAGAGCCCGGTATACCGTTACCTGTATGAACGCCCAAGACCGGTTATGCGCCAGGAGATGGGCAATGTAACCGCCGGCCTGGCGGGTGGCATAATTAAAACCACAGACTCAACTGTTAAAAAACCACCTGCGGCTATTGGCGCGGTGCATTCAGCTGAAATTGAATATGCCTTGGGCAACCTGCCTACCAATCGTGTATTTGACTGGCAGCCACAGGATTTTTGGGTATCTGAAATAATGGAAACTTTCTTTGCCAATTTTATTAAAACCGGCAATCCAAATGGTACAGGCGTACCTGCATGGCCAGCGGTTAAACCGAATGCCCCGGCACTTGTTATGCATATTAATGTACACACCAGAGTTGAAACAGAAAAAAATCGCCCGCGCTATTTACTTTTAGATGGATTACCCGTGAAATAAAGGATAGAAAAAATGGAACTTGGATTTTTATAGCAATCTTTTGATTGAAGCAAAAGGTGCAGAGGGCTAATAATTGTTCCGGGGGGGCCATTAAAAATTATAACAATAAACGCCCGGGAGAGGATGTATAATCGCGGGGTGAATAAAGGAGGATCTCCTGGCGCAGCAAAAAAAGTATCTACAGCAGTTCTTTAACCATATCTGCTACTATTTTATCTATTGGCAGGGTAACCGCTGCTGCTGAAAAATCATTCCAGTCAATAAAGCGAAAGGTTTCTGCCTCAAGATTTTTTTCATATACCTTTTTCTCGCGTTCATCAAAATCGAAAGGTTTGGTACGCAATGGTGCCGTAATAGGTTCCATCGCCCTGGCAAAATAATAAATGGCGATTATCTGGTCCGCCGGGTTAAACGCACTCATCTGGTAATAATCTGTTGTATAAATATGTGCCCCCACTTCTACCTGCAGGCTCATTTCTTCCATAAATTCACGCTTGAGACAATCCCTGGTTCCTTCTCCCAGTTCCAGGCCGCCGCCGGGAAATTTGGTGTAATAATTTCCGCGTATGTGCTCATCGCTTACTAGTACTTGTTTATTTTGGTTCAATAAAATGCCGTAGACTCTTATTGTAAACATATTAAAACCATTTTTTCTTCATAAAATACCAGCTGATAACAATGGATATGGCAACTGATAATATGAGCGGTATATAAAAAGCATGGGGTGAAGCGGAATAAGGTATAGGCACGTTCATCCCATAGATACCTGTTACCAAAGCGGGCAATGAAATAATAATGGTAATAGAAGTAAGGCGTTTCAGTACATTATTCATGTTATTATTAATGATGCTGGCAAAAGCATCCAGCGTACTGCTTAGTATATTGGTATAAATATTTGCCATCTCAAGTCCTTGTGAAATATCTACCACCAGGTCTTCCAGGAATTCTTTTTCTTCTTCGTTCAGGCCCAGGAAATTGGTACGCGCTATTTTCATCAGCAGTATTTCATTGCTGCGCAGGGCGGTTACAAAATACACCAGGCTTTTCTGAATCTTCATCAGTTCCAGCAGTTCTTCATTACGGTTGCTGGCATATAGTTTCTGTTCCATTATATTACGGCGCTGGTTAATTTCTTTCAGCGACTCCATATAAGTCTGGGTGATTTTTTCAAAAATTTTGAGCACCATCATCTTCCGGTTGTCCGGGTGGCGGTTTTGAAAAGTATTAAGGAATTTTTTTATAGCACCGTTTTCAAAAGAATTTACAGTTACTATTTGGTTATGGGTAAGAATAATGCAAATAGGGATGGTAATATAATAAGCATCGCTTTCATTAAAAGAATTGTTTTCTGTGGGTGTTTTAATAACGATCAATTTTACGTTATCATCCTCTTCAAAACGGCTGCGTTCATCAATATCAAGTGAATCGGCTAAAAAATCACGTGGAATTTCAAGTGCAGCAGACAATGAAGAAAATTCTTCCTGTTTAAGTGGTGGCAATACGTTTACCCAGGCGCCGGCATCGGGCTTGTCTATAGAAACTGTCTTATAATCAATATTTTTAAAGTACTGGATCACGGTTTTTTCAATACGGTTTAATGTCTGATTTGGGGATGCCTGATTTCTTTCAATGCAACATACACTATTAATTCAGACTCTTCAATATTCTTTAAAAATCAATTTTAAAAAATGCAACGATTGTGTAATGCGGTTTGGAGAGTAATCGTTTTGGCTGGCAGTTAAAGGTTAATAGCTGGCAGCTTTTCTTCACACTTCTACATCACCTTCATATACTTTTTCTGCAGGTCCGCAAAGAAAGATATTAATATAATTATCATCGTTCAACCGGTCATATTCTACCGTTAGTTTACCGCCTTTGGTTATTACCGTAACATCATTATAGCCGTTTTCATTATGATAACAAACCAGTGCAGACGCGGTAACACCGGTACCACAGCTAAATGTTTCATCTTCTACTCCGCGTTCATACGTGCGTACAATAATTTCATAATCGCTTTTTTGCTGTACAAAATTTACATTGATACCTTTTGCAGCAAATTCTTCGCTGTATCGTATATCATGTCCTCTTTTGTATACATCATAATTCATTACATCGCTGATCATTTTCACATAATGCGGCGAACCCGTATCCAGTAAAAAATCAGTACCGTATTCTGCAATCTTTGTAACATCCTTCATTTTTAAACTTACGGTGCCATCAGTATCTATTTCTGCATCGTGCGGGCCGTCTGATGCAATAAAATGATAGAGGTTTTTGTAAATGCCAATATGTGATGCAAATTTAACCAGGCACCGGCCGCCATTACCACACATACTGCCTTCACCCCCGTCAGCATTGAAGTATTTCATCTCAAAATCATATCCTGCTTTGGTATTAAGCATCATAAGACCGTCGGCGCCAATTCCAAAACGACGGTCACAGATATGTTTAACCTGTTCATTGGTAATGGTATTGTACTGACCACTGCGGTTATCAAGTATTACAAAATCATTTCCTGTACCCTGGTATTTGTGAAAGTGTATTTTCATGCCCCTGACCCCTAACGGGGAATTTATGAGTTTACTAACTGAAATAATAATTATTACAAAGTGCGGCATTAATAATCATTTAATACCAGCACATTATTAATTTACGCTAAAATTAACTACAAACGGCTAACTATCTCCAGCGTGGAGATAATAAGTTTGTCCATGGTTTTGCCTGCATCTTTAGAAAATTGTCTTTCTACCCGGTTGGCAACAATAGCGCTCAGGCTAAGGCACTGATGGCCCAATAGTTTACCCAGCCCGTAAATACCGGCGGTTTCCATTTCAAAATTACTGATGCGGTGCTGGCCAAAACTGAATTCAGTCAGACTGTCCACAAGGTTTGGACTGCTTAAACCCAGCCGGAGCACACGACCCTGCGGACCATAAAAGCCCGGGCAGGTAACCGTTATACCATGATGGAAACCGGTAACAAAATGTTTGAGCAGGGCGCTGCCGGCGCCACTGATATATGGTTGGGAAAAGTTATTGTGCAACTGAGTTTGTGTAATAAAAGAATGCAGTAATTGCTTGTCTTCATTATTGTGTTCAATGCGGTAAAAATTCAGGAGATTATCAATGCCAAGGCCATGTGTAGACGCCACGCAGCTGTCTACAGGTATATCTTTTTGCAAGGAACCAGATGTACCAACGCGGATGATATTCAATGATGTTAACTGCGGTTTAATGGTCCTGGTTTCAAAATCAATGTTTACGAGCGCATCCAGTTCATTTAATACAATATCTATATTATCTGTGCCGATGCCGGTAGAAACAACAGATATGCGTTTGCCACCCGAATAGCCCGTATGGGTTACAAATTCGCGGTGCTGGTTTTTATATTCAATTTTGTCGAAATACTTGCTCACGGCGGCTACGCGATCCGGGTCACCAACAGTAATAATAGTAGTGGCGAGTTCTTCAGGACGGGTAGCCAGATGGTAGACCGCGCCCCGATCGTTGATAATGAGTTCGGACTCAGCAATTCTTTGCATGTGGAATTTTATTTGAGCGGGCTAAGTTCCCGTTTTTTTAACCATTCTTCATCAAAAACTTCCTATTTTTGCCCTGCGAAAAAATGGTCCTGTGGCCGAGTGGCTAGGCAAAGCTCTGCAAAAGCTTCTACAGCGGTTCGAATCCGCTCGGGACCTCCCAAGTAAGGATCGCCATTAATGCGATCCTTATTTATTTTTACTCCTTTTTACACTTAAGTAGCTGTTTTTCAGATTTTTATAACAGCTAAAAAATTACGCCTCCTTCTACC
>JBDSOC010000176.1:0-13699 GCA_039915085.1 Chitinophagaceae bacterium
GTCAAGCATTAACTGGTGATAGGCTTCACTGTAATCAGTAAACGCAGATAAATCCCGTTGTCCAAATACAGATTCCTGCATCATTGTTTTACGCTGCACACCCGGCCCGGCATGCAAATTCGTTACCGTCAGCAATTTGTGAACAATGCGCGTATCAAAAACAATATTTCTATACTTATCTTCTGCTACATTAAAATGGGTAGCCAGCTTTTTCACTTGCTGCTCATGTTCATAGCCGGCAAATAACCTGGATGCCTTAATGGGTTTGCCCCGGTATTCCATATAGCACAGGCAATCCTGGTTTAACTCTTCGTCTGTTAATTTAGTTTGATTGAATGGATTTAAACTAATGCACCAGGTGCCGGTTGATATCAATACAAAAGGTTCTTTAAAACCCGCCAGGTAAGGGATTAGTGCAGCAGAGCTATCATGCAATCCGGCACCACATAACAGCGGTTTGCCATTCCTGCTGGTATGAATAAGCTGATCGGATGGAAAAATAGGCGCCAGTTTTTCAACGATGCTTTCTTTTTGCACCCATTCATGATAATGATTTTTTGTAAAATTCCAGAGCCCGGTATGGCAGCCAATACTGGTAATATCTGAACACATCCTTCCTGTTACCAGGTAACTCATGTATTGCGGAAGATGCAATGACATATGTATTTTTTTAAACAGTGCCGGCTTTTCTTCTTTCAGATAGTAGAGTTGCAAACCAGAATTAAGATTTCCAAGTACCGGCGAAGCAGTAGTCATGGAAAAGCCGACTTCGCCCCCATACTTTTTATAAAATTTTTCTTTTAACGCCGGGGGAAAAGGTTTCAGGTAATTGTATAGTGGTGCTACCGGTTTTCCTTCTTTATCAATATGCACAAAACTGGCACCATACGCAGAAAAATTCAGGGCCTTCACCGATATATTTTTCATTGTCAGCAGTTCATCAACAGACTGCATTACCCATTGCGTGAGCGCTGGTAAATTTTCGCAGGCATCACCATCTTCATCTGTTATTTCTTCAAACTGTATTGATTTTTCAAGCAGGATATTATACTGCTCATCAAACACAAAAAGTTTTTTATTGGTTTTACCAATATCAAAGATGGCTATGACTTCCTCACCCTTCGTTCCCCTATCCAACAGAGAGGGGAGGCCAGGCTCTTTTTTATCCATATGGCTTTTGTTTGAACCCATCTTCACTAAATCTTTTTTCAGCGGCTTCAATAACAGCGGCTTGCTATAAAAACATTTTCGAAATGCTGGCCGGTGCGATAGTGTCCTCTCCTTCCGGGGAGTTAGAAGGGCCTTAAAGACCCGTTGCTACCGTCTTTGCTCCACGCTCCTTAATAAGGTGTTGTCTTACTTTTTGCTGACGGAATAATTGAACAGGCTGCAAAGCCGCACCTGCACGCAAACGTGCTTCAGCTACCAGCGGACGCACATCTGTACGGTAAGCCTGTTGCAAAATCTCCTGCGCCAATGTTGTGTCATTTGCATCCTGCGCAGCAGTCAATGCCTTTTTATCTACCAGTAATGCCTGTGCGTAGGCAATCTTAATAGCCTCTATAGATTGCAGCAGATCTTCAAGCGGATCTTTTACATTGTGCGATGCATCGATCATCCAGCCCAAATCAGTGGCATGGTTCATATTTCTTGCATCCATTCCTTCTACCAGTTCATTAAAAATTAAAAATAACTGGTATGGATTAATGCTGCCAACGGTAAGATCATCATCGCCATATTTACTGTCGTTAAAATGAAATCCACCCAGCTTCCCTTCATTTAATACTAAGGCAACTATCTGTTCAATATTGGCATTGGGTAAATGATGGCCCAAATCTACCAGTGTATATGCTTTTGGTCCCAGTTTGTTTGCGTACAACAATGACTGGCCCCAATCGCCCACCGTCATAGAATAAAAATTCGGCTCGAATGCTTTGTACTCAACAAACATTTTCCAATCATCCGGTAAGGCTGCATAAATTTCTTTTAATCCATCAAGCGTGCGCTGAAATGCTTTCCTGAAATTCAATTGTCCCGGAAAACTTGACCCGTCACTTAACCAGACCGTAAGAGAATTGGAACCAAGCGCAATACCGTGTTTGATTACTTCTATATTGTGATCAATAGCCTGCTGACGAACGGCTTTATCAACATGCTGTAATGAACCAAATTTATAACTGTGTTGCTGACCAGCCTGATCCTGGAAAGTATTAGAGTTCATGGCATCAAAGCGCAAACCATGTTGTGCGGTTAAGGTTTTAATGGCCTGTACGTTTTCAGGAATATCCCAGGGAATATGCAGAGAAATAGCACCGCTTGATTTATTCAGCGTATGCAGCAAACCAATATCTTCAATCTTTTCTTCTATGTTGCCCGGTTCGCCACCACCGGAAAATCTTCCAAATCTTGTTCCACCTGTGCCCAATGCCCAGCTGGGTATGGCTATCTGGAAATCAATTAGTTTTTGCAACAGGTCAGGCAGGTTTGCCACACCGGTTGTTGTAAAATCAAACCTGCGTTTGTGTTCTGCAAGCAGGTTATTATTGTGCTCCTCTATCTTATACTTTTCTATCTGCATGGTCAATCGTTTATGGTAAGTAAAAAACTTCTTTTAAAGGTACGCTAACAGGAGAATTATCCGGATTGCTTTCCATAATATCTCCCATGTATTGCCACCACCGTTGCATAACAGGACTTGCTGGCAAATTACCAAGTGCTGCCGGATCAATTGCTTTTAAAACACCAAAAAGGCTGTTGGTAGTTTCATCTAAAAAAATAGAATATTCGCTGATGCCCGTTGTTTTTAAAAGTTCTGCTAACTCCGGCCATAATTCGCTGTGGCGTTTTATATATTCCGCCTCAAAGCCTTTAAACAATTGCATTTTAAATGCGACTCTGTACATCGTTTATTTTTTTAAAATCCCGGTGAGCTGCGAGCTACGGGCACATTGAAGGTTGAAAATTGAACATCGAATTTTTTTTGGCCGTACAGTTGAGCAATGCCGGACATTGTTGCGTCGCACTCTTGTACATTCAATCATTATTCTTCGTATCACACTCTTGTACATGCCTTAAATAAGATTGCACCCTTTCAGGGCTATTTGCAAATTCATCATTATTCCCGGGCTATTCATGTTACGCCCTGTTGGGGCTTACTTCAAATGCAAATTGCTCCTATTATTTATATCTTGAATTTTGCGTAAAAAAAAACTCATAGCTTCCTGTACATGCTCTTTTACTCAAAACTCGTTGCGTTCCTTGCCCATAGCATCCTTACTACCGCACAAATGCCATCGCCACACCTCCATCTACATTCAATACATTACCCGTTGATTTATTCAATAAGCCACCAACAAATGCAAAGCATGCTTTGGCAATATCCTCCGGTAAAATAATTTCATTTAGTAGTGTCCGTTTAGCATAGTAAGCAGGTAATTCTTCTACTTTAACGCCATAAGCTTTCGCTCTTCCTTCTGCCCAGGCTCCGGCCCAAATCTTACTATCAGAAATAACGGCGTCGGGATTAACTGTATTCACACGTATTTTATCTTTGCCTAACTCAGCTGCATTCAAACGGCTTAAATGTATTTGCGCTGCTTTGGCAGATCCATAACCGGCATTATTGGGCCCCGATACCAATGCGTTCTTGCTAACAATATTTAAAACATCACCACCAATATCCTGTTTGCGCATAATTTCCACTGCACCCTGCGTAATAAAAAACTGGCCTTTTACCAAAACATCATATAACAAATCCCAGTCTTTTTCTGTATGTTCTTCAATCGGTTTTGAAATAGAAAGTCCCGCGCAGTTTACAATTATATCTACACCACCAAACGCAAGTGCGGCAGCACTATAGGCCTTTTTTATATCCCCGGCGCTTGTTACATCCAGCAACACCTCTGTAAATACATCTTTGCCATATTGCTTTTGAAAACTCTCGCGGGCAGTCGCCAAACGTTCTGCATCATTATCATTAACAACAATACAGGCGCCTTCGTCTGCAAACTTTTGTGCGATGGCTTTGCCAATACCACCAGCACTGCCGGTGATTAAAGCAATACGCCCTGTTAAAGCTTTTGGTTTTGGCATGCGTTGTAGTTTTGCCTCTTCCAGCAACCAGTATTCAATATTAAATGCTTCCTGTCTTGGCAATGAAGTGTACTCAGAAATAGCTTCTGCCCCTTTCATTACATTAATAGCATTGGTATAGAATTCTGCTGCCACCCTGGCTGTTTGCTTATCTTTTGCAAAAGTAAACATGCCTATACCGGGGTAAAGAATCACTACCGGGTTTGCATCGCGGATAGACGGGCTATTGGAATGTTTGCAGGTATTGTAATATTCTGCGTACATCTTACGGTATGCAACAAACGCTGGTGCAAGTTTTTCTTTAATTGCTTTTGTATCCCCCAGTTCATCTGCTGCACCCAATTGTAAAACCAGCGGACTTATTTTAGTCCGTAAAAAATGATCCGGGCAACTGGTTCCCATTGGCGCCAGCCTGTTAAGATCTTTTGAATTGATAAATTCCAGTACACGGTCATCATCTGTAAAATGACCAATCATATTTTGTTTGCTGGAACAGAATCCCCTTAATATTGGTGCTAATGCAGCAGCTTGTTTTAAACGATCTTCTTTTGATAACGATTGCAATTGTTGTCCGCCAAATACGGGGCCCTTCTTACCATAATTATCCTCTAAATATTCTGCGCAGCGTTCAATTACTTCCAGTGTATTGATATAACTCTCATAAGCCGTATCGCCCCAGGTAAACAAACCGTGAGAACCCAGCATAATACCACGTATACCAGGGTTTTCATCCAGGCATTGTTTCAATTGCAGGCCCAAATCAAAACCAGGTTTCTGCCATTCTACCCAGCCAATGGTTCCGCTAAAAAGTTCCTTCGTAATTTTTTTACCATCTTTTGCTGCTGCAATGGCTATTGCCGCATCGGGGTGCAGATGATCAATATGTTTGAACGGAAGAAACCCATGTAAAGCTGTATCAATGGAAGGCGCTTTAGAAGCAAGATCGTAAATACAATGGTTGAACAACTCCACCATTTCATCTTCATGTTCTATTCCCCGGTATATATTTTTTAAACTTAACAGCCTGTCCATATACAATGCGGCCAGCCCACTCTTCTTTAAAGTGCCGATATCACCCCCGGAACCTTTTACCCACATTACTTCCGTTTCAATACCGGTTAAAGGATTCTTTGCGATGGCCTTGCATGAAGTATTACCACCACCATAATTTGTCAGCCGCAGGTCAGCACCCAATAAATTAGACCGGTATATCAAAAGGCCCACTTCGTCTCCCGCAATTTCCGCTGCTTTCTTTTCATCCCACAAATAACTTACATGCTTAAAATCTTTTTTTGTACTAACTGGCATGGCTATATCTTTTATAAATTAGTAATAATATTTTTATTTATGCAGGGAATTGCCATAACCTACCACCAGTACAGATATAATGATAGTTATGATTCCCATGGCAATCATGGTAGTTGTCTTTTTATTTACGCCCTTCCATTCCTTTAATACAATACCCCACATATTGGCGGTAAGAATAATAAACGCCATGTGCAGTATCCAGGAACTGGCACCATTGCCCAATTTGCTTTCCCCCATACCATAAAAAAAGAACTGCAGAAACCACGTGATGCCGGCCAGTGCAGCGAAAATATAATTTGATACCAATGGTGTTTTTTTATTGGCATAATCACCAAAAGTTTTATTGCGCGCATTTAATATCATGCACCAGATAAAATTAGTAGTTAGCCCGCCCCATAAAACAACTACATAAGTAACATTGTTCTGAAATAAAAATTCTCCCTGCCCGGGATGGGTATTTTTCCATAACATGTTAGCCGTTTCAGCCATTGGCTTTCCTGCTTCCAGTCCAAAATTAAAACAGGCACTTAGCACACCCGATATAATTGATACCAGCATGCCCAAACCAAATTTATATTCTGTGGCAACCTTTACGCCATGGGGATCAGTTGTTGCTGAAGCAGAAAGTTGTTTTTCTTTCATAGTGCCTGCCTTACCACAAAAAATAATACCCACTATACACAACGCCAGGCCAGATAGAACAGTCAATCCCCAGGCAGAGCCAGTAAGCATACTAAAAGTATCCTTGCCTGCTTTGGGAAAAAAATCATAATAAATGGAAGGTATAAGTGCGCCAAACACCATGCATAAACCCAGTATAATACTGCTGCCCAGCGAAACACCGAGGTAACGGACACCCAATCCGTAAGTTAATCCGCCGATGCCCCATAAAAGACCGAAAAAATAAGCTAACCCGATAGCACTGGTACTCGTTTGCCTGATGATATCAGCAAAACCCGGGATAGTAAGCCATGCTGCAAGCGGGGGAGCAATCAGCCAGGAGAAAAGACCACCAACAATCCAATAGCTTTCCCAGGCCCAGCCTTTTATTTTTTTATACGGTATATAAAAACTACCGGAGGCAAAACCCCCGATAAAATGGAAAATAACACCTAGTATAACACCCATGTTTAGTATTTTTCAATATGGCCTGCAAAATGAAGCGTAAATGTAGGAGATAGCCGTAATTTATCTATCATGTACTATCATGCTTTTTTACATTTATTTTTTTCGTAATTTTTACACTGTTTATTTCATTCAAAAGTTTATGCCATGAGAACGATTGCGTAAATAAAATGATTTCTTTGCCAGAATTACGGTAGCATTGAATCCCGGACTTTAAAATGCCATGAATTGCAGCAGCAAATGAAAAAAGATCCTATATTTCAGCACCTGTTTATTGATTATTATTCTGCAACACCCAAGTATCTGCAACTGGCAAATTCTATTGTTAAAGCCATTGCCGCAGGAAAACTAAGCAAGGATGAAATTTTGCCTTCCATTAATGAACTGAGTTTTGAATTTGAAATTTCCAGGGACACGGCAGAAAAAGGTTACAAGCACCTCAAAAAAATTGGGGTGCTGGGATCCGTACCCGGTAAGGGCTATTTTGTAAAGACAACCGAATTAAATCAGCAGCTGAAAATCTTTCTTCTTTTTAATAAGCTGAGCCTCCACAAAAAAATTATTTATGATGCTTTTGTAGCCGCATTGGGAGAAACAGCTTCCATCGATTTTTATATTTACAACAATGATTTTGCTTTCTTCAAAAAGTTACTGGTTAATAAAAAAGATGATTATACGCATTATGTAATCATACCGCACTTTATGGATGGTGGTGAAAATGCATATGAAATTATAAATACCATCCCCAAGGAAAAATTAATTTTACTGGACTTATTGATACCGGGTGTAACAGGCGAATACAGTGCTGTTTATGAAAACTTTGAAAAAGATATTTACGATGCACTTGAGCAGGCACTTGAGCAACTGAGCAAGTATCATACACTAAAAATTATATTTCCCGCTTATACCTATCATCCGCAGGAAATACTAAAAGGCTTTTACCGGTTTTGTCACCAGTATGCTTTTAACAGTAAAGTTGTACATGACATTTCCAATGAACCTATCAAAGAAGGAGAAGCCTATATTAACCTTATGGAGAATGACCTGGTATTGCTTATTGAGAAAATACTGGCGACCAGGATGAAAGTAGGCAAACATGTAGGTGTTATTTCCTACAATGAAACACCTATGAAAAAAATAATTCTGAACGGCATTACTACTATTTCTACAGACTTCCAGATGATGGGTGAAAAAGCCGCACAGCTGATACTGGAAAAATCAAAAGAACATATCGCTATCCCGTTTCATTTGACGCTGCGATCTTCTTTGTAAACTGTCTGAACCGGGATTATCGGATTAAAGGGTTTTCAGAACGGAATTGCAACCTCGTCTATCTCTGTGAAAAACCTTTATTGACTCTGTGGTAAAAAAACGTCGCCCAGAGAAAAACAGTTTTGCTGACGTATTCTCTTTTTCTCAGCAATCTCTATGCGAAAATATTGGGCGGGCACGAGGTAAGCAATATGAATTTGTTCTCTTTGTCCTATTTGGCTAAAAAATCTTCCCTGTGCGGACTAAACACGTCTACCAGCATGCCTGCTTCAATACATACAATGCCATGCAGTGCATGAGGTGGTACATAATAACCATCGCCTGTTTTAATTCTTTTTGTAACGTTATCAATCGTCATATCAAACACACCGCTTTCTATATAAGTAACCTGGCTATGCGGATGCTCATGCATGGTGCCTATTGCCCCTTTTTCAAATTTAATTTTCAGCATCATCACCTTATCATCGTAACCAAATAATTGGCGTTGCAGGCCATTGTTCAAATTTTCCCATGGCAATTCTTTATCAAACTGAAACGACGCGCTTTGCATAAGCATTAAATTGATTAAGAAATTGAATGTATTAAATACAATGTTACTATATTATACAGTTTTCCACGTTTAATAAGAGAAAAAAAGCATTCATATTTTTAAGGAAGACTGGCGGTTTTTTGTCATACAAACACGCTTTACGGCTATTTTACCGGCACAATCTGCCGTTTACCGGTAAAACACATATTCCTGTCATAAAGTATTACCATGCAAACAGCAAAATAAATACCTTAGCCATCTTATTCAATATAAATGATTAATACAGGCTACCCGTGATAAAATTTCTGTAGCAATCATTACCTGTTACTGATTTTTCAACTTCATACTTAATAATAATGCAGACTACATTAAACACAATTGTTTTACAGGTAGAAGGGCTTCATGTTAATTATGGCGCTTTCCAGGCGGTGAGTAATGTTTCTTTTGATGTAAGGGCAGGAGAGATTTTTGGGTTACTCGGACCCAACGGAGCCGGCAAAACAAGTACATTAAGTGCTGTGGAAGGTTTGCTTCAGCCGCAATCCGGGCACATTACTGTAGCTGGTTACAATGTAAAAGAAAATCCATTACTTGCCCGCGCCAACCTGGGCGTCCAATTACAGGCAACCAATTTTCAGCCAGAACTTACCGTAGCAGAAATTTTGCAATTGTATGCTGGTATCCATGGCGTTCCCCTTACAAAAGAAAAATTACAAAACATTCTTGTTTCTATTAAACTGGAAGATGCTGCAAAAAAACGTTTTGGCCAGCTATCCGGCGGCCAGCAGCAGCGTGTATCACTCATTATAGCTATGATACACAATCCGCAACTGTTATTGCTGGATGAACCCACAACGGGGTTGGATCCACAATCGCGGCGGCAGTTATGGGAGCGGATGGAGAACCTGCGCAGCAATAATCATGGCATACTGCTTACCACGCATTCTATGGAAGAAGCTGAGGCTGTGTGTGACCGCATTGCAATCATTGACCATGGCAAAATTATCGCCATTGATACACCACAGGTGCTTATTGACAAACACCGCAATGATCCTGAAGTAATCAGTGTCTCACGTAAGGGAAAAATAACACTGGAAGATGTTTTTATTGGTCTTACCGGACGTACTGTGCGTTCATAATAAATCATATATGACAACCACTACTATACCAACTACAAAAGCGGTTTTATCTTCATTGCTACGGGCAGATTTTACTACGCAGTGGCGCAATCGTAAATCAGTTATACTCATTCTGCTGATTCCTGTTATCATTCTCATTTCATGGCAAGGCCTTGTAAATAAATTGGGTGGCCCCTTTGTATTATCAAATTGTATTACTATTGGTCTCAATGCCATAGGCCTGATGGGCTATTCAAATGCCACAGCACGTGACCGTGATAAAGGAATTTTTCAGCGATTGCGTGTGGCACCATTAACAGCCTGGCCAATTATGGCAAGCAGGCTTACTGTGCAACTGGCGATGATCCTGCTGCTAACTACTGCTGTGTTTGTAGCCGGGTATTATGTGGATCACATCAGCCTGAGTCCTGCTGGTTATGCAGTAGGTTTTGCTATGGCATTTGTTGGAGGCGCCGTATACCTTGGCCTGGGACAAGCTATCGTAGGTCTTATAAAAAATGCGGAAACTGTTAATGCTGTTACCCGCCTTGTATATTTTGTATTCATTATGGTTGGCATGTTTGCAGAATTGGGTGCGTTGGGCGATAAAGTGGGAAATGCGGTTAAATGGTCGCCTTACGGCACTGTTAAACATATACTTTCTGCTGGTATGCAACCAGCAACATGGAACCAGCACAGCAGTATGGCATTATTTGTAACCATTGGATATGCATTGGTGTTTTCAGTGTTGGGCATCAAATGGTTCAGGTGGAGCTCAAAATAACTCCGTTAACATTACACCACCTCAAACTGTTTTACTTTGCCATTATTTAAAAGACTGAAATGAAAAGCGTTCTACTTACAATTGCAGCATTTGTAACGGTGCATGCAATTGCACAGCCTGCAACAAATAATCAGCCGGGAAAATACAAACCCGTATCGCAGGAACTGTACAATGAAATAGCGCATATGGACAGCGTTATGTTTAATGCATTCAATGAACAAAACCTGGAAAAGTTGCAGGCAACTTTTTCTGAAGATCTTGAATTTTACCACGATAAAGGCGGCCTGGGCGACTTAAAACAGTCCATGGAGAATTTTAAAACCTTGTTTGAAAAAAATAAAACAACCGGATTGCGCAGGGACATCGTCCCCGGTAGCCTGGAAGTGTATCCCATTAAAGATTATGGCGCAGTAGAAATCTGTTCACACCGCTTTTGTCATAAAGAAAACGGTAAAGACGATTGTGGTGTGTTTAAAAATATAATGCTCTGGCAAAAGAAAGATAGCCAGTGGAAAGTAACCCGCGTAATTAGCTACGATCACAAGTAAAATAGCATCCCGGGCACGAAATCTGCAGCTAAAAAAAATTATGAAAAAAGGAATAAAAAATTTACTGCAACTGGTTTCGCTGAAGTTCCTGATTACAGCCGCCGTTTTCCTGGTATCCCTGTTTACATTTTCTTTTATTGCTCATGAGGCGGTGTATGAACGGGAAGATATTTTTGATGACAAGGTAATACTCTTTTTTTCTGCTCATTCTTCCCCAGCGCTGATTGAAGTAATGAAACGCATTACTTTTTTCGGTTCTACTACTTTTCTTTTTCCCGCTTACCTGGCGCTGATCGCCTGGCATCTTTCAAAAAAAAGAATTCAATATGCAATTGATACTGCCGTTATTGCCCTAAGCAGTACGGCAATGATGTTTGCGCTAAAACAATTTTTTCACCGGCAAAGACCACAGCTTCCAATTATTAAAGGCGTTTCCGGCTATAGTTTCCCCAGCGGGCATTCTCTTTCCTCTTTTATTTTTTGTGCCATACTTATGTATTTGGCTTGGAAAGGAAACTTATCACTTACCCAAAAATATTTACTGATAGCATTTTTATTTTTATTTGCATTAACAATTGGCCTTAGCAGGATTATACTGAACGTGCATTATGCAACAGATGTTATAGGTGGTTTTTGTTTTGGCATGGTATGGGTTATTATGTCTTTTGCTATTTTTAAAAAAATACGGAAAAATACTAAAACAGGCAACACCGACATTGTTTCATAAAAGCATTCTATTTATTTTATGAATTATTCTAAAGTAGCGTTTATTGTATTTTTGTATGCATGGCAAATAACTGCAGCCCATGCGCAACAAATTTTTAAACCATCATTTAAGGTAATTCCGCTGGGTGTAAAAGGTGGCAGTGATGAAAGCAACCTGTCTTCTTATATGCTGGCTGCTGCAAACAGCAATGATTATATCTGCCTTGATGCAGGCACCCTGCACTATGGCATTCAAAAAGCAATAGATGCAGGAATATTTCACGGTTCTATAACAACAGTTTTAAAAAACAATATAAAAGGATATTTTATTTCTCATCCGCACCTGGATCATGTGGCAGGCTTAATTATCAATTCACCGGATGACAGCATTAAAAGTATTTATGCATTACCTTTTTGTACAGAAGTACTGAAAGAAAAATATTTTAGCTGGAAAAGCTGGGCCAATTTTGCTGATGACGGGGAAAAACCAATGTTGAATAAATACCACTACAAAGTTTTGGCTCCCGGAGAAGAAACACCTGTGGAGCATACCAGGCTTGCCGTTACCGCATACCAGCTCAGCCATTCAAGTCCTTATAAAAGTACGGCGTTCCTGGTGCGCAATGCAGAGAGTTATATACTTTACCTGGGTGATACAGGTGCAGATACTACTGAACATTCAAATAACCTGCAATTACTCTGGCAGCGGGTAGCACCATTGATAAAAGAAAAAAAGCTAAAGGCTATATTTATTGAAGTATCTTTTGATAATGCGCAGCCGGATAAATTATTGTTTGGCCATCTTACGCCACAGCTTCTGATGCAGGAAATGAATGCACTGAGCAATTTAACCGGCACCGCAGCACTTATTAATTTCCCTGTTGTAATAACCCATGAAAAACCAGGTAACAACAGGGAAAAATTTATAAAAAAACAGTTACTCCAGTCAAACACCCATAAGCTGCATCTAATTTTTCCCATACAAGGCAGGTTGCTATCTTTTTAATCCTCTAACCGGAATTTTTTACAAAACAACTTTTTTGAATTATTATTCTAACAATAATTGCCATAGTACCAGCCCCATAAAACACTTATCAAATTATTTTTGGCATGTTTCATTTTTTATATTGCAGTTGGAGATCATTTAAATTTTTTGTTAAAGCCCTTGACTGGCAAGGATTTCATAGCACAGATTGATGTTTTAGCATGGTAAAACCAGGCATTATTCGATTTGCAGCCTGCAATATGCCGTTGTATGTTTGCGTTAGAAATGAAAACAAACACACCCGCTCTGGTGTACAATTTAAAAAGAGCCGTTGCCCAAATCTTTCTTTTGTCTGTCATACTTCTCTACACGATCTAGCCTAATACGATTTTTAGCCTGCTGAAAAAACACTTAGCATTTTTTTGCAAAAATTTATTATAAACTTTATTTAATCATTAAATCACCTCTCAATTTACAATTATGAAAAACGTAATGAACAACTACAAAACTCTGGCAATCGCTTTATTTGCAGCATTATCAGTGGCATCAACAAGCAATGTAATGGCAAATGAAGATGTAAAAGCTAAGTCAGGCATTGATTTAAAATTCATTGGCAACAATGAAAATCAGCCAGTTTTCCAGCTGAATGTAAACAACGTAGAAGATGACGAATACTATGTGACATTCCGCGATGATCAAAACAATATATTGTATGCAGGCAAACTGAAAGGCGTAAACATCACCAAAAATTTTCAGCTGAACACTACTGAAGAAGGTTTTGACAATGCAATGAGTGTTGAAGTAAAATCTAAAAAATCAAACAAAGCTGAAGTTTACAAAATCAACCGTACACGCAGCTTTACAGATGAAATAGTAGTTAACAAATTATAAGCATATTATTTTTCAAAACTATAAGTCTTCACATAAGTCATCTTAAAAAAGGCGGTCAGCAATGCCCGTCTTTTTTAATTATACCTGGAAAAAGAATTGGTTATACTAATTTATTGCCTGACTGCTGAAACCGTACCGCCTGTAACCGCAATTGATTATAAAAAATATACCCGCCAATTGGCAGGTATATTTTTTTACTTTATAATTATATGTTCCAGGTTAACTCAGTTTCCATTTTCCGCGTATGTTTGCTTTTACCAGCAGGTTGCCTTCACTGCTGTTGGTAAACTGTTCTTTTACAGGATCCCAGTCCAGTGGTTTTCTTAACCAGTAACCTATATT
>JBDSOC010000199.1:0-34043 GCA_039915085.1 Chitinophagaceae bacterium
GTGGATTATCTCTTGGACCAGGATTCCGTAGTTCTGATTATGATTATGCAAGTAGTGATAAAAGAACAAAGCACGATGTGGTAATTGCCCCAGGTATTTTTGTGGGTGGTTCTTATTTCTTCTCTCCCAATATTGGTGTTAATGTAGAAGCAGGGTATGATATTACTATGATACAGGGTGGACTTGTATTTAAATTAAATTAATCCCATAATAAATGTAAAAGCACCATTGGCTTATTGCTGATGGTGTTTTCATTTTCAGGCCTGCCAGTAACAACCGGTAAACCTGCCAATCAATTAACTGATCACCATCCACCCAATTATTTCGCTACCAATGCCTTTTTACCGTATTTTGGCCTCGCTAAAAAATAACTATGCCCGTTTTTAATACTTCTTTACCCATTGCTATTGGCTGCGATCATGCCGGCTTTGACTATAAAACCAAAATAGTACCGTGGCTGAACCAGAAAGGCCGGCAGGTAAATGATTGCGGTACCTACTCTTCTGAATCTGTAGATTATCCTGACTATGTGCATCCGGTAGCCACCAGTGTAGAAAAACAAGAAAGCGCTTTTGGTATTTTAATATGCGGAACCGGCAACGGCGTTTGCATGACGGCTAATAAACATAAAGATATACGTGCAGGGCTTTGCTGGGCAACGGATGTAGCAAAACTGATTCGCCAGCACAACAATGCCAATATCATTTGCATACCTGCACGCTTTGCAGCCCTTCTGTTAGCGCAGGATATGATAGATATTTTTATGACAACTGAATTTGAAGGTGGCCGCCACCAGAACCGCATTAATAAAATGGCCTGCTAATATTCAATAAATAATTATGCAAAAAAAATTGTTCGTTTTACTGTTAACTGTTATTTCACTTACTGCGGCTGCACAGCCTGCAGCATCTGATCAATACGCCGCCACTATTACCAAAGAAAGTTTAAAAAAACAACTGACTGTTATTGCAGGCCCGGAAATGGAAGGACGTGAAACCGGTACCGAAGGACAGCGCAAAGCCGCGGCGTATATTGTTAGCCAGTTTAAAGCATTTGGCCTGCAACCAGCACCCGGAACAGATAATTACCAGCAGTACTATGCTATTGGCTATGATACATTACTGCAATCCCAATTAATGACAGGAGCTACCACATACTTATCAGGAAAAGATTATATAGATGAAATTGGAATCAACAACAACCGTGTTACTAATGGAAAAGAAATTGTTTTTGCTGGTTATGGCATCAGCGATGAAAAATATGATGACTATGCCGGAAAGGATGTAAAAGGAAAGGTTGTTGTTTTTTTTGGTGGTGAACCAAAAAAAGATGGCAGCTATTTTATTTCCGGAACAAAATCATACAGCACCTGGACGTATCCTGGTGGGTTGACGAAAAAAGTTGAGGTAGCCAAACAAAAAGGCGCTATAGCTGCCATCGTTATCAATCCCGTTCTAGATACCATCACCGCCAGTTATGCAAGGGTTGCGAAAAGATCTTCTACCCGCCTTATACAACCAGGAGGAGAAACCATTAACTGTATTACCATTGCCGGCGGCAGTGCAAAAAAGATACTGTCAGATGATTTTTTTGGAACCATACTGGTGAAAGCAAAAAATAATGAATTGCTGAACACAGAGATTTTCAGTAAAAAAATAAAAATAAAATATGATTATGCTGAACAGAAAATAACCAATAATGCCAGCAATGTAGCCGGTTACATAGAAGGCACCGATAAGAAAGATGAGTATGTTGTGCTAACGGGGCATTACGATCACCTTGGCATGAGAAACGGCCAGATTTATTATGGCGCAGACGATGATGGCAGCGGCACCTGCGCTGTAATTGAAATGGCGGAAGCATTTTCAAAAGCAAAGGCTGCAGGCAATGGCCCGCGCAGAACCATTGTTTTTATGACTGTATCCGGGGAAGAGAAAGGTTTATGGGGTTCAGAATATTACAGCGATAACCCGCTTTTTCCTTTAGATAAAACTTCTGTTGATTTAAATACAGATATGATAGGCAGGATAGATACTGAAAGAAAAACTGCCGACACTTTAAATTATGTGTACGTTATTGGTCACAATAAATTAAGCAGCGAACTGGTGGGCATTAATGAAGCTGCTAATACACAATACACCGGACTTATTCTTGACTATAAATATGATGACCCGGCTGATCCTAACCGGATTTACTACCGGAGCGATCATTATAATTTTGCACGTAAGGGCGTACCTATTTTATTTTTTTACGATGGCATGTTACAGGCAGATTACCATAAAACAACCGATACCATAGATAAAATATACTGGGATATTTATGAAAAAAGGGCGCGCATGATATTTAATACTGCCTGGCAAATGGCCAACAGGGATGAGATGCTGAAAAGGGATATTCCATTGAATTAAGAAAGCTGCTAGCCGTAAGCTATTAGCTTTTAGAAAACTCCTTAACCATTTAGTACCCGTATTAAGAGCGCAGTCGAAATATGTCAACTGCGCTCTTTTATTCCGGGTATAAATTTCAATCCATTATATATACAACTGCTGATAGCTGGCGGCTAATCTTCAAATGCTACCCTGCTCCACTTCTCCGGCAAATGCGTATCATAAATACCATGACTGTTTAAAACCATCGCCGGATGGGGGATTATTTCTTTTCCGCCTGCCATTAATTTTTGAAACCTTCCTAAAAACATATTCCAGGCATCTCCGTTATTGGGCGGTAAAGCCCTGCCATTAGCCAGCAATTGAAGACTATTCCATGGAATGCCTATTTCCAGGTTCCATCCTTTATCTATATCATTGTTATTGTTCAGTGTGCCTTCTACCTGCACAGCAGTTTGTAAACCCGGCATATCAAAATTTGTAAAGGCCCATCTTACCCCACGCGGATGGGTTCCCTTCCAGAAGCTGGCACCCGTACGGTCGTAATCTCCTCCAAAAGTATATGCCTGCTCCTGGTGTACATCAAATTGCGCAATATCAAATTTGCTTCCCTTTGAATAAGCATCTTTCCAGATAAAAAAAACTTCATACACTGTATTGGCGGCATTTACTTCCAGTTCATAATAACAATCCACGCCATCAATAAATAATTCCAAATCATTTTCTAAAAAAACAATACTGTCTCTTTCAGTAAGTGTTGCCTCTGCAAAAGGTTCTTCGGCTGTAAAACCAATGTATAAATGCGTATCACTCCATAGTATGGCAGTTTGTGTATTGTACATGCCTGGCTGACCGTTTACTATATCCACGAAGCGTTTGGTCCAATGAGCATCTCGCCATATTTCTTTATGGATGTCTCCGTCAATAACAACAGGAGATGAAATTTTTTTAGCAGTATAATCTGTTTGAGGCATCGTGTTTAATTATATTTTATACGGACATAACCAAACTTTAGGTTCATTTCAGGTATTTATCCAGAAAATCAAAGACCATCTTTAAATTTTCCGCCTTTTCAAATTCGGGTCCGCCATGATGTGCATTTTCAATTACATGCAGTGTTATTTTTTCTTTTCCCAATACATTTTTTAGTTTATGTGAAAAGATGATTGATTGTTGAGCAGGAACTAACTGATCTTCTTCACCGTGCATTATTAAAAAAGGTGGATCATCCTTACTAATATAATTTTCAGGATTTGCCAGCTTCACTTTTTCTGGTATAAGCATGATTTGTTGTCCCATAAGTTTTGATTCAGGCGAGTTGACCTCATTATGATTGGGTATTCCGTAGCCGGTTGCCTTAAGCTGTTCATCCATTTTTAAAAAATTAATGGGGCCATACCAATCTACTACAGCCTGTACCCGGCTTACCTGATCAGGATTACCCAGGCTCAAATCTTCCAGTGTCATTATTCCTCCGGAGGTTCCTGCCAAAGCCGCCAGGTAGCCGCCCGCTGAATTGCCCCATACAGCTATTTTACCGGGGTTTAATTTATAGTTAACGGCATTTGCTTTTACCCAACGGATAGCCGTTTTTAAATCTTCAATATTTTTAGGAAACAATGCTTCACTACTTAGGCGGTAATTAATTGATACAACCGCATAACCATGTTGCAGCCCTTCCAGCATTGGGGTCACCTGCGCATCTGCTTTATCACCCATCATAAAAGCACCGCCATGTATACTGATTATAACCGGGTATTTATTTGAATTGCTGTCCGGAAGGTAAATATCTAATTTCTGAGCGGGAGAAATTTCAGCATACCCAATATCAAGCCATTTGGTTTTAATGGCTGCTGTTTTTGCACCCGGCTGTTGCGCATCGGCAAATAAGATAAGGCCCAGAAAAAGCACTGACAAAAAAGTGGCCGGCGAAACACCGGCCATGGAAACTGAAAAAACTATGTTGGCTTTATTTATCATGAGGAAATTGCTGATTTGGGGATGGTTGATTTTTAAATTGCCGCCCCCTTGACATTCCAAACAAAATTAATATCACGCTGCTCAGCAATTTTACATATTAAAATTGATCTGGCGCAAAAGAAATCAGAAATCTCAAATCACTGTATCAGCAACCATATAAGTTCCTACCATCCTAATATCCACGAAAAAATTAATGGCACTACAATCGTTGCATCACTTTCAACAATAAACTTAGGTGTATTAATATCCAGTTTGCCCCATGTGATTTTTTCGTTCGGCACAGCGCCGCTGTAAGACCCATAAGATGTGGTAGAATCAGATACCTGGCAGAAATAACTCCAGAAAGGCACATCGTGCCATTCCAGATCCTGGTACATCATAGGTACTACGCAAATAGGAAAATCGCCTGCAATACCACCTCCTATCTGGAAAAAACCAACACCTTTACCATATGAATTGTTCCTGTACCATTCACTCAGCCACACCATGTATTCAATACCGCTTTTCATGGTACTGGCTTTTAATTGCCCTTTTATAATATAGGAGGCAAAGATGTTTCCCATAGTACTGTCTTCCCAGCCCGGAACCACAATCGGAATATTCTTTTTTGCTGCAGCCAGCATCCAGCTGTCTTTGGGATCAATTTCATAGTACTGCTCCAGCACCCCGCTTAGCAGCATTTTATACATGTATTCATGCGGAAAATATCTTTCTCCTTTATCATCTGCGTCTTTCCATATTTTATGAATATGCTGTTGCAGCCTTCTGAAAGCTTCTTCTTCCGGTATGCAGGTATCTGTTACACGATTATAATGATTTTCTAATAAATCCCATTCTTCCTGCGGACTAAGATCCCTGTAGTTGGGAACTCTTTTATAATGACTATGTGCCACAAGATTCATAATATCTTCTTCCAGGTTGGCGCCCGTGCAACTGATAATGGCTATTTTATCCTGCCGTATCATTTCGGCCAGCGACAAACCTAATTCGGCAGTACTCATAGCACCTGCCAGGGTAACCATCATTTTACCACCTTCCAGCAGATGGGTTTCGTAGCCTTTAGCAGCATCCATTAATGCAGCCGCATTAAAATGCCGGTAATGATGTTCAATAAATGAAGAAACGGGACCCTTACTCATATGTTCGCATTTAATTTGCGCAAAAATAATGTAATTAGTTAACTCTCAAAAAGCCTGAAATCTTTGCTGGCATTGTTTACTCTTTCATATTGCATTTAAAAAATGCCGGTTTATTACAGAATGGGTATAAAATCTTGTAAAATCATCTTTTCAAATTTGCCTTTTGGTACTTTTTTTATGGAAAAAAAGTACCGCAAAAAAACCAGTCGAAATCGAAACAGCCCGATTTCGACACAGTTCCCTGATTAAGCTTCTGTACTACTGTGACTTCAACTCCACCAATTCTACCTTTTGAGGCACGACTAATTACACATTATTATGTTCTATGTAATTTGGTGTTATCAGTTCCCCGGATTGCCTGAATTTATATACACATAAAAGATTGCAGGTTACACATTAAAGAGTATTTAAAATGCCGGGTAAATATTACCACGTAAATTATTTATTTTATGATGGTATAAAGTTTGTAAAAAATTGACAGGCATAAAGAAACAAGAGAAAATAAAAGATCGGATATTTAAATAAAGCGTTACCATTTTTCTTCTTCATTAATATCTTCATCGTTCTGCCGCGTATATGCTGCACGCGCCTTTATTTTTTCCATTTGCCTTTCAATGATTAAATCAGCAATAATAACAGCCGCATCTGCGCCAACATTTTCCTGTAATAAATATTTTAGTTTTCTTTCATTTACATCAATGCGGTATAAAACATTTATCAGCTTTTGAAAATCATTTTCAATCATTTGATTGACTGCTGCCTGCAATTGCTGCCGCATCTCTGCAAAGGCGGTATGAAATGGCAGCTCAAGGTCCATTTCATTATTAATAACTGCTATAAGTGCTTGTTCTTCCATTTAGAATTTTTCAATTGCGCCTAATCCAAACAGGGCAAAATCATATTTAACAGGATCTTTGCTATCCAGGCTACGCAAATACATGGTTAATTCAACGGCTGCCTGCCAGTCGAGCGCATTGCGCTGTAATAAATTAAACCGTCTTGCTACCCTTGCCACATGCACATCTATGGGGCATATCAACTGTGCGGGCGATAAATTTTTCCAGATTCCGAAATCAACGCCTTTATTATCGCGGCGTACCATCCAGCGTAAATACATATTCAGGCGCTTGCAGGTAGAATTTTTTTGAGGAGACGCGATGTGTTTACGCGTTCTCAACGGGGAATCCTGTAATGAAAAAAAATAGTGATGAAAACCGTTGAGTGCATGTTCGGTGTTTTCGTCTTTTTTACCCATCCATTGTGTAAAAGCATTTTCCAGGCTTTTGTTTGCTGTAAAATGATATTTTAAAAACAGCATAAAATAAAGCAGATCTGTTGTATTAAAAGTTCTGTGCTTAAAGTGTAATAACCTTTTAAGTTCATCATCGCTGTGATTAAGGCAAAATGAATGGGGATCATTGTCCATCAACCCAAGCAGTTCTCTTGATTTATTGATAATAGTAGTGCGGTTGCCCCATGCAAACAACGCAGCAAAAAGCCCTGCAATTTCTATATCCTGCTTTTTTTTGAAAAGATGCGGTATACAAACAGGGTCGCTGGTAATAAAAGAAGGCTGGTTATATTCATCCACCTTCCTGTCCAGGAAATCTTTTAATTTTTCGTTGTTCATTTTCATCAACCCGGCCCCTGTTTTTTATATCAGCCTATGGCCTGTTGTAAATCGTTTATTAAATCTTCTGCATCTTCAATACCCACACTCAGCCTGATTAACGAATCGCTCAAACCATTTTTAATTCTTTCCTCCCGTGGTATGGATGCGTGTGTCATAGATGCGGGGTGATTGATCAGCGATTCTACCCCACCCAGGCTCTCTGCCAGTGCAAATATTTTTGTTGAGGACAATACTTTCATAGCAGCAGCAGTGCTGTCATCCTTTAATTCAAAACTTATCATTCCACCAAAATCGCGCATTTGTTTTTTAGCGATTGCATAATTATTACTGTCTTCAAAACCAGGCCAGTATACTTTACCAATCTTTGGATGTTTGCGCAGCCAATGTGCAATCAGGGTTCCATTTTCACAGTGTTGTTTCATACGCACATGCAGTGTTTTAATTCCGCGCAGCACTAAAAAGCAATCCATTGGCCCGGGAACAGCGCCACAACTTTTTTGTATAAAATATAATTTTTCGCGGAGATCTTTATCATTCATAACCAGGGCACCCTGTATAACATCGCTGTGTCCCCCCAGGTATTTGGTAGAGGAATGCATTACGATATCTGCTCCCATATCAAGCGGGTTTTGCAGATAAGGAGAAGCAAAAGTGTTATCTACACAAACTATAATTTTTTGTTTGCCGGCAATATTTGTTACTGCTTCAATATCAGTAATGTTCATTAAAGGATTAGTAGGTGTCTCCAGCCAGATTAGCTTAGTGCTGGCCGTTATAGCTGCACTGATATTGGCGGTGTTCGTAGTATCAACATAAATGAATTTAATGCCAAATTTTTCAAACACTTTTGTAAACAACCGGTAAGTGCCTCCATACATATCGTTTGCAGCAATTACTTCATCACCCGGTTCAAGTAATTTTATTACTGCATCTGTTGCTGCTACACCGCTGCTAAAAGCAAGGCCATACGCACCATTTTCTATAACGGCAAGGGCTTCTTCCAATGCTTTACGGGTAGGGTTTTGTGAACGTGCGTATTCAAAACCTTTGTTCTTGCCCGGCGCCTCCTGTACATAGGTGGAAGTTTGGTAAATAGGCGTCATAATTGCACCGGTAGATGGATCTGGTGCTGCTCCTGCATGTATAAATTTAGTGGCGGGCTTCATATTATTTTGTGTTATTAAAATTTATGTTGTGCAAAGATGCATAATTATCATGAAGCAATCGCAATTCCACTTTAACACATGGTTAACGCCAGGCAGGCAATTTTAATGCAACATCGATGAAACATGCACCGGGTAAAGCTTTCAGCAGATGTATACGGCTTCTTTTATTCTCTGCATCAATCCAATCTTTTCATTTCTTATCAAGTGGTTACCGGTACTACCAATTGTATTGACTTATGCATATTACAATACTACTTTTGGTTTGTCAGCTTATCCTAATCACTAATTAAAAGCAACACCATGAAAAAAGTATTTTTATTTGCCTGTGTTCTGATGATTGCAGGCAGTTCATTCGCCAATACACCAACAGTTTCTGAAAAGGCCCTTAAAGCATTCAAAGCAACATTTACAGACGCAGAAAATGTTGTGTGGACGGATGGCGCCAATCTTTATACAGTAAAGTTTACACAGCAGGGCATTAACACGTTTGTAAAATATGATGAGGAAGGAAACTTTGTCAGTTCGCGACGTTACTATTTTGCAGAACAACTACCTATTGATATACAATGCAAGCTTAAAAAGAAATTTGCTGATAAGAAAGTTTTCGGTGTTACAGAATACATTACCGGCGATGAAATAAATTATTATGTAAAGCTGGAAGATGCTAAAAACTGGACTACTGTGAAAATTGATAATGTGCGCAATATGGAAATAACAGAAAAATACGAAAAGCTATAGATCTTAATTCATGTAATCATGTGTAACCCCATGCTGTTGTATGGGGTTATTTTTTTAAAAAAGCCTGCTTGCTACCAGGTAGCGCCAGTCGAAATTATCAACTGCATGGGCATTCAGTGGCTGTATTGGCTGACTGATAATTTCTTTTTTTACAATCCCTGCTGTTGCCAATTTTTTCCTGGCCTCCATAATATACTCCTTTGTGTCAGGATGCTGCATCCATGCTTTTTGGGGTGGCTCAAAACCTACTTTGTCTTTGCGCCAGGTAATTGCCTCAGGAAGCAACCCATCCATTGCTTTTCGTAAGAGCCATTTTGTACGGCCATTATTTATTTTAAAGGCCGGAGGTAATGAAAAAACAAATTCAACTAACTGGTGGTTTAAAAAAGGCAACCGCACTTCACGCCCATGGGCCATAGCGTTGCGGTCTGCATAATGAAGGAGTTCTTCCAGCCCGTTATTGAAAGTATTATAATAAAGTACATTATTTAATCCGTCCTGTTCCGGTAATTCATAATAAGATGTTCCATACATGGTGGCAAAATTTTTATCTATTCCCGCCCCCGACAATTGTTTCCTTTTGCGTGCTATCTTTAAATACCTGGCTGCATTAGCAGGATATATTGCTGATAATTTATTTTTCCATGTCCATTTATCCTGCACACCCAGTTCCCTTGCAGCAGTCAGCTCCTTTTGCAAAAGCACCTTATTTTTTTTATACAGTTCCTGCCAGTACCAGTGATAATATTTATGGTAACCAGCCAGTATTTCATCAGCACCCTGTCCATCCAGCAGCACTCTAATGTTGTGTTGTTTTGCCAGTTTAAACACTTTGTATTGCGCATATACGCTGGCAGAACCCATGTATCCTTCCTGGTAATAACACAATTTTTCAAAATCACTGATGAAATTTTCCGCTGTTGGACAGGTTGTAAAATTGATAATGCCTTTTTTTGCAGCCAGTAATTGTATATAGCGGGATTCATCGGTTTCAAAACCAGGAAAAACAGCCGAAAATGTTTGCAGTTTGAAACCGGTGGCCGCTATATGCTGAATCATTACCGCAATAGAAGAACTATCCAGTCCGCCGCTTAAACTGGTACCGAGCGGCACATCGCTTCGCAGCCTTTTTTTTATTGATTGGGTAAATAATTCTGTAAACCTGTTAACGGCTGTTTCTTCGTTAATGTTATTATCAATGCGACTCCGGTCTATTTGCCAGTATACAACCGGATTAATATTTTTTTTTCCCGGTACGGTATGGTTAAAAAAAGAAGCAGCAGGCAGTTTATAAATTTCTTTATACGCTGTTTCAGAAGAATCGCCCGGATTTTGTGTATATCCAAGCGTAATAAAATTGAATAATAATTTCTCATTTACCTTTTTATCAATTCCGGCAGCCCATAGGGCTTTCATTTCAGAAGCAAAAAGCAGTTCTTTTCCATCATACCAGTAATAAAATGGTTTTTCACCAAACCTGTCTCTGGCAGCAAATAAATTTTGTTCTTTTTCATCCCATATAGCAAAGGCAAACATACCATCAAAATACTGCAGGCATTTTTCTTTCCAGTGATCATAAGCAGCTACCAGTACTTCGGTATCAGATACTGAGGCGAATACATAGCCTTTATCAATGAGTTGCTTTTTAAGTTCGATATAATTATAAATTTCGCCGTTATGCACAATGGAGTAACGGTTAAGATAATGCATGGGTTGTGCCGCATTATCAGATAAATCAATAATAGAAAGCCTTCTGTGACCCAGGCCGGCATTGCCCGCTTCGTTTATCCAATGCATTTCTCCGTCGGGCCCGCGGTGTACAATGGCATCGGTCATCTTTATAAGCCGATCTTTGGTAACAAGTTGCTGATTAACCGATATGATGCCTGCTATGCCACACATCCTGTAAATATCTGTAATCCGGGGCATAAATAAAAAAGCCCCGCTAAAAGCGGAGCCTGGCTAATTGTGGAATCTATTTTTTCTTTACCGGCTTTTTTACTGGTTTTTCGTACACAGTAATTGGTAAAGCTACCAGCGCATTGTCCCAGGTAGCAATTATTGCAAAGCCATTCGTTGTTTTTTCAAAAAACATGGTAAATGCCTCCAGTGGCTCTGCCTGTTTCTGCACTGCCACATCCGTTCTTACTATGTCTTTCCCGCTATCATATTTAAAAGCCCCCCAGATATCTGTTTCCTTATTCACAATAATTGTCCATTTATCTTCTGACGGTATAGCATACAGGGTGTACCGGCCTTTCGGGATTATTTTACCGCCAATTACTACATCCTTATAAAACTCTACCTCAGTGGCTTCATTGGCACCTAGTCTCCATACTTTATTATATTCAAGCAGTTCCCCAAAAACATTTCTGCCATTTCTTTGCGGCCTGCTATATACCAGCCGGGCAACCAGCGGTTCTGTTGCCTTATCCTGTATCCTGAGAATAGTATAATTAACCGGGTAATAACTCATATCCATAGGCGATTTATCCAGCAATGGAAACCTGGACTGCGCCCTGGAAGTCATACAATAACCTGTCACTAACAGTGCTATAACAAAAACTTTTCTCATTGTATATTTTTATAGTTACAAATATAAACCTTGCTGCAAATTTTAAAGAATAGCCAGTTGCCCGATAACAAAATTTTTTAAATCCGGAAAAAACGCATTGTAACAAGCCTGTAAATATGCATAATACGTTTCAAATAAAAGAAAAGCGGTGTCAGATTCTGATAAATAAGCCGATCTTCTTACTAAACCTGCCAGGCTGCGTTCAATGGCCCAGTTATACTGATAATTATTCAGCCAGTTTTGTTGCCGCATATACGGAAACACCTGTTGAAATTTTTCCGGCAATACTTCTATAAAAGGTGCTACCAAATTATAAGTGGATACTGAAAACTGCAGCAGGCTTTCTGTTGTAAACTCATTTTTATCGGTGGCCAGGAAATGATCATACACCACATCTACAAAGGCCCCTGAATATAAACGGTAATGCGGCCGGAAAACCTCTTTTGCCTCACGGGTTGCCTGGTGGGTATCTGTAAAATTATCTATTTGCCGGTGCAGGGAAATACCTTTTTGTATTCCCGGTGAATATTCAAATTTCTTCTTTCCCTTTACAAAATCACTTACCAGGTTGCCCACTAAAATTTCTGGCTGTTTAAAAGACAGATATGCATGAGCCAGGTAATTCATTATAACTGATTATATTAAAAATACGGCAATAAAGATAAACAGATAAGCTGTTTTAAAATGAGTGATCAACCATAGCTTTAATTTAACGCTTACTTAACCAGTATTGGGTTTTTATTAAGAAATAAAATACATTGCCCGCCGGTAAAGGGTTTCAGCGGCTTTTGTTCTTAAAAGCAGCTTACCGCTCATCAGCTTCTTTAACAATATATAAGGTTGACTACCACCGGTCAAGTATAGCTTTCGCCAGACTGTAACATAAATACATTTGTGCCGTCATATTACATGTAAGTTCTTTAAAAAGATAATGGCAACAAAAGTGAATACAACTAAAAAGCGGGTTTATACGGTTCATTGTGATAAAATACCGTTTCGCTGCAATACAGTTAGTATTTTTTTAATGGCCGTGTAGCTTTGCAGAGAAAATCAAAAACCATGTATCATTAAACCTTATAAATTAAAATTATGAAAAAGATTATTTTTTTACTGACCATTTCAGCAGCTCTTCTCAGTTCTTCTTTTACGTATGCGGCAGACAGTGAGCCCAGCTTTAAAGCAAAACAGGCTTTTACCAGCGAGTTTACACAGGTTAAAGACGTGGAATGGACCACGTTAAACAAAGAAGGTGTTTACCAGGTTAAATTTACTTTTAACAATGAAATATTGCATGCCTTCTTTACAGAAGATGGTGAATTCCTGGGCACTACCCGCCAGATTTTAAAATCACAGTTGCCCATCCTCGTTCTTACCGAAATGGAAAAGAAATATGCCGATGCACGTGTGATAACAATATTTGAACACAGCAAAAATGATGGCCTGAACTATTATATTACCCTGACCACCAATAAAGGATCTATAATAGTAAAAGCTACCGGTAGCGGAGACCTTTCACTTTACAAAAAGAATTTTAAATAATAACTGTAACATCGGACAAAAAGCTGCGTCTGATATTACAGAAACAAATTAAACAAACAATAAAAAATATTACAATGAAAAAGTTGATTACAGCAGTTCTGTTAAGCTCAGTTTTACTGGTTAACGCTGCTTTTGCAAACAAAAATGAAAATGTAAATTATAAAGTTGAAAATGCATTCAAACAGGAATTTGCCCAGGCTAAAGATGTAAGCTGGCAGAAAACAGATAATTTCTACAGGGCCGGTTTTAAAATGAACAATCAGGTAATGACTGCCTATTTTACTCCCGATGGCGAATTAATGGGTGTTGTACACAATGTGCTGTCTACACAATTACCTGTTAACCTGCAGACATCTTTGAAAAAAGAATATGACGGATACTGGATAACAGAATTGTTTGAATTTGCCAAACCAGACAGCAATGGTTATTATATCACTATTCAGAATGCTGACCAGTTAATTACCCTGCAATCAACAGACGGATCTTCATGGTCTACTTATAGTAAAACAAAAAAATAATAAGCACCCGTTTTCTCTGATGTTTTGTTGGAAAGTGGAATGACCCCGTAATATGCGGGGTTTTTCTATTTAGTTAACCTTCAAAAAGTCTGAAATCCTCGCTGACAGTTTCTATTCTTCCAAATTGTATTCAAAAAAATACTGGCTTTTTATACGATAGTTACGAAATCTTGCAAAATCATCTTTTCTAATTTGTCTTTTGGTACTTTTTTTATGGAAAAAAAGTACCGCAAAAAAGCCAGTCGAAATTCACCTCATCCGGCCTCCGGCCACCTTCTCCAACAATGGAGAAGGAAAATGGAAACGTCTCTATTTGCCCGATTTCGACATAGTTTCCTGATTAAGCTTCTGTACTACTGTGACTTCAGCTGCGCCAATCCTACCTTTTTGGGGACGACTATTTACTCCTGTAATCCATTTTAAAAGTTGAAAGGTCGGGTGCATACTTCCTGTATCTTTTCAATTCATAATTATAAATTATGTTGCCTGTCTCCTGGAAAAAAGGGTAACCAACAGTATCATAATCGTATTTATCATCATTTAACACCCCGTCGCTGTTGGTATAAATACAGGCACTGATCATAAACTCGATATTGTTTTTGAAATCTGCTATATAGGCGGCGTCTATAAGAAAGCCATAGGTCCAGCCAGGCTTATTGAATATCCGTATATAAGAAGGTATATGGGCTTTGCCCGCTTTGAACATAAAAAATTTGGCGTAGCTCTCAAAATATTCAGTTGTATCATAATGGGGAAACCTGCTTTCATAAGGTAGTTCAGACATATACTGGTAAAGAAAACGGTAATCACCGGCCGTTAGCGCAAATCTTTGTTTGGCAGGTACTGATTGCGGAAACAATACAGATTGCATCATTTGCTGCAAGTCCTGCAGTGGAAAAACATTGTGGGTTGTAAAATCCATTGGCTGATTGATCAGGCTATCATGCCGGTTATAATAAGCATTTCCTACCAGGTGTTGCCTGCTAAAATCAAATGGCTTTGTATTTACTGCCGCCGCCTGCTGATAAATAAGCTGGCCATTCTGTACAAAGCGAATAGCATTGGTGTGCCTGTTTTCTTCTTCCGTCGCAGGCATAAACCGGCGGGTAATGCGGCTGCCGGCATATCCTTTTTGCCAGAGCTTTTCATTCAATGTCTGCTGACCAACAAATTCATACAACCGGTTATAGGCATCATTATCACTGATAAGAAATATTTCTTTTATATACTGGGCAACAGAGGGCGACCCATTTTCAGACAAACTATCTGTGTACACTTTTACCTGCCCGCTGTAGCTGCTGTCAGTTAGCATGGGTGTATTAATAGTAAGACCGGGTATGTTTAATTCATGCAATTTTTCAAGCGCGGATAAAACTACCGGTAATTTAACAGTGGATGCCGGATTGAAATATTTATTCTTATCAAGGTGCAGGTAATAATTTTTAAAATGTGGCTGATTGTTTTTATCCCTGTTTATTTGTGTATAGATAAGCTGGTACTGAAAGGTATCAGGCATATCCAATATATGTTTTAACAAAGGCGAGGCCTGGCTGTACAGCAATTGTTCCAGCCATTTATCTCCACCAGAATGAATCTTTCGGGCGGGTGTTTTTTCCTGGCCGAATACATTGATAGCAGTTAAAAGAATCAATCCTGAAAAGGTAAGAAATTTCATCTTTGAAAGTTACAAATAAGGATCCTAACCGGATCAATGGCAGCAGAATTAGTTAGCGCAGTACAATAAAAAATATAAATTGCGTACATAAAGATTTATTATGAAATTAGTTTCTTACCTGAAAGGAGGGCACGAACAACTGGCAGCTAATGTTGACGGATGGCTGTACGATATGGAATTGCTGCATCCGGATTTACCCAATACCATGAGCATGTTTCTAAATTATTGGGAGGACTCTTTGCCCATGGCATTAGGGGGAGAAATAATGGTACGCGAGGGGAAAATATCAAAAAACAAAGCGGTAGAATATGAAAGTGTGCAATTACTGGCACCGGTTCCCTTTCCCACTTCCTGCAGGGATGGTTACGCTTTCCGGCAACATGTAGCCGCAGCAAGAAGAAACCGCAAAGCGGATATGATTGCTGCTTTTGATCAGTACCCGGTTTTTTATTTTTCCAACCCTCATAGCATACAGGGACCGGGCAATGTAAACTGTATGCCCGATCATTTTGAAAACCTGGATTTTGAACTGGAAGCGGCTATTGTTATCTGCAAGCAGGGACGGAATATACGCGCAACTGATGCTGATGAATATATAGGCGGGCTAATGATTATGAATGATTTCAGCGCCAGGCGACTTCAAATGGAAGAAATGCTGCTGAACCTGGGCCCTGCTAAAGGAAAGGATTTCTCTACGGCCATTGGTCCATGGCTGGTGACTATAGATGAGTTGCAGGAATTTGAAATAAACGCTAAAGAAAATCACAGCGGCAAAAGCTGGAACCTGCGCATGCAATGTTCTGTAAACGGTAAACCGGTGAGCGATGGAAACCTGGCAGATATGGACTGGACCTTTGCAGAACTTATTGAGCGGGCTTCTTATGGCGCCGATCTTTTTCCGGGAGATATAATTGGCAGCGGCACTGTTGGCACCGGCTGTTTTCTTGAGCTGAACGGCACCGGTAAACTAAATGACCCCGCTTATACTGAACAATGGCTGCAGGAAAATGATACGATAGAAATGGAGATTGATGCATTGGGTAAATTATTCAATACTATTGTCAAAGAGGAAGATGACTTTTCCCTATTGGCGAATAAAAAGAAATGACTAAAAAAATTATGGGTACAGGCGTAGCTGCCTTACCGGAAAATATCCGGCAAAGCAAAATATTTTCGGATAGTAATATGGAGTCATTGGCCAGCGTGGCCGGATTACCGGTTATTGATCCTTCTTATGATGATGAGAGATTAAAAAGCATCTTTCAATATTATTCCATCAGTCCCGGTGAAATGGAAAAAGAATTACAGTTATACGCAAAAGAACTGCTTGATAAAGGGCAGATTACTGAAGCATGGCAGGTTCTATTAACATTCACTTAATCACCTGATATTTATTATTAATAAAGTTTAGTACCAAATACTTTTTTTAAAATATCACTTGTTCGTGCCAGCGGGTTGACCCTTATATTAGCTTCTTCTTTTTCCACCTGGTCAAACAAAGCTGCAGTTGCTTTAGCGGCTACAAAACCATTAAGATCCGGATTTACTTTATTGAAAGTTGTTGGCAGGTTGTTGTAAATAGTTACTATTTCTGTATAATACCTGGTAGCGTTCAATTTTTCCAGGGAGCGTTGTATAGATGGTGAAAATGCTTCTATAATCTTACCGTTTGTTTTATCCCGAAAATAATCAGTAGCCGCATGCTGGTTTCCTCTTACAATATTCAATGCATCAGTAAGCGTCATTTGTTTAATAGCATCTATAAAAACAGGCTTTGCATAACCAACCGCATCTTCAGCCGCCCTGTTTATTTGCAAGATGGCCTTATCTACTTGCTTGCCCATACCTATCTTGCGAAGGGTGCTTTCAATTTTCTGTGCGTCGGCAGGTAAAAACATTTTGTACACATCATTGCCAAAAAACGCATTCTCTTTATTAAGGTTCAAAATTGCGGTGGAAGCGCCCTGCGTAAGCGCTTCCTTTATACCCTGGCCGGCATCTGCTTCTGTTACCATTCCAGAAGCAGGCATACCAGGCAGGTTAGAAAGGGTTTCACAGGAACCAAATAAGCAAATACCAATAGAGAAGGCTAGCAATTTTTTCATTTTGTATGTTGAATTTTTGAAATTACCTGGTGTAATAAAAGTAACAGGCTTTGGTAAGATGTAATATTACCGGATACAGTTGCATTGAATGCAAACTGGAACTGAAGTTGTATTGGCAATAAATACAACAAAAAACATTGTTACTAAACGATACAAAAATTATTTTATTCCCCAGGGCAAAAAAAAGCGCCGGTAAGTCCTTAAAAGACGGGACCACGCAGGTTGTATATCACTTTAGAACAGTATATAAAAACATTATACGCATAATTACTTAGCGCATATTCTATTTAATGTAAGCCTTATTAATTAAATATAAAATCAGGATACAACAAATCAAGCGAAATGCCTTTATACGGATAATTCTCCAGCAAATTACTTACCAGGCCGGAAGCAATATCACCATATTCAATAGTTTTTTGCAGATCGGTTTGCATCCATTCATGAAAGGTTGCTGTAAAAGAATCATCTACTTTATTCAGCACTTTTACACCCAACTGTTCAAGGGCAGCTGCATTGCATAATTGTTCGTATTGCCCGTGTATGGGAATAACCATTAACTTCTTTTGCAAATGCAATGCCTCCGCCGGTGTTTCAAAACCTGCACCCGTTATTACACCTCTGCTGTTTATCATGCTTTCAGTAAAAAGTTTATTATTCACTGGCATAAAAGTTATATTTCCTGTTGTATAAGATTGCACCACCTGTTTGGAAAATACCTGGAAATGAAAGCTCTTTACCTTGCTGAAATATTGAAGCAACGTTTTATCACTGTAAGCAGAAAGATAAACCGTGATGTGATTTTTTTTGACCTGTTTTGCGTGCAGGACTTCTTTTTTAATAACGGGTGTAAAGATAAAATCATCATATTTCTCAAAATGCAAACCTATATAAGCAGAAGCCCTGGCAAAATGTTTCAGAATGCATTCACCCACTATATTTCTCTGTAAGGGCCTGGGTGTTAACGCCGATTGAAATGATGCCTGGTGACCGAAATTTACAGAAGGTATTTTTTTATACGCACATGCCAGTGAAGTAATGCATTCAAAATCATTGATAACAACATCATACTTTTCAACCGGTAATTCTCTGACTTCTTTACAGACCCGCAACAGGTTACACCCCTGAATAGATTTACTGTAGCTCAACCCGCCTTTGTTATTATAGAAAAGTGTAAGTCCTTTACTACGGTAACGGATTGGCATATCCGCTTTCAGCTGGCTGTTGGCACCGCTTAAAAAAATGTCAACCTGGCCATATACCCGGAGAAAGGGTAACAATTCCATTGCCCTGCTGATATGGCCATTCCCTGTTGCCTGTACAGCATATAAAATTTTCATTGTACAATATTTTAAGCGGGTTATAAATTGAATGCCGTATTAAATGGCCAGCGAATTGATATAAAAATGTATTTCTTCTGACACCACATTTACGACAGGTTTATTATTTTCTGGTTTGTCATATTCAGAATGACCTGCATCATAAACATGCAGGTGCCAGTCATTATTGACATATTCCAGAGAGCTCAGGTTTTCTATCCAGTCACCGCTGTTGAGATACACAACACTGCCTTTTTCTGTGGTCACTGTTTTTTTGCATGGCTGATGAATATGACCGCAAATGACATAATCATATTTTTTTTCAATTGCCAGTTCAGCAGCTATTGTTTCAAGATCATTTACTTTGGCAACTGCTTTATTTACGCCTGCCATAATTTTTTTTGAAAGGGAAATACGTTCATATCCAAATAACCGGAGGCCGCTATTAATAAACCTGTTAAGCAGAATCAGCATTCCATAACCTGTACTACCCAGTTTTGCCAGTACTTTCGCACTTCCTTTTGTGGTATTATCAAACACATCGCCATGAAATACCCAGGTCATCTTATTATTAATTTCTATCACCAGTTTATCCGTAAGCTGAAAATTGCCAAGGTCAATGCCCGAATAGCGGCGCAGTGTTTCATCGTGGTTACCGGTTATATAAATAACACGGGTGCCATGGCTCATCATATGGATGATTTCTTTTATCACACCAAAATGTGTTGCTGGAAAATAATGTTTGCTGAACTGCCAGATATCAATAATATCACCGTTAAGGATCAGCATTTGTGGGGCAATACTGCGCAAATAGTTGGTAATTTCTTTTGCGCGGCTGCCATAAGTGCCCAGGTGCAGGTCAGACAAAACTACTACGTCAACGGGTCTTTTTTCCATGAGGATTGGTGTTTTACAAATTTGCAAAAAGCATATTACCCCTGTATTGCCCTTGTATTAATGAATTGTAAAGAAAGTGACTGACTAAATGAAAGAATTATCCGTATAAGATAATTTACCGGCTATTCTAACGTTAATTCTACATCAAAAACAACCCGAATATGAAAAGTGCAGCCATCCTTTCCTGTATGCTTATTTTTTCCCTGTCAGTTTTTTCTCAGCAGCTTACCCCGGATATCCGTTATGAAAGACTGATGAAAAAAAGCAGGCAAAAGAAAACTGGCGGAATTATTTTTTTAAGCGTTGGGGCCGCCGTTACAGCAGGCGGTATTTTGATGATAGCAGATGGCGTTCACCGGCATAGTAACAATAATAGTTACGATATTGGTTTTTCTGATGGGGAAGCTGAGCAAATCGCCGGAGTACTGGTGACCGGGCTTGGCATTGGTTCTATGTGTACATCAATTCCATTTTTTGTAGGCGCACACAGGTCAAGAAAGAAAGCAATGGCCATTTCATTAAAAAAAGAAGCTGTCTCCTTATTGTATAAATCTGGTTTTTCAACGCATTTTTACCCGGCATTGGCTGTAAGAATTCCGCTGGGCAGATAAAAGCCGTTCCCGGCAATATTTTACGGCGTATGATTTAGCAACAGTTGCTTATATGGCAGCTGATTTCCCGTTTCAATCTTGTATTTTTGCAGCCCGTTAATGGCAGGGTTTATTCTGCCATTAATTTAATACAGGCAAACACATGAGTACACAACATTTGTCGGAACAGGAAATTATCCGCAGAGAAAAACTAGATGGCTTAAGGAAACTGGGTATCGATCCTTATCCTGTAGCATTATACCCGGTAAACAGTAATGCAGCAAGTATAAAAGCAAATTATAAAGGCGAGGAAAATAAAGCTGATTTTGCAAACGTATGCATAGCGGGCCGCATTATGAGTGTGCGTGATATGGGCAAAGCCAATTTTGCCGTTTTACAGGATGCCACAGGCAAAATACAATTCTATATAAGGCAGGATGATATTTGTCCCGGAGAAGATAAAACATTGTACCAGCAGGTCTGGAAAAAATTAGTAGATACGGGTGACATCATAGGTATTAAAGGGTATGTTTTTACAACCAAGACCGGTGAAACATCTGTACATGTAAAAGAATTTACCATTCTTACAAAATCTTTAAAGCCATTACCTGCTGTTAAAGAAAAAGACGGTGAATCTTTTGATGAAGTAACAGATCCGGAATTTAAATACCGCCAGCGTTATGTTGATCTGAATATCAATCCGGAAGTAAGAGAGACTTTTGTGAAACGAACAAAAATGATAAATACCATCCGGGAATTCCTGAATGAAAAAGGAGCGCTGGAAGTAGATACGCCTGTACTGCAGGCAATCCCCGGCGGTGCAGCTGCAAGGCCTTTTGTTACACACCACAATGCTCTGGACGTTCCTTTTTACCTGCGTATTGCCAATGAATTGTATTTAAAAAGATTAATTGTGGGCGGTTTTGACTGGGTATATGAGTTCAGCCGGAATTTTCGTAACGAAGGCATGGACCGTACACATAACCCGGAGTTTACAGTACTGGAATGGTATACTGCTTACAAAGATTATTTCTGGATGATGGAAATAACGGAGCAACTGATGGAGCGTATTGCAATAGCATTACACGGCACTACCGAAGTGGCATTGGGTGACAATATCATCAGCTACAAAGCGCCATTTAAACGTGTTACTATTCTGGATGCTATTAAAGAAAATACGGGTATTGATGTTAGTGAGAAAGATGAAGCAGGATTGCGTGAAGTATGCAAACAATTAAACATTGGCGTACCCGGTAATATTGGAAAAGGCAAGCTGATTGATGAACTATTCAGCGCTACCAGTGAGCATATATACATACAACCTACATTTATTATAGATTACCCGGTGGAAATGAGCCCGCTTACCAAGAAACACCGCAGCAAACCTGGTCTTGTGGAGCGTTTTGAACTGATGATAAATGGAAAAGAAGCGGCCAATGCGTACAGCGAACTGAATGACCCCATTGAACAGCGTGAACGTTTTGAAGAACAGGCTCAGCTAATGCAACGGGGTGATGATGAAGCCATGTTTATTGATCATGATTTTTTGCGTGCATTGGAATATGGCATGCCGCCAACCAGTGGTATAGGTATCGGCATCGACCGGCTTTGTATGTTTATGACCAACCAGGCAAATATCCAGGATGTATTACTGTTTCCGCAAATGCGGCCTGAAAAAATGCAGGGAGAATAGATGCGGATATTACTTACAAGTAACAATTTTCTTAAACAACCAATGTCTTAAAGAACTTCGGTAATTTGTATTCATCTTAAAGCTACTTTGGTCTTTGAAGATTTCTGTGGTGAAAATCTTCTTATTAAATGTTTTTTCCTCACAACATTGATTTCAGGTGAGTTACTGCGGTACTGTGACTTCAGCTGCGCCAATCCTGCCTTTTAAGGGACGACTAATTATCAGTAACATTGATACGAATTGTAACTTGCTTTGTATAGAGGGGATTATGGAACTGAGGATATAGACTATACATGGGCAAACAAATATGAAAAGAGAAATTATTCTTACCACAGATGGGTCTCACAGTATTGCCATTCCTGAAATGGGGGTCACTTATCATTCCTCTCATGGAGCTATACAGGAGTCGATGCACGTTTTTATTGAAGCCGGCCTCCGTTATACAAATGAAAAATTCAAACATCCCGGCACGTTGTCAATTTTTGAAATGGGTTTCGGCACCGGCTTAAACGCCCTGCTTACTTTAGCCGAAGCAGAAAAAAATCAACAACACATTTATTATGAAACCATTGAACTCTTTCCGTTAGAAAGACCAATGTTTGAATCATTAAACTACTGTGAACAATTACAGCGACCGGATTTAGATCCATTGTTTAAACGGATGCATGAATGCGAATGGAATACCACCCTGCCTGTAACGCCCTTTTTCAATTTTAAGAAAATAAAAACAAGCCCCGCAGATTTTTCAACCAGTCAACTGTTCAACATTGTATTCTTTGATGCTTTTGCGCCAGAAAAACAACCTGATTTATGGACGGCAGCTGTTTTCAAAAAACTGCATAGCATTATGAAGGAAAATGCAATACTGACTACTTACTGTTCCAAATCTATTGTTCGCAAAGCGATGGCAGAAGCTGGTTTTAAAGTGGAGAAAATTGCCGGACCACCGCATAAAAGAGAAATGGTGAGGGCGGTGAAAGCAGCCGTTAGCGGTTAGCTGCCAGCTGTTAGTTTTGTTACCCGATTTTGACTTGTAGTTTTAAGCGTGTGCAGTCAAAACGTGAGACGACGCAGCAAACGTCGCCGCAGGATTCACGTCTGACGTCTCACGATTAATTCATCCCCGGCTGTAATAGTTTAAATCCTGTTTTTACTTTTTCCGCCTCTACCATTTTCTTTACATCTTCCAGTAATTTTTTAGCATCATACACAATTCCGTCCTTAATGGTATAGCTTACACTGCCTCTTCTTGTCACTTCATTTTTATCTGTTAAGCCTATTGTACCGGTTCCATACAACACCGCCAGGTTCTCCAGCGGATTGGCGTTTACAATCACAAAGTCTGCCAGCTTGCCCACTTCTACACTGCCAATTTCTTTTTCCATACCCAGTGCCTGTGCGCCATAAAGTGTAGCGCTGCGTATTACTTCCAGCGGATGAAACCCTGCTTCCCGTAACAGCTCCAGTTCTCTTATGTATGCAAAGCCATATAATTCATAAATAAACCCGGCATCTGTTCCTACTGTTACCCTGCCACCACGGTTTTTATATTCGTTTATAAAAGTCATCCATAGTTTATAATTTTCTTTCCAGCTTACTTCCTGCTCAGTACCCCAGTTAAGCCAGTAAGAGCCATGCATCACCCGGCTGGGTTCATAATATTTCCATAGTTTGGGCATGGTATAATCTTCATGCCATTCTGCTCTTCTTGCACGCATCAGATCACGGTTGGCTTCATAAATCTCAAAAGTAGGATCAAGCGTAAAATCGAGCGATAACAATTCATTCATTACTTTATTCCAGTGCTCACTGTAAGGCTTAGCCGCTTGTTTCCATAGCCTGCCGGCTTCTTCAAAACGGTTTTGCTCGTTGGCATAGTTATAATTGAGCGGATAGTTTTGAATGGTTCTGTCTTCAAAAAGCGCTTCAGGCAAACCATACCAGTGTTCCATTGACGTCATACCAGCTCTTGCGCTGTTCAATACATTCCACCTGGCCACATCCATTTGCGCATGGTGACAACAGGACCGCAATCCAATTTTTTTATTTTCTTCAATGGCGGCTTTCATAATTTCTGGTGCTGCGCCAAAAAATTTTATTCCATCGGCTCCTTTTTTCTGGTTATCTCTTACCCATGCAACCGCCTGCTCCGGTGTAGCAATTGGTTCTTTACTACCCTGGCCAAAAAAGGTGTAAGCTTTAAGGCGTGGAGCGGTTATAGTATTTAACTCGCTTTTCTTTTTTTCATCCAGCACCCAGTCCAAACCATTGCCACAACCAGGGTCACGAACAGTGGTAACGCCATGGGCCATCCACAATTTAAAAACATACTCAGCATCAGCACCCTGTTCTTCGCCGCCAATGTGACCGTGCATATCAACAAAGCCGGGCATTAAATACATGCCTTCGCAATTAAGTTCTTTTCCGCCTGCAGCCAATTTGGGTCGCCTGCCTGTATTGATAGCAATACCCGGAGCACCTACATTAACAATGTCTTTTATACGGTTTTTTTCTACAACAATATCTACTGGTCCTATAGCAGGCGCCCCTGTGCCATTAATTAATATTACACCGCGGATGATAAGCTGTGTCCATGGGCCTTCGCCTTCTTTGCGGTCAGGCGCTTTTTTAACTTGTGCATTAAGCAATAGAAATGAAGATAAAATGCAGGTGAGCAGCAGCAACTTTTTTCTCATGAAGAAATTATTTTGATGAAAACAAGTTACTGAAAATTATTTATCGCGCCGCAGTTACCCGTCAGACGAGGACGTCAGACGGGGGATCTGCCTCATCTGACGTCCTCGTCTGATGAACTGATCATTAAGCGTTTATCCATCAATGTTATTCAAAAGAAATACTTACGCCACCATCTTTTTCATCTTTCAACAATATACCCAGGCGTGTAAGCTGGTTACGGATAGTATCGCTGGTAGCATAATCTTTCCTGGTTTTGGCTTCCCTGCGCATATCAATTAACAGTTGTAATACGCCATTCAACTTGCCATCATCCTGCTGTATTTCACTTTTCAGGCCCAGAATATTTTCAAGATAATTTTTAAAATATGTTTGCAGCATTTGTATCGTCTTGCTGCTTATTGCGGAAGATTTTATCAACCCTTCTTTTAATGAATTAATAACCGGCACCAGCTCAAACATATTTGCCAGTACTTTAGCCGTGTTAAAATCATCATTCATAAAATCATCCATTTCTGCCAGTAGTTTTACCGTGGATGCCTCCAGTTCTTTATCTGCCGCCGTTGTATTATTTTCAAATGAAAATTTTTGCAGGGTTTCATAGGCATCCCACAAACGTTTAAAACCTTTTTCTGCAGCCTGCAATGCTTCATTACTAAAATCAAGCGTACTGCGGTAATGCGTTTGCATCATAAAAAAACGCACCGTCATAGGTGTATAGGCTTTCTCCAGTAAAGGATGATTACCGGCGAATAACTCCTCAGGTAAAAAACCGTTGCCCGCGCTTTTACTCATGCGTGTACCATTAACGGTAAGCATATTGGTATGTATCCAGTAACGTGCAGGGTTTACATGATTGCATGCCTGTGATTGTGCAATTTCATTGGTATGATGTGTAGCCGCTAAATCCATACCGCCACCATGAATATCAAATTCATTGCCCAGGTACTTTTTACTCATGGCCGAGCATTCTATGTGCCAGCCGGGAAAACCCATACCCCAGGGAGAAGGCCATTGCATTAAATGCTCGGGCCTTGCCTTGATCCACAATGCAAAATCGAGCCTTCCTTTTTTTTCATCCTGTCCGCCCAGGTCTCTTGTATTTTCCAGCAGATCTTCCAGTTTGCGGTTGGTGAGTATGCCATATGGCTGTTCAAGATTGTATTTTTCTACATCAAAATAAATGGTGCCATTTACTTCATATGCATAGCCATTTTCCAATATGCGTTTTACCATTTCTATCTGTTCGGCTATATGGCCCGTAGCAGTCGGTTCTATACTGGGTGGCAGTGCATTAAACAATTCCATTACTTTATGAAAACCCAGTGTATAGCGCTGCACAATTTCCATGGGTTCCAGCTGTTCCAGCCTGGCCTTTTTTGAAAATTTATCATCCCCCTCGTCCATATCTCCCTCCAGGTGTCCTGCATCGGTTATATTTCGTACATACCTCACCTTATAACCAAGGTGCAGTATGTACCGGTAAATCATATCAAAAGAAATAAATGTGCGGCAATTGCCTAAATGCACATCGCTGTAGACAGTTGGGCCGCATACATAAATACCCACATAGCCAGGGGTAAGGGGAACAAAAACTTCTTTTTTCCGGCTATAAGAATTGTAAAGCGATAATTGCGGCATAGTTGGCAAAAATATAGAAAAAGCTCTGAGGTAAAGGCTTTAGGGCAGAAGGTTTTTGGGAATGGCCAAAGGCATAACCGGGCGTGACGGATGGTTATGTGATAGCTTCGGGTATTACTAAAGGCTTATCCCTAAAAACTAATAGCTATTCTTTTGCCGGTAGCTTCAGGTCCGCCACCAGCGGATAATGATCAGAATAATGGAATGTTGTTTTCTTAAACTGCAATACTTCCAGTTTTTTATCTGTAAGAATATAATCAATACGCAGTGTGGGCGAAAGGGATGCAAAACTTCTGCCGATACCAAAACCGCATTTCAGGAATGCATCATTACCATCTCCTTTTATTTTGGTGTAAGTAAAAGAATTGGGCACATCATTAAAATCTCCGCAAACAATGGTGGGATAAGGGCTGTCATCCTTTTCTCTTCTTACCAGCTCTGCCTGTTTGCTGCGTAAAAAATAAGCCAGTCTGAATTTCTTAAGCACGCCTTTCGACTTATTCATTGCATCGTTTTCTCCCTTTGCAAGCGTTCTGATAACAGTATAATCATTTCCATCAAAACGAAGTGATTGCAAATGTGTGGCAAAAACCCGGATGCGCTGCCCGTTGATATCTATGTCTGCATGTATAAGGCTCTCGGCAGCTTTTAATGAATCGGGACCAGAATAACGTATGCGCAGTGTATCGAGAATGGGGTACCTGGAAAAAATGATGACCCCATGTTCATATACGCCATCCCACCTCCGGTGATCACGTGCAAAAAAATGGTAGGGATATTTCAGCTCATTGGTAAAATAAGGGATGTTTTCATCAAACTCACGCGGGTTATTTGATTCCAGGAATTCTTCGAGGCACAATACATCCGGATTCATTTTCTGTATATAATCCAGGATGGGCATACGGTAAGAACCACCGGGCCGCTTAGGGTTCATCTGGTCCAGTCGGGATACATTCCATTGCATAACACGCAACGCGCCGGCCGGCTTTGCCATGTCAAAAGAATTAAATAAATGCAATCCAAATAATGCGTGTACCTGCGACCAGCCAATAACCAGTGCCGCTAAAGAAAGAAATGCCCAGCGCGATTTGAAAAACCACCAGAAAAAAATAAACAGCAATAATGCCAGTACAATAAACGGGAAGACAACACCCAACACGGCAATATACCAGTAACGGCCGGGCGATAAAAAACCCGTGCAGCATACCAGCAGAAAAGCCACAACGGTGGCTATATTGGTTACAATAAAGAATTTCCTGGAAAAGTTTCTTAAAATGCGGGTCATGCTTAAAATTACAACTCATCTTCGGATGAAGCACGGCGAAGAATATCTTTTTCTTCATCTGTAAGCAGGTGATAGCCTTCCACGTTAATCTTATCAAGTATTTCATCTATACGCTTCTGCGTTACATTGGGTATGCGCTTATACGGGTGGGCGCCGTGTACTTTATAGAAAAACTCATCCCTGATATTTTTATTCCTGGTTTTTTTATTGGGATTAAAGAGGTTATTGAACCAGTCAAAAAGATTATTCATGCCTATGCTCCAGTCTTGCCCCTTGCGCAATTGAAAAATAAACATGAAACCTGTAGCGGCGCCTGCTACATGAGCAATGTATTTACCCGGATCGCCCAGGCGTATGGACGCAAAGTCTATTATTACAAAGGCAAAAGTTACTATCCAGAGGGGTATACCACCATTGATCATGGGAAAGAAACGATAGTCTGGTTTTACGGTGGTAGTAGCTATGGCCACAGCCATTATTGCCGCGTTGGACCCAAATAGTGTAGCGGCAGACAAATCTGGTTGCAGTGCCGGCACAAGATTATAGGTAAGCAGATAAAAAAGGGCACCGGCAAGGCCGCCATAGATGTAAATAGGAATGAGCCGCTTGTTACCCGTAAGATCCTGCAATACATATCCAAAAACCCATAACCAGAACATGGCCGGTAAAACAGCCCATACAGATTCATGGGTAAACATGTGCGTGATAATGGTCCAGGGCCGCGAGCCCAGTTTGGTAATATTGGCGGGGAGTGTAAACCAGTTAAAAATATTGCTGTAAAAGGCGTCCGGGTTAAGATCGGACATCTGGTAGATGACAAAAATGAATTTTAAAATAACAAAAAACAGGGCATTGATAGCAAAGAGCATAACCAGGCTGTTATTACCCTGCCCCAGTAAAATTTTGCTTGTTTTTTCTTCTTTTACTGTCATATCAATGAAATACTGGTTGGTGTACGCTTCTACTACAAAGATGCAGCCCGTAAAGTTTAGATTTTATAGAATCAATAAAGCGTTTTACGGTTGGTTTTATTCCATATTATGACGATAATCAGCCCCGCCAGTGCCCCGCCAAGGTGGGCCCAGTGTGCCACATTATCACCTGCCTGCGGAGCAATACTTCCAAAGATATCCAGCGCCATAAAACCTGGTATTACATATTTAGCTTTTACCGGTATCGGTATAAACATAATATACAATTCAGTATTTGGAAATAAATATGCAAAAGCTGCCATTAAGCCCATAATAGCACCGGATGCACCTACTGCATATCCATTATTTTCCATCAACAGTTGTGCTACGCCGGCAAATATTCCACAAAGAATATAAAAAACAAAAAAACGCTTGCCCCCCCAAAATTTTTCCAAAATGCTTCCAAACATCCATAAGGCAAACATGTTGAAGAGAATATGCATAAACCCGCCATGCATAAACTGGTAGGTTACCAGTTGCCAGCCTTTAAAATTATCTGTTCCTATGCCCCACAATGCGCCCCAGTATTCCAATCTAATACCCTGCGCTTCAAATACGTACTGAGCTAAGAAAACCAACCCATTTACAATTAATAAATTTTTTACTACAGGTGGTACTGAAGCCATACCACCACCGCCGCCATAATTCGCCATTTCTTATTTTTTTGAATCTTTAAATATCCCGCCTGTACGCCGGGCTGCTTTAAAATGATTTGTAAGTTACTTTAAAAATAACTGTTACCTGTATCACAAATACAAACGGTATTTGTTTGCTTTCAGGCGGCTTCCATAAAATTTGCCGCGCATATTAACGATGATTTACACTTTAAAATAATCTTCCAGTTCCTGCAGGGTATCCTGGTTGGTATGCAGATCTTTAATGATTGCACCTTTTTCCATTAATAATATCCGTGTAGAAACATCTGTTACATGGTTTAAATCATGGCTGCTGATAAAAATGGTCATCCGGTGCTGCGCATGCATTTCTTTCAGCATTTTTATCAACCGCATTTGTGTTGTAGGATCAAGATTTGCAAACGGTTCATCCATCAGCAGTACTTCAGGATTTTGTAAAAGACAGCCGGCGATACCCACTTTAAACTGGTTGCCCTTGGAAAGTTCGCGGATGTATTTTCCGCTTTTAAGAACGGACCCATCAAAAAAAGTATCAAAACTTTTTAGAAACTCATCCACATCTGCTTTTGAACGGTTATTTAGTTTGCCAACAAAATAAAAATATTCTTCCGGCGTAAGGTAATCAATCAAAAACCCTTCATCCAGGTAAGCCGCTGTATATGGCTTCCAGTCTTCGGAGACAGCTACATTCTTTTCCTTTGAAGTAATTTCACCGCGGTCCGCTTTTATTAAATCAAGCAGCAACCTGAAAAAAGTTGTTTTACCGGCACCGTTATTTCCTACCAGCCCGATTATTTCTCCTTCATCTACCTGCAGGCGGGCAATATCTACGACTGTTTTGCCGGCATATATTTTAACAAGATTATTTACTGTAATCATATTTTTTATTTTTCCCTGAAGCCATTTAAAATCTTGTACTTGCGTTTAAAAAACTCTTTGGTCAGTATATCTATCCACCAGTCCTGCAATAAAAAACTGGTTAACCCCAGTATACCCAACGCAATAATACCTGCCCATGCATTAATAAAAAAAGCAAAGGGCCAGTATATAGCCATGGGAATGCTAAAAACAACGGCCGTGTACAGCCATTTTTCTGCACCCATTCCCTGGTAGTTAAAAGTAGCGCCCTTGCTGATATCCATACCCTTGTAACTACGTGTGGCAAAATAAACCGCTATTACCGTATGTATGCCAACGTTATACAGGTAGCCTGCCAGTTGCACAATTAATAATTTCCAGCTCATTAACCCGTATAGTGAAGTAAGCAGCAGCACCACCGTGCAAACCGCTGTAAACAGCATGAACTTACTTTTTATATACGTTTTCACTTTCATGTTGCCGGCCATCAGCCCATCAAAATGATTGCTTTGCCAGGCAAACAGGAACTGCCCGTAATTGGTAATAAACAATCCGGTTAAAAAAATACCGCCCACCAGTAAAGCGCCCCACCATCCTTTTACAATATATTTTTCTTTATAAAAAAGAAAACCATAAAAAAGAAACAGAATTGTAAGCACTCCTACCGAACGGGGTCGCTTATTGCGGATGATTAGTTTTATATCCAGGCCAATTAATTCGCCAATGGCGCCGAAGCGGTTTAAAAAAGCATATTCAGATCCTTGTTTTCTTTTTCCACGGCTTACAATATCTTCCAGGTAAAGATTTTTCAACAGGAAATAATAATTATTGATAAAAGACAAAACAGCCATTCCAATAAGTATGATGCATGACCAGGCATGCCCCAGCATACCGGAAAAAAGCAAGGTAGAAATATGACTGAGCGAAAAAAGTTTAAAATAATCCGCTGCAATAAAACCACCTGTTACCGCAAAAAATAATACCATCCACCAGCTGTTGATGATACTTTTTCTCTTTATGTACAGAATAAGAAAATGATTAAATACCGTAAGGGAAAGTATGCTGATGATAAAGGCCACAGCAGCGGTAACGCCGTACACCGGCTCAATAGCCACCACTGTAAACGGGGTAAACAACAGCAGGGGCAACAGGTTGAGCACCGTAAAAAGTGAACGTACATTTAAAAAACGTATCAACTGACTACGGCGGATATTTTGTACCAGGTAAGGTTGGATGCTGAGGGCAGGCAAATCCTGCATCATAAACCGGATGAATACATCAAACAAGAAATAATACAGTATAAACCCGCAGAAAACTTTAATAATATCCTGTCCGGGGTATGCGTTGGCTAATATCTTTTGCAGAAAAAATCCCAGTGCAATAGCTGAAGCAAGCAGGTACAGGGTAATAAAACCGATGAAAATCTGTACAGCCAGGCTCTTACCTGCATTGCGGCTTCTCCAGAAAGATTTCCATTGATGACTGAGTAATATTTTTATCACAAATAAGGTTTTGGCCTGTGTAAATTTAATACCGATAACTGAATTACCGGTGGCTGATTTTGTGATTTTCGGTCCGGTAGTTGAGGGTTGCAGTTGCTTAATATGTTACAGCAAGCGAAATCTCACAATTCACAAATACTGCGATCGGCAATTTTATACCCTCCACATTAAACATTTGTTCTCCTCTTCAGCTGCACTACATTTTCTATATGATGCGTTTGCGGAAACATATCTACCGGCTGTACTTTGGTAACAACATATTTTTCATTCAGCAACTGCAGATCCCTTGCTTGTGTAGCAGGGTTGCAACTTACATAAACAATCGTGGGCGCTGCCATATCCAGCAATTTCTTTACTAATTTTTCGTGCATGCCTGCGCGTGGCGGATCAGTAATAATAACATCGGGCCTGCCATGAACAGAAAAAAATGTGTCGTTACAAACATCAATTACATCGCCCGCAAAAAAATGCGCATGTGCTATATTATTCAGCGCCGCATTTTCCCTGGCATCATCAATGGCTTCCTCAATCAGTTCTACCCCAATTATTTTTTTTGCCTGCTTACTTACAAAAATACCGATGCTGCCGGTACCGCAGTATAAATCATATACAGTTTCATTTCCGGTTAGCTCTGCAAAATCTCTTGTTATTTTATATAATTTCTCTCCCTGTTTTGTATTGGTCTGAAAAAATGATTTGGGACTGATCTTAAACTGCAAATCTTCCAGTCTCTCCAGCGCATAGCCTTTTCCGTAATATACCTGTGGCGCTAAATCATAAATACTATCGTTTTTTTTAGGGTTGATGGTATACAGCAGCGTGGTTATGGAAGGAACCTGCTGCAACAAATGATCAAATAATTTTTTCAGTGCCGGTTCATCATTGTACGCGATGCAAAGATTCACCATTACTTCACCGGTTGTGCAGATTCGCAATACCAATGTTCTCAGCCAGCCGGTGTGGCTGCGTATATCATAAAAAGGATAATTATTTTCGAGTGCAAAACTTCTGATGGTATTCTTAATAACGTTGGCAGGTTCTACCATCAGGTGGCAGGTATTAATGTCAACCACTTTGTCGAACAGGCGTGGCACATGAAAGCCCAGTCCGTTGCTTTGAACCTCCGCTTCCGGGGTACCCATTTCAGCAGATAGTAAATACCTGCGGTTGCTGAAAGTAAATTCAAGCTTGTTCCGGTATCGGGCAATGGTATCGCAGCCAATGATAGGCATCAGTTCAGGCAATTCTATTTTGCCCAGCCGGCGTAAATTCTGTTCAACTTCATTTTGTTTGTACTGCAATTGCTTTTCATAGGGCAGCATTTGCCATTTACAGCCACCGCAAACGCCAAAATGTTCGCAAAACGGCTCAACCCTGTCTTTTGAGTAACTATGAAAAACGATGGCCTTTCCTTCGGCCCAGTCTTTTTTATTTTTGCTTAACTGCACATCCACTACATCGCCTGGTACGGCGCCGGAAATGAAAACTACTTTGCCTTCTGTACGGCCCAATGCTTTTCCTTCGGCGGCATAATCTTCTACGGTTACCTGCTGCAGCACAACGTTCTTTTTACGCATGGCGCAAAAGTAGTAAGTATTAAGTTTTAAGCCGTAAGTCCTGATCAGCAAGAAAAAAAGCAGGCAGATTAGAGTTGAACCTTATTATGCATACGTCAAACACATTTATTTTCAAGCCTTTACAGCTTATTATTTACGCCCTACAACGGGCCTTTGTAATATTCCCCGGGATCGTTCAACACCTTTTTCCATTGCCGCTGGTGACTGTCCTGCCATTTTTTATCCCCGGATATGGCCCAGTTTACATGCAATAATTGTTGTTTGATAAAATCCCGCTGTTCAGGATGTATATATAGCGGGTGTAAATAAAACCATTGCTTACCGGCGGTGATGTATGCCCAGAAGGCGGCAAAATCAGCATAATTGGTTTCAAATACCTGCAACTCATCTTTATCACTGTTATAAGTACTGTGGTTGTAATAAAAATGAACCTGGCCATCGGCTGCGGTTACCCGGTACAGGCTGCCGCCAGCGTCTTCATTGCTGATATCGATGTAGAGCTCTTTTTGCACGGTGCTTAGTATTTTAGTATTGAGTATTCAGACATGACGAAGGTAAGGTTATTGACCCCGTTGCCTGAAAAACAGGGACATTAATCCGCAGACTGAAGATGCCAATTGATATAGAGGTGAAGTGCTTGCGACGCAACGAAGAAGCCCAAAAAATCAATGTTGGTATTGCGGGAAAACAGCTCTTTTATTGGACCATGAATACACATGGAGGGTATCAATACTAAATAGTCGTCCCTTAAAAGGTAGGATTGGTGCAGCTGAAGTCACAGTAGTACAGAAACCTAATCAGGGAACTATGTCGAAATCGGGCAAATAGAGCCGTTTCCATTTTCCTTCTCCGTTGGAGAAGGTGGCCGAAGGCCGGATGAGGTGATTTCGACTGGCTTTTTTGCGGTACTTTTTTTCCATAAAAAAAGT
>JBDSOC010000207.1:0-48809 GCA_039915085.1 Chitinophagaceae bacterium
GATATTATGGTTGATATTACTACAGGAAACATAGCTTATTTTGTCATTGAGTTCGGCGGATTTCTGGGCATCGGCATCAAATATTTCGCTATTCCATTCAGGTTGCTGCAGGCAGATGCTGAAAAAAAGAGGTTTGTGTTTGACCAGAAAAAAGAAATTCTGGAAAAAGCACCGGGCTTTGACATCAATCATTGGCCGGAAACAAATATTCACCTGGAGGAACTTCATGGTTACTGGAGTTTTATGTAATCATAAAACAGGAACTAATTCCTCCGGCGTATTCCATCCGGCTAAATAAAGAGAATAAGGTTTATTTAATAGGATATCCTCCCGTTGACATATTTTCATCAACTGAATTATTTACTTTTGATTCAGAAAACATTTATGCTGGGAGTTATATTATGCGGCGGACAAAGTACAAGAATGGGTACCGATAAAGGTTTGATTAAAACGGACGGTGCTACCTGGGCGCAGGCTGCAGCAGAGAAAATGGCTGCCCTGCACCTTCCTGTCCTGGTTTCTGTAAACAAAGATCAATACAATAGATATACTACTGTTTTTACAGCAGCGCAACTGGTAAAAGATATGGAGACCATGGATGTAAAAGGTCCGTTGCTTGGCTTATTGAGCATGCACATAAAACATCCTTTAAATGATCTTTTTATACTGGCTTGCGATATGCCGTTGATGGAAACAAGTACATTAAAACAATTGTATGGTGAATACGAAAAACAACCAGCAGAAGCTTACGTATTTACCAATAACGGTGTACCTGAACCGCTTTGCGCCATTTATACTGCGGCCGCCTTATTGCATATATTGCAACTGTTACAAACAAGCAAGCTGGCGAGGCATAGTATGAAGTTTGCACTTGAGCAGGTTAATACTTTTTCAGTGCCGCTGACCGAAAATCAAAAAAAATATTTCCGGAATTTTAACGCACTTGCAGAATTAAACGGTTTGTAAACCAGCTAAAATAATCTCCTGCTTGATAAACGCTGTTTTCGGCGCTTCACACAAAGCACAACACCAGGCTTCCGGCAATGTATCAAACGTTGTACCCGGGCTTATTGCACTTTCCTGTTCGCCGTTGGCCTCATCGTATACTGATAAACAATGACGGCACTGGTAATAAATCTTCTTTATCTCTTCTTTTTTTTCTGCACCAGGCAACAAAGTATAAGAACTTCCAGGGAGTAAATTGCTGCCATCCTCATGCGCATAATAATATTTGCACAATGCTATCAGGTAAGTGCCCAGGTGTTCTTTTTCTACATTGCTTCTGAAAATGATATAATCTTTTGAATTGGGATTGAAACCGGCCGTATACAGGATATCATATTTATCCAAAGCCTTTAATTGTTTGCGCACTGTATTAAATTGCCGCCGTATTAAAACAGAGCCAAACACCCCCGATTTGGGATGCGTTTTCACTGCAAAGCACAAACCAAATGTACGTACGTCTTCTTTATCAAATTGGCGGATGATTTGCCGCTTGATGGCCAGCCCTTCATTGTTACCGTCTTCTACCTGCCAGTTCAGTTCATTGGAAGCATGCCTTACATTTATCCTGTATTTGCCAAGTATAAAACCCCACAATGGCCGGTGTTTCTCCTGGATGCCTTTTATTATGATGGACTTCCATGGCGTGGTATATAATTCCCCCGCTTTTATTTCAAGGCAGATACGGCAAATGTCTTTCAGGAAATGAATATCAAACATTTCATCTCTCCGGTAAATGCCCAACCATGATTTATTGCCATAATTATTGTAACCCTCGTAGTACGGCAGTTTAAACGAAGGCAATGCCAATTTTCCGGTAACCGGTTTTGAAATAAAAGTATTATTTGCATTGATAGCAGTATATAGCTGATTGCCATCTGCGTTGCTGTTATCATAAAAGCGTGAAGGTTCCGCAAGAATGGCCTGCTCAACCACTGCCGATAATGCTGCGATATCATTTGTATAGATCAAATCTTTCCAGTAAAAAAGGGTGTTTGTTTTTGGAAAGCGAATGACCAGCCACCAGAAATGCGCGTGAGAAGAAGCTATCCAATTGAGGTTACCGGTAAAAAAAGGCGTAAAGGTCTGGTTACTGTCTGTAATATTTATTTTAAGCGAAGGCTTGTACGTAAACAGGTCAAAAATATCCTTATAAACGCCTTCACTGAGCCAGGTTTCTTTAATAAATATTTCTGCCGCCGGGTAAGAACTGCTGATATTGGGGTGTTCATCTTTATTAACCTCGTATTCTATTTGCCCCGCGCTTAATGCACCGCTTACCTTATTGTATTCTTTGGCAGATACATCTACCAGCAATTGCTGGCGTAAACCAAAACGCACTTCTGTGAGGCCTGCTTCCTCCAGGCTGTTCAGCAGGCTGTATAAATAGCCCGGTGAAACAATTCCCCCGGTAAAATTTATTTTAAATTGAAAAGCGTGCCGCATATTTATATTTTATACTAACCCGAATTCTTTCATTGCTTTCGGAAAATTTTTATTCTCGTGTCCCGGCCTGCATAGTTTTAATAAAACAAAACGCTGCAGGTTATTCAGCCTTCTCCATTTCCGTAAAGAAATAAACCAGGAGAATTCACTTAATTTTTCTTTTAGTATTGGCGGTAATTCATTTATGTTTTCCCATTCCGGGTTCCAATCGACCGGTAAATCAGTTGCCGCCACACCGGTATGAAGGAGAATAATTTGTTGCAGGTAATACCGGTAATGCAACAGATCATTGCTATCTGCGCAGGTCATTTCCGACAACCGCTTTCTTTCTTCAACCGTCATTTTACTCCACTCGCTTAATTTTAATTTTATACCACAAGCATCCAGTTTGAACCGTACAATCATAGGGATGCAACGCACATTCTCTTCAACAAAATCTTCTTCAAAGGCAAAAAATATTTGTTCCGGCCTGCATTGATCTGTTTCGCTACGCACAGGCTGTGGATACAATAGATTGGTTTGCTCCATAATTTTACAGTTTACAATTTTAAAATACTTACAACATGCGGCTTATGCAATGAAGTTTCATGCTCCAATATCACTTTCACCTCCGGACGGCAACTACCGCAAGCCATACCTGCTCCGGAAAGCTGGCACAATTGCACCAAATCTTTACAGCCTTCTTTTATTTTATTAATGATATTGCCTTCTCCTATACCGGCACAACTGCAAACCAGTTTACCCAATACCGGCGGTACTTTTTTTCCACTTCTTAAAAGTTGCAGCCTTTTATCGCTCAGTTCTATTTTATTTTCTATCAAATCCCTGAATTCAAGAAACTCTGTTTTATCGCCAATCAAAATGGCGCCTACCAGCCGGTCGTTGTGAATAATGCATTTCTTATAATAGCGTTTTGCCTTATCAATAAAAACCACTTCTTCGTACGCCGGATCGTCAGGCGCTTCCGCCAGTCCGAGTGAACATACATCCGTGCCGTGCATCTTTAAAATATTCATCAGCAAAGAACCCTTGTAATACTGTGCTATGTCACCCGTAATATGACGGGCAACAATATGCGCTTGCTGTTCGGCCGCGGCGGTAATGCCATATAAAAATCCATTAAACTCTGCCATCTCACCAATGGCATATACAGCAGGGTCACTGGTTTGCAGGTATTCATTTACCAACGCACCTCTTTTACATACAAGCCCCGATTCTCTTGCCAGCTCAGCATTGGGTATGGTACCCACGGCCACAACAATGGCCTGGCATTGAATGATAAGTCCGCTCTTCAATTGTATTCCTTCTATTACTGTCCTTCCCAGGTAACGTTCTATTTCATCGTTGTAATAAATCTGCACGCCCTTATCTGCCAGCTCTTCATGCAATAGCTGGCTGCCCAGTGGATCAAGCTGACGATCCATTAAACGGGAGATACGCTGAATGATGATCACTTCCACGCCCGATTCCTGCAAGGATGCAGCCATCTCAATGCCCAACAGCCCACCGCCTATAATAACACATCTTCCTTCAGCAGGATTGAGGTGATTTTTAAAATTGTCTGCATCTGCCCTGGTGCGCATGGTAAAAATGCCTTTTAAGGGCGGCGTATCTTTCAAGGTTGCTGCCCGGCTGCCGGTTGCTATAATTAATACATCATACTTGTGTACCGCGCCTTCACTGTCAAACAGCAGTTTAGATTCCCTGTCGATTTTTTCTATGCTCACCCCACGGTGCAGCGTTAAGTTATACGCATGCGCTTCTTCATTTTTCATTTTTACCAGGTGTTCCCATGGTTGTGCTCCACTGATATAGTCCGGCAGCAATACACGGTTGTAAAAGGGAACATCTTCTTTGCTGAATACAACTATCGCATCCCGCATATTCAATGCGCGGTAACTTTTAATAAACCCAAATGCACCTGCGCCCGCACCGATAATAACTATTTTTTGTGCAGGTTTTGAATACAATTGTACCTGCACTGCACAGAATTTAAAATCGGGTTGTCTGGACAAAGGATCAACCAGTCTGCTGGTGAGGTTATTGGCACGGTTCAAATCGCTGTTGAGTATTTTGCCCCAATGCATGGGCAGAAACACAACACCTTTCTTAATATCTGTTGAGTACCTTGCTTTTACCCTTACTATGCCCCTTGTATTCACCACTTCCACCAAATCATTGTCTGCAATATTGCGCGCCAGCGCATCTGCCGGGTGTATTTCTACAAAAGATTCATTGATATGCTGCTGCAATTTATTTACTTTACCAGTCTTGCTCATTGTATGCCACTGGTCGCGTATACGGCCTGTTGTCAGTACCAGCGGATGGGTTTCACCGGGCAGTTCACTTTCATTGGTATCAGCAAAAGAATGAATGATGGCTTTCTGCGAAGGTGTATAAAATTTTTTATCCGTAAACAACCGCGCTGTGCCGTTGCCGGTAGTTTTTGCCGGATAGGGCCATTGTACTGTATGCTCCTTTAAAATGGCATAACTCAGTCCGCTGATATCAATACGGGTACCTGCCGTCAATGCGCAATGCTCCGCATATATCCCGGCAGGATTTTCATAATCAAATCCCTTAAAGCCCATTTTTTGTGCAAACCGGCAAATAATTTCTGCATCAGGCAAAGCTTCGCCGGGTGCACTGGTAATTTTATTGAGGTAACTGATGCGGCGATCCGCATTGGTCATCGTACCTTCTTTTTCTGCCCAGGAAGCCGCAGGTAAAACAACATCCGCATATTGTAGTGTCTCCGGCTTATTGCTCATTTCCTGCACCACGACAAATTTTGCTTTTTTTAAACCTGCTTCGGCTGTACGTACATCGGGGAGACTAACCAGCGGATTTGTACACAAAATCCAAATTGCCTTTAATTTACCATTATTCAATGCTTCAAACATTTCGGTAGCAGTCAAACCGTGCGTTGACTGAATAGTTCCCAGTGGAATCTGCCAGAATTTTTCTACTATCTCCCGGTCAGCAACATGTGCTAAGTCCCTGTGCGCAGGTAACAAATTAGACAAACCACCTACGTCCCTGCCGCCCATGGCATTGGGCTGACCGGTTAATGAAAAAGGCCCGGCCCCGGGCTTTCCTATCTGCCCGGTGATCAAATTAAGGTTGATCAGCGACAGGTTTTTATTTACACCAATCACACTTTGATTAAGACCCATCGTCCACATGCTGATAAAAGCCTGTGCATTACCGATATAAGACGCAGTCCTGCGTATATCTGCTTCGGCAATTCCACATAGCAACGCTGCTTCTGCAACGGTTCTTTCAAAAACGGTTTGCGCGTACTTTTCAAATCCTTCGGTATGCTGCTGAATAAAATCAACATCAATATCGCCTTCCTCAATTAAACAACGGCCTATTGCATGGTGCAAAACAATATCAGTTCCGGGGTTGAGCTGCAAATGAATATCAGCAACAGCACAGGTTTGTGTTTTGCGCGGATCACTAACGATGATTTTCAATGCCGGATTTTTTTCACGCGCCGCTTCTACCCTTCTCCATAATACAGGATGACACCAGGCGGGATTGGCGCCCGCAACAAAAATGCAATCGGCCAGTTCCAAATCATCGTAACTAACCGGCACGCTGTCTTCACCCAAACTCATTTTGTATGCTGTTACGGCGCTGCTCATGCACAACCTGGAATTGGTATCAATATTATTACTGCCTATAAATCCTTTGATAAGTTTATTCACCACGTAATACTCTTCCGTCAGGCATTGGCCCGATGCATAGAACGCCACTGAATTTGGTCCATACTTTTCTATCAATGTTTTAAAAACGGCTGCAGTTCTTTCCAGTGCCTGGTCCCAGGAAACCCTTTGCCGCGGCTGATTTTTTGCATACCGCATTTCGGGGTACAGGAGCCGGTCACTTTTATCCATCACGGTATAATGTAAATTCATACCCTTACTGCACAGCATACCCTTATTTACCGGGTGATCTTTGTCGCCCTCTGCCCGCAGGCTGCCATTTTTTTCTTTGTGGAGAACAATACCACAACCTACACCGCAATAACAGCAGGTGGTTTTTAAAAAATTTGTATGGTTGTTATTAGTTGACATTTTCTTTTTTATTCCTGCGGCAGAATTTCCGGCATTGTTGTGTGACTGCCTTGCACCGGAAATCTTTATGCATTTTTTGGTTCAGGGTTTCATCCTGCCGGGTTTTTAACATCATGCAAATTGAGGCTCTGCCACAATGACTTCATCTTTACTAACAGATGCAAATCTGGTAACCAATACCAGCATACCTATCACTGCCACACCAATACCGATATAGGTAAATGCCTGCGTGTATGAAATGTTTTTCGACTTGAATAAAAACCCCACCAGCATGGCGCCGATATTTCCACCCGCGCCCACTATGCCCGCGACACTGCCAATGGCTTCTTTATTTATAAAAGGAACAATTGAGTACGTGGTACCATTAGCCATTTTTAAAAACAACGCAAACAATAACATTGAAAAAATGGCCATAGATAAGCTGCCCGATTTTGCAAACAGCATGATACCAAAGCCTTCCAGCACTAAAAAGGCTGCCAGCAGCAAACCCTTTCCACGCAAACCATAGATCTTACCCACCTTATCGCTGAAGATGCCACCCAATGCACGGGCAAACAAATTCATGAAACCAAAAATGCTGGCCAGTGCGCCGGCCATTATGATGGACGCTTTAAAATTATCTACAAAATAAATGGCCGCTACATTATCAACAGTTATCTCAATGCCGAAGCAGGCGGCATAAGCGAGCGCCAGCACCCAGGTGCGGTAATCTCTCATCGCTTGTACAAACCCGCCTTTCTTTTTTTCTTTTGTCACTCTTTGTATTTCATTGTAATTACCCTGTGGCGTATCTTTTGTATACCTGTAATACACAAACGCCATAATTAAAAGAATGACACCGGGTACTATCATAGCATATCTCCAGGAATTGGCTTTGTCCACATAGCCCAGACCCACAAATGCAGCTGCAATTAATGGCATCACCAATTGGGTTACGCCACCACCGAGATTACCCCAGCCACCGGCCACTGCATTGGCAGTACCCACAATATTCGGTGCAAACATTACTGAGGTATGAAACTGTGTAATTACAAACGAAGCGCCTATAATGCCAATCACCAAACGAAAAAGAATAAAACTTTCATAACTGTTGGCCAGTCCGATAGTCATAACGGGTATGGCGCCCAGTACCAGTAAAATAGTATAGGACAAACGCGGCCCCAGCGTATCGCACAAACGGCCAATCAACAGGCGGGCAAGTATAGTGGCAGATACGGAAGCAATGGTAATATTGCCGATTTGTGATTTATCAAAATGCAATTGTGCGCGGACAATAGGCATTAATGGTGCAATGCCAAACCATCCGAAAAAACAAAAGAAGAATGTAAGCCAGGTTATGTGAAAGGTTTTCATCTGTATACCCTTGCCTGAAAAAATATTTAATTTATTGAGCGGTTGTTGTATTTGCGTTTGCATACTGTTTGTTTTGTTGATAGTAAGAATATGACAGTTGTTTAATGCGCTGTCTGCTCAGCTTATTTTGCCTTTACCAGTTTTGCATAATAGAAATCAGGCGTAAACTTCAGCATGGCATAAAACCAGTTACCTGTTTTCCGGTAGGCATCTGCTGCTGCATCTGTACCAGCCTGGCCTTTGGCAAATGCCATATTATGCTGCGCGCACATAATTGCATACCCCATTTCAAAATTGGTAAACCTGTTCATGTTGTAATTCAGCAACAGATCAATTTCATTGCCCAGGGTTTTTCCCACCATGCTGCCATCTGTTTTTGTCATATACTTATTTAAAGAGAAATGGTGCAGATCAAAACCAAAAGAAACAGCAGTACCTGTGTATTTAAATTTCAGGTAAGAATTGTTTAATCCGCCTGCAGGTGACCCGGTACCCGCATAGAAGTAATCCATATAGCCCCAGTGGCGGTGCGGTGTGCCATACAGTGGATCAAACTTTTCATCTTCGGTGGTATTGGCATCGTTGCCGCTCAGCACATCATAGCCTGGTGTTATACTGATTCTTCCTTTTTGCCAGGTGGCTGCTATCGTGTAGTGATAAGCGCTTTTCATTTTTACGCCATCGCGGTTTTTACCAGACTGCGCATAATAAGCCGCTTGTATTGCAATCTTTCCAAAGCCCGTTCCTTTCCCAACCGACGTGTTCACCATCAACCCATAAGTAAAGCGGCTGTTGGTTCCTGAATAATTAAATTCATCTGTTGAGCCGGCTGATGCAAAACGGCGGCCGTATACATAACCCGCTGCAGCGCTGCCGGATGAATCCAGTTTATACTTCCCGAAATGGTCATTAAAAAACAAACCGGAAAACTTGGTTTGCTTAAACTTCTTGCTGATGTATACACTGGTAAAACTTTTATAATCCTGCGTGCCACCATTGGTAGCAGGCGGATTTGTCCAGACCGGCGTGCCTGTTTTTATGCTGCTGTTGGAAGCATTGCCCGAGTTTGCCAGCGGAAGCATACCAACCGGCGTAGGAACCAGGTTACCCAAAGAATTTTTTACATATGAGGGCACATTGGCCGGCACATAAGAAGTACTTGTTACACCAAACGCATCGGTGTTCTGATTAAATGCGTAGCCAATATCCACCTGCCAGCCTTTGTGCACTGTTTTTAATAAGGCCATATCATGCCTGCGGCCCTGTTGCAACCAATCCAGGTTACCTATCAGCCGCATATCATCGTAACTCAGTTCCTGGCGACCGACTTTTAAAGACATCTGATCAAATAGCTTAAACTTAATAGTGGTGTCCATCTTATTGGCCAAAACAAGATCGGCCCACGCTTCGTGCAGCATAAACCGGTTGCCATCGGTATTGGAAATTGAAGAAGCATCTTGTCCCCATACCCGTACATCCTGCATGGACATGCCAAACGTAAGCCGGTCCCATTTGTAACCAACCACCAGTCTTGTTCGTTGGGACGTAAAAGCCGCAGCGGCAGATCCTTTCAACACAAGATTACCCAGTCCATTGCGTATCTCGGTACGCGTTCTCAACTGGCCGGAAAATGTAAACTGTGATCGGGCATTAAAACCTGCTACACTGCTCAGCAGTATTAACAGTATCAGATGTCTTTTTTTTGATTTTTTCAGCATAGTTTTGTTTTGGTTGTAGGTTGTTTGTCAATTTAGAACCACACTCCCCGGTTAGACTTCCACATCGGCCGGGGTTTTTTATGTTGTTTCCGGAAGGCCGGAATTTGTTTATGCTTCTACGTTGATATACACATTGCCTTCTTCTACTTTTACCGCATAGGTTTTAATACTGCATTCATCACCGCTCAGGCATTCACCCGTTTGCAGCGAAAATGTTTTTTTGTGAAAGGGGCAGGCAACCTTGGGTTCATCGCCTGATGTGCCAATCATACCACGGCTCAATGCCATTTGCTGCCGGTGGGGGCATTCATTTTGCGTGGCATACCATTCATTCTTGCGGGTAAAATGAAACAGCGCAATTTGTTCGTCCTTATACTTTACACAGACACCACCATTTTCCGGCACATCTTCTGTGCGGCAGGCAACGAACCATGTATTAATCTGGGGTGTGGGCAGTGTTTGCATACAATTCTTTTAAATATTTTTTTATGTGCAGCAATCATTGATGACTGCTGTTATTCATAAACAAGCATTAAAAAAAGGCAAACAATCGTTGGGAAGGCAACCGGTGAGGCTTGAAAAAGGGGTAAGGCAAATATTTATATCCGAAAATTTCTGTTGTTCAGGAACATGAAAACTATTTCCAGTCGGGTACTTTTTTCTGTTCACGCATGGGTTCAAATTGTACGGATGGATCTTTTTCAGCAGGTGCGTTTACAAAATGGGTAAACCGCTTTCTTATTTCAGGGTTTTCAATGGCGGCTTTCCATTCGCACTCATAACTGGATACCAGCACCTGCATTTCCTGCTCCCATATCTGTCCCATACCAAGGCCATCATTTACTACCACGTTTCGCAGGTAATCTATACCTCCGTCCATTTTATTTAGCCAGGTGGCCGTTCTTGTTAATGGATCAGCCGTTCGTATATAAAACATCAGGAAGCGATCAATGTACCGGATACAAGTTTCACTATCCAGATCAGCGGCAAGCAATAAAGCATGCTGTGGTTTGCTGCCGCCATTGCCGCATACAAATAAGTTCCATCCTTTTTCAGTAGCAATAATGCCAAAGTCTTTACTCTGCGCTTCTGCGCATTCCCGGATGCAGCCGCTTACGCCGCCTTTTAATTTATGCGGTGAGCGAAGGCCGCGGTAACGTTCTTCAATACGTATGGCGTAACTAACGCTATCGTGCAGCCCAAAACGGCACCAGGTACTGCCCACGCAACTTTTTACCGTGCGCAGTGATTTACCGTAAGCATGACCGCTTTCAAAGCCAGCCGCTATCAATGCTTCCCAGATTGCAGGAAGATCACCAAGATGAGCGCCGAACATATCAATGCGCTGGCCACCGGTTATTTTTGTATAGAGATTGTAATTTTTTGCCACGGTGCCAATTACAATTAATTTATCGGGTGTTATCTCACCGCCAGGTATGCGTGGTACGACGGAATAAGTTCCTCCTTTTTGTATATTGGCTAAGAAACGGTCGTTGCTGTCCTGCGCTGTGGCATTGCCGTTTTTCAAAATCATTTCCCCCCACAGACTGGCAAGTATAGACGCCACCGGTGGTTTGCACTGCTCGCAACCATGACCGCAGCCCAATGCGTCCAGCACTTCATCGTAGGTTTTTAACCCGTGAATTTTTACAAGGTCGTACAGTTCCTGCCGGCTGTAATTAAAATGTTCGCACAATACATTGCGCACGTATTTGCCCTGGGCTTTCATTGAATAGAGCATCAGGTCTTTTACCATGGGCACACAACCACCGCAACCCGTGCCTGCCTTTGTACATTTTTTTATCGCTTCAATTGTTTCGCAGCCATCTTTGCCAACAGCATTACAGATGTCATCTTTGGTAATGCCTTCGCAACTACAGATAACCGCTTCACCCGGCAAACCCAGCACACCCGCGCCAGCTTCCGCGTCCCCACCCCTTGTACCCAGCATAATATCTTCCGGATTGGATGGCAATATGGTTTTGCTTTTGCAGGTTTGCAGTAACATATTGTATTGTGCTGCATCGCCTACCAGTATACCTCCTAATAGTTGCTTCCCATCGGCGCTTATATTAATTCGCTTGTAGATACCTTTCATGGTATCCTCAAAAACGACGCTGCGTATTTCATTGCCAGTGGCAAATGGTTCACCAAAACTGGCTACATCAACACCAATCAATTTTAGCTTGGTACTCATGTCGTAGCCGTTAAATGATTTTTGCGCACCCAGCAGATTAGCAGCTACTACTTCGGCCATTTCATAACCAGGCGCTACCAAACCATAGACCATATTATTATACAAAGCGCATTCGCCTATGGCAAAAATAAATGGATCATTGGTTTGTAGTTTTTCGTTTACTATTATACCACCGCGGCTGCCGGTTTCCAGCCCTGATAGTTTCGCCAGCTCATCCCGTGGTTTAATGCCGGCCGATATCACCAGCATATCAACATCAATGGTTGTATCATCAGAGAAGCGCATGCCCCTGATGCAATGGTCGCCCGTTATTTCACTGGTGTTTTTATTGGTGTAAATTTTAAGTCCCAGCGATTGTAATTTATTTTTTAAAATGCCTGAACCGGCATCATCTATCTGCCTTGGCATCAGGCGTGGCGAAAATTCAATCACATGCGTGTCCGCAATGCCCAGGTCAATCATGGCTTTCGCCGCTTCCAGCCCCAACAAGCCACCGCCAATGACAGCGCCTTTTTTTGATTTGCGGGCATACTGCAACATCATTTCCAGGTCTTCTATAGTACGATAAATAAATACGCCGTCTTTTTCAACACCAGGTATCGCTGGTACAAAAGCAGCAGAACCTGTGGCCAGTACCAGCCAGTCGTAGGTTTCTGCAATCCCTTTGTAAGAGTATATAGTTTTATGGATTTTATCAATGCTTTGTACCGGGTCGGCCAGGTAAAGGGTAATATTATTGGCGGCATACCAGTCAGCCGGTGCCATTGACAAATCCTCTGCAGATTTGCCGGAAAAGTATTCGCTCAGGTGTACCCTGTCATATGCTGGCCTGGGCTCTTCTCCAAAAACAACCAATTCCAGGTCGTTGCCCTGGTACTTTGCGACTAGTTTTTCACAAAACTTGTATCCAACCATACCATTGCCAATAACTACAACTTTCATAAACAGGAATTTTGTTATAAAGAAAGGAAGGCAAAAGCAATCTTCAAATTATAATATATTATATATATTAATTTTTCACCACTAAATCAAATATTTATTCAATAAATATGATTTATATCATAAATATATGATCATTATTCATTAATTTGTATAAATAACCGGAATATTTATTATATTTTATTTTTTACAATATGAAATCTACACTTTCTTTGGTAGGAGCAGGGCCTGGAGATCCTGAACTAATTACCCTCAAAGCCATCAAAGCACTGGCAGCTGCAGACGTAATATTATATGATGCACTGGCCAACGAGGCCTTGCTTGCCCATGCTAAACCCGGCGCAATTAAAGAATTTGTAGGAAAAAGATATGGTTGCCATACTTTGTCACAGGATGAAATCAACCACCGCATTATAGAGCATGCGGCCTCTCATCAACGTATTGTTCGTTTGAAGGGTGGTGATCCATTTGTATTTGGGCGTGCACAGGAGGAAATTGATGCTGCGCGGCGGGCGGGCATTACAGTAGAGATTGTTCCAGGTATCTCCAGCGCTATGGCTGTACCGGCGTCTGTCATGATACCGCTTACCTGCAGGGGCATTAATGAAAGTTTTTGGGTAACCACTGGCACCACGCAATCCGGGGAAATATCAGGAGACATCAAACTGGCTGCTCAATCATCTGCCACCGTTATTATTTTAATGGCCATGAGCAAGCTGGAAAGCATCATGGAAATATTTGCGGAATACGGCAAAAGCGAAACGCCCGTTGCTATTATACAGGATGGCACTACTTCAAAAGAAAAAATGGTCAGCGGTACCGTGCGCGATATTGCTTACCGGTCACAATATGCAGGTTTGTCAAACCCCGCTATTATTATTATTGGTGAAGTGGTAAACCTTTCTGCAGCACTGCATACTGTTACTTATAATAAAGAACCGGCAACACTACAACAAATCAGCGGGCACACTATATAATAGTTACGCCATACAGCATTAAGCGCTATACTTGCAGTTTAATAATACTGAACAGGATTGGGCATGAAAAATAATAAACACGACTGCGATTTACAATCCTGCTTTTTATGTACACTTTGCCTGAAAGAATGGCTTCCCGCCATCCAGGCACACAGAAAAACCATCCCGGTAAAAAAAGGCACGGTCATTTTTAAAGAAGGTGATAATGTCGACGGCATCTATTTTGTATATCATGGAAAAGTAAAAGTTCATAAAAAATGGGGTGCCGGCAAAGAGCTGATTTTACGCATTGCTGGCAAAGGCGCTATTCTCGGTCACCGCGGGCTCGGCAAGGGCAACCGCTATCCTATATCAGCCACAGCCCTGGAAGATTCGGCCCTGTGTTTTATTGATCTGAATTTTTTCCAGTCTACCTTAAAAGTAAACCATGATTTTACCTGTAAACTAATGATGTTTTTCGCGGAAGAACTGCAGGAATCTGAAAAAAATATGCGTAACCTGGCGCACATGCCAGTAAAGGGCCGTATAGCACAGGCACTGCTTATGTTGCAGGAGAAATTTGGTACAACTGCAGAAGGTTTTATAAATATCAATCTTAGCCGGCAGGATTTGGCTTCTCTTGCAGGAACAACATATGAAACTGTATTCAGGATTATCAGTGAACTGACAGAAGAAAATATATTAACCATCCGCAATAAAAATATTTACATTACTAATAAAGTAAAATTAGACAGGCTCACTGACGAAACCTTATAATTGAGGGCATGGTTGATACAGCAAGGATTTAATTCGAATAAGGCATTAAACTTTGCCTTATTCACTGAATCGCTTATAGCGTCTGCGCGTCAATAGCGGGTAAGGATACACCTTCAGGTTATATGACCGCTCTTATTTCGTCGATAAAGGCTGCGGTGGACAGTGGTTTTTGCAAAAAAAGGTTGGCCTTACAGGAACTAACCGCGTCTTTATCTTCCTGCAATGCTGAATATAACACCACTGGAATTTGTTCAAAGCCCTGAATATTTTTTATGCTCAGGCAAATATTACGTCCATCCCAGGGAGGCATATGTATGTCAAGAATAATGATATCCGGACGTATGTTTTCGATGGTTCTTAACACCGCAGATCCATCTGCAAGTGCAGTTACACTGAAACCGTTTGACTTCAATGCATTTTTAAGCATAAACAATAAATCAGCATCATCATCAACTATCAATACTTTTTTCATACAGCCATGGTTTAAATAAGCCTGTTAACACAAATGATAGCGATCATTTGTATAACACGCCTGCAAAAATTGAACTACCTGGAACAAATTAACCTTTTTCTATTTCATCGAACGCGGAATTTCTAAACAATAACCCCCGTTGTTTTTTGCATTGTAAAATAAATAGTTTTCAAACAAAAGCCCCCCTTAAAAAAAGGAGGGCTTTAAACCATAACTTACAAACAAAAACGAACCAGGAAAATTATTTCATCTTAGATGAATCCTTTTTCATGCCGGATGTATCGACCATAGTTTTTGACGTGTCAATGATGACATGGGTTGAATCTGTAACGATTGTGGTTGAATCTGTCTTAACAGTTGTTGCGTCAGTAGCATTGTTACAAGATACGACAGCAACACCCACGGCCATTAATAAAATAAATTTTTTCATCTGTTTGTTGTTTTATTAAAAAATTAAAAAGAATAGTACTTGCTTTATCCCGATTTTTGCGAAAGGTAACCCGCTTTTTTGGTGGAATAAATTCCACAACTATTAGCAAATCCTTCCCTTATGATTGAATGGCGTCACAACCATCAATGGAATTGCAACTAAACAAAAGTGTTTTTAAATAAAAGCAGGTTACCGCATTTTTATATCAACATCATCTCATTGTTTGTCTTTTAATAATTTTATTGTTTATTTCTTTTCAACCCATATGCTCACCGATCCTGCGCCGACGTGAAATTCGCCCCAGCCTTCTTCATTGATAACCACATCCCCGGGATATTTCTCAAGAAAGTCAACGAAGGTTTTACCGGAGAATCTTTTCCCGATTTCCATCGACTTAAATCCTTCATCACCATTGGACAATAAGACCGCACAACCGGAACCTTCGTTTTCATCGATCCCTTCTCTGGTCCATCCAATGCAATTGCCGTGATCAAAATAATCCCGTTGCATTCCGAATGCATAGTCCTTTCTGGCGATCAATAGCTTGTCAATGTTCTCGCATTTGTCCAGGAATATCTCATGATCATTACCGTCTTTGCCTTTGTCAGTATAATGCGCTCCATACAAATCCGGGTAAAACAAGCAAGGGTATCCGCCTTCGCGCAAGAGAATGAGCGCATACGCTAATGGTTTGAACCATTTTTCTACCGGTGCTTCGAGCGCCTGCAGCGGCTGTGTATCATGGTTATCCACAACAGTAACTGCCAGCGCAGGGTTTGAAGATACCAGCGAATTATCAAAAATCGTCCTGAGATCATAATCTTTTCCAGCATTGGACGCATTGTGAAAATTATGGTGCAAAGGCGCATCGAACAGGGACATCTGTCCCCCGGTGGCTTCAATGTATTTTAGGAGTAGCGGAAGTTTACCCGGCGCCCAGTACTCTCCTACCGCAAATAGGTCAGGCTTAATGCCACGCAGGTTGTATAACCACTCGCTGTAAAATTTGGGCGATATATGTTTTACAGCGTCGAGCCGCACGCCGTCAAAAGGAATTTCTTTCATGTACCATTCTCCCCAGTATGTTAATTCCGAACGGACCGCCGGATTCCTGAATTCAATATCATTCAGCATCAGGTAATCATAATTCCCTTTTTCAGTATCGACCACTTCTTCCCAATCATGCCCCCAGTCATTTATAATGCTGAAAATGCCGTCTTCATTGATATCGGCCGCATAATCTATCCCGGAGAAGCAACGGAAGTCCCAGATAAATTCCGAATATTTCCCCCCGCGCCCGGGAAAAGTAAATTTTGTCCAGGCATCAATGTCAAAAGGTTCGCTGATAAATTTATTGCGATCTTCCGGATCTACCCGCATTACCTTTATCCGTTCTTTTTCATCGGCCCCGCCTTTGTGGTTTAACACAATGTCAACATAGACTGCGATACCATTCCTGTGTAAAATATCTACCGCGTTTGCATACTGTTCTTTTGTTCCGAACTTAGTGGGCACAGTTCCTTTTTGATCGAACTCGCCGAGATCAAACAAATCATAGGTATCATACCCGTTGGAGTACCCGCCATCTTTTGCCTTATAGGCCGGGGGCAGCCAAACAGCGTTGATCCCGAGTTTAGCCAGTTCCGGTGCCTGCTGCGCCACCTCATCCCATAACTTTCCACCCGGTTCATTGTACCAGTGAAAATATTGCATCATTGTTCCGTTAATCATTGGTTGTGTGTTTTAGTATTGATAAAAATTTAATCAATTAAGATTAAGACCGATGCTCAGGCCAATCCATACTTTGCCATTGTTGAACCACAGTTTTTTATTCCTGTCCAGCAAATGATCTTCGCCGAAAGTCAGTCCTGCGGTTAGTTTATCCACCGCCAGAATCAATGCTATCCCGGTAAGATTGACCAGTCCATCATACTGAATATTCAATGCGTTACCAGTAACATATTCGTCTATGCGCGCTGTGCCAAAGCCGGTAAACAATCCCATACTGTAACCATAATGGGTAACATGCCGCCGGTAATCATGCAACGGTGTTTCTGTGTAAGATAATTTATAAAGATCAGTACGGTAACCAATGAATACCGCACCATTAAAAGTAGCATTAAACTGCGGTGGAAAACCCCTGGCCGGCGGACGGTATTTAAACAATACCGTCAATACATCCAGGTCAAAAGATGCGTGCATAAAAGTATGATCAGTGAAGTCATGTGGTTTTTTGGCGGGAAACAGCAATGATACGGCTTTCACTGTATCCATCCTGCTTACACTTAAACTGGCCTTCCTGTATTCTTTGATGGTATCCGTACCGGCCAATACATAGACCGTTTCTTTTTTCCCATTTTCTTTCATCTTATAAAACCCATCACTGAACTTATACTTGGAAGATTCCTTTAGGGTTTCACAGGAAGTAAAAACAAAAACGACAATAATAAAAGCAGTTGCAGGCCACAGGAATTTTTTCATGTCTGGTTGTTGGGGGTTAAGGGAAGAGCTATTAATATTATGCCGGATTAAAAAACATAGCTGGTAAAGGTTGAAACACGGGTTATTCGTGAGAATACCCTGCGTGTTATTTTTTTCTAAGAACACTTGCGGTGGCTTGTCCACTAAATTGTATAAATCAATAGCTTAGTTGGTTGTCAACTGGATTTATTTGCTTTTTTGGGGATTCGGTTTTTTAACTTTTATGCTGTTTTTTTCTTTATGGTCATTATTACGCTCATCATCCTTTTTCTTTTTTCCGAAAATCTTTTGTAAAAAATTACGATTGTCTTTTTTATCCGCTTCATCCACTGACTGAATATTGATTTCATTGTCTACGCTGGGGATCAACGCCTGTATAAATGCATTGCGCAGCACTTCAAAGACAGCATCCAGGGTATTGGTTTTTGGGTTTTTAAAGTTGCCCTCCAGCGGAACCTTGGTGGCAATCTGGTCTTTCTTCTGGTTCCTGAAAATAACACCGACGGCCCCAACTGCATATTCCCATATTTTATGAAAAAAGCTCCCCTCTTTATTATTTGACCCTACCACATCCAGATTTTTAATGATGGGTTTGACATATCCTTTAAAGGCATTGTTCTTGGCCGCCATTTCGGCGTACAAACCAAAATTACCGCGGTTGACATCAAAGTTTCCATAGGCCAGTAAAAAATTATTGAGGAGTACGAGGTTGACATTTTTAAGATCTGCATTGAGGTCAAAGGTTGCGCCGGTGGCCAGGAGATTCAGTTTCATATTCAATGCGAGTGTTCCTTCGTACGCTACCGCAGAAGCCTTAACAGTGGAGGGCAGCAATTCTTTACTTTTTGCGGCATTGGTAAGATTTTCAGCCGTCAGCCGGATCTTTTTTAAAAACACATCTACCACTGGTTTTTTTGTATTGTTTACATAATGCAATTCCCCATTGTTTACCTGGAAACGGTTTACTTTAAGTGGCATAAAGTCCTTTAATATTCTCCGGAAATCACTGGTATCTTTTTTTACGTCCGACAATTCTACCTTGTTTTCAGTAAACACCAGTTTGGGATCATTAAAGGTAATTTCCCCTACCAGGCGTCCATGCAGGAGCGCATCCCAATGCACTGATAAGTCAATATTATATACTTTAAAAAAATCTGTTTGTTTACCTGTCCCGGAATCCATTTTATTCAGGTACATATCATTGATTTGGTACGCTCCGCGGTACAGGGAAATGTCAATATCATCAATATGGCCATAATAGCCATTCATGTGTTGCAGTGTTTTATTGGCATAGTGCAGCACTATCACCGGCAAAAAAAGCCGGATAATGATCAGGACCAAAATGATGATTAAAAAAATGCTGGTTTTCTTATGGGCGTTTATCCATGTCCCTGAAAGAAATTTTTTTTTTGCTGAAGCCATAATTAATACTTGGGGTTAGGTGATGTATAATCATAACCATGCCAAACGAACTGGAAATAAACGCCTCTTGTGAAACAAAAAATGAGCAAGTTCTTACACAGTGTGTGCGTATTTAAAGAAACAGGGCTATCGTTATTACATAAATACAGGCTATTGATTGAGGAACACTATTTGTTTAGAGTGAGGACATAACATACAAAAATTCACCGTGGCAATGTTAAGGCGGGTGGAAGAGGCTCAGTGCTTTGCCTGTGCTGACAATTAAATGCAATCAACTATTCATTATAAACTTCAAACATTCAACATGAAAAAAATCATCCTGTATTCAAGCGTATTATTTTTTGCCGCGGCTGCCAGTTCTTGCGGCAACGCATCAACAGATGCCAAAAAAGAAGCGGACAGTACTAACAATGCGAAAATTGACAGTGCAAAAACCGCTGATACCATTGCCAGCAAAAATAGCCATATGGCAGACCTGCAACCCGATGCTGATTTTGCCACCGAAGCAGCGGACGGGGGCATGCTGGAAGTGGAACTGGGTAAACTGGCGGTGGACAACGGCGTTAACCCTGCTATCAAAAAACTTGGCGCCATGATGGTAAAGGATCACAGCAAAGCCAATGATGAACTCAAAGCGGCGGCAGCTGCAAAAAACATTACGCTGCCTTCCATGATGAGTGATAAATGTCAGAAAAAGGTGGCTGATTTATCGGAAAAGAAAGGCGCAGATTTTGATAAGGCTTATGCGGATCTTATGGTCAGCGACCATAAGGATGACATTGATGCATTTAAAAAAGAAGCCGACAAAGGAATGGACAAAGATCTAAGTGCCTGGGCAAAAGGCAAGGTGCCTACACTTGAGCATCATTTAATGATGGCAGAAGATGCAAAAAAAGTAGTAGACAAAAAATAGAATGCCTTTTCATTCATTTAAAAAGCTGTCGCCATGAATGGAGGCAGCTTTTTTACTTATAATTATAATAGTCCCGGAGTTACCCTTTCCGTTTAAGCCCAGGGGTCCAGCACCACCTTCACACAATTGCCTTGTTTCTTTTTAATATTTTATAGCCGCGGACAATATCAATGTTCGGGGTTACTGTTTTCCCACTGGCCGGGCAGATGGTAACCACAAAAAAACAATGAACAAAGGCGATTGGAAAAGGCACTGCCACCCCATCTCCGTTCTCTAATTGGTAATGGGGCCGGGCACATTATCACAGGTTACTTTATGTGGACCGTGTATCACTGTTATTTGTTTTCGTCTACGGGTGCCTATTGTTTATGAACCTGCGCAGCAAGGGTGCTGTCGGGCGTTACATTACTCATAGCCACTTGTATTTTATTTCTCGCACCTGACACAACCATGTCTTTATCATTCATCAGGGCATCAAAACCATCTTTTGCAACGTCCGCAGGATCCGCCATTTTACGGGGGTTCTGCACAGCTTTGGATTCCAGCATGCCAGCTTTGCGGAAAAAATCAGTATCAGTTACACCCGGTAACAAGGCGGTTACTATTATACCCCGCTCCCTGACTTCGTCGCGCAGGGCTTCTGTAAAAGACTGCACAAATGCCTTAGTGCCGTGGTACACTGATTGAAGCGGACCAGGTGTTTTAGACGCAATAGAAGAAAGGTTTAAAATTCTGCCACGACCACGGGTGACCATATTTTTTACAAAGTGTTTTGTCAGCACTACCAGGCTTTCAATATTCAGGCGGATAATGTTGAGTTCTTTTTCCAGATCTGTATCAACAAACTCTCCATAGACTCCCTGGCCGGCATCATTTACCAGTATTTCTACTTCAATATCCTTTTCTGTAATCTCTTTATACAAGCGCCCGGCATTACCCGGATCAAACAAATCTGTGGCAATGGGAATAAAGTCCAGATGAAAAAGGTCCCTGAACTCATCCTGCACTTCTTTCAGTGTTTCCGCACTCCTGGCAACAGCAATGATATTCCAGTCATCAGCAGCAAACAATTTAGCGAGCTCATAACCTATTCCGCTGGTTGCGCCGGTAATCAGCGCATATTGATTTCTTCTCATAACATTTTTTTTGCATAAATAAAATCAGGCAGGATATTATCTCTTGCACATAGTGTGCAATAAAAAAATATGCCAGTGGTTAGCAGCTTTACGAGCGATGGGCTAAAAGGCAATGCAAATAATTATGCATAAAAAAATCTACAAACAAAGGCAACACGGGGAGATTATGTCTGCGAAAATCAAAGAGCACCCGATGTGTAAAATAAAAACCAACGATAAATTGTTAGCGCGATTATTTTTCAAACGATTTTATATTCCGGGCACGCACTTTGAAATAATATACTTATCCGCTTAGTTAACTAATTAAAATTTTATTTATGCCAAACACAAAATCAAGCCCTGCAAAGGCCAAGAAACCCACGACCGACAATAAATCGGCAGGCCAGGGCAACACGCAACTTGAGAAATATTTTGCCGATTCTCTGAAAGACATTTACTGGGCAGAGAAAGCATTGACCAAAGCTTTACCCAAAATGCAGAAGGCTGCAACAACCGAAGAATTAAAATCGGCTATTGAAGATCACCTGGCACAAACGCAGGAGCACATCACACGCCTGGAACAGGTGTTTGAGATCATCGGTAAAAAAGCACAGGCCAAAAAATGTGATGCCATGGAAGGTTTATTGAAAGAAGGAGACTCTATCGTTGAAGAAACCGAAGATGGCAGCATGACACGTGATGTAGGTATCATCATGGCTGCACAAAAAGTAGAACATTATGAAATTGCTACCTACGGCGGCCTGGTATCACTCGCTCAAACAATGGGCCTTGAGGATGCCGCAGGCATTTTGAACCAGACCCTGGAAGAAGAAAAACAAACAGACGCGGGCCTGAGCGATATTGCTGAAAATAATATTAACTGGGAAGCAGAACAAGAAGGCGGAACAGAAGAAGAAGAATAAAATATTATGCTTCCCCTGTAAAAAGTGATAGCCAGGCCTAAGCTCCTGGCTATTGCATTTAACATTTCACTTAAACCACACAACCATGAGCGACAAAACATCAACACCCAAACTCAGCTGGTCCGAACGCTTTTCCAACAGCACAACAAAACTCACCGGCAGTACAGGCGCTTTTATTAGTGCATTTTTAATCGTTATTGTATGGGCTGCCACCGGTCCTGTGTTCCATTATTCAGAAAACTGGCAACTGGTCATCAATACGGGCACAACTATTATCACTTTCTTAATGGTTTTCTTAATTCAAAAAGCACAGAATAAAGATTCACTGGCAATACAACTTAAGCTGAACGAACTGGTCGCCGCTCACGAATTTGCCAGCAACCGTTTGGTGGATATTGAAAACATTCCGGAAGATGAATTGCTTATCATTCAAAAATACTATTCAAAATTGAGTACACTGACTAAAAATGATGGGAGCCTGCAAAAATCCCATTCCATAGACGAAGCTCAAAAAATGGATGATTTAAAAGGAGAAAGGGAAGATGATATTAAAAATAAACTGACGAACAAATAGCTGACCTTCCTCATAGTCCTGTAGCGTAAATTCTACACGTAGTAACGTAAAAGTAGAACACTTTGTGGATTTGTTTAATTCTATACGCTGTTGCGATGCCGTTTTCATGTGGCATACTTATTAGTAATACTGTAACGACTCTTTGCTATACTGTAACCTTTCAAAAAAATTGATCATGCCAACCCCCAAAAAAAGCAGCACCGGCCGCAAAAGTGGCAGTGCTAAAATCACCTCACTATCTGAACACACCGAACAATCCAACAATACTTTGCTGACAACCAACCATGGTGTTAAAATCAATGATGATCAGAATACACTCAAAGCCGGGAACCGCGGACCAAGTTTGCTGGAAGATTTTATCATGCGGGAAAAGATTACGCATTTTGATCATGAGCGTATACCAGAGCGTGTTGTGCATGCGCGGGGTTCAGGCGCACACGGCGTTTTTAAACTATACAAACCAATACCACAATTTACTAAAGCAGGATTTTTAAATGATACGGCCACAGAAACGCCCGTATTTGTTCGTTTTTCAACGGTGGCAGGTTCCCGCGGTTCTACCGATCTTGCCCGTGACGTTCGTGGATTTGCGGTGAAATTTTATACCCAAGAGGGAAATTTTGATTTGGTTGGTAATAATATGCCCGTCTTTTTTATCCAGGATGCCGTGAAATTTCCTGACCTTGTACACGCCGTGAAACCGGAACCGCACAATGAAATTCCACAAGCGGCTTCAGCCCATGATACGTTCTGGGATTTCATTTCCCTGATGCCAGAATCTGCGCACATGATCATGTGGGCGATGAGCGACCGCGCCTTGCCACGGAGTTTCAGGATGATGGAAGGCTTTGGCGTGCATACATTCAGACTGGTAAATGCTAAAGGTGAATCCTGTTTTGTAAAGTTTCACTGGAAGCCTTTACTTGGCGTACATGCAGTGGCATGGGATGAAGCACAGAACATATCGGGCAAAGACCCTGATTTTCATAGAAGAGATTTATGGGAAGCCATTGAAAGCGGCGCATTTCCGGAATGGGAACTCGGCATCCAGGTAGTTCCTGAAAAAGATGAATTAAAATATGAATTTGATTTACTTGATCCCACAAAATTAATTCCCGAAGAGCTGGTACCTGTACAGCGCATTGGTAAAATGACATTGAACCGCAACCCCGATAATTTCTTTGCAGAAACAGAGCAAGTGGCTTTCCATATAGGACACGTAGTGCCGGGTATTGATTTCACCAACGACCCGTTACTGCAGGGAAGATTATTTTCTTATACTGATACACAGTTAATCCGTCTTGGCGGACCTAACTTTCATGAAATTCCCATCAATCGTCCCATTGTTCCCATTCACAACAACCAGCGCGATGGTCACATGCGCCAGCAGATCAATCAGGGCAGGGTGAGTTATTCACCTAATTCACTTGGTGATAATTTTCCTTTACAGGCGAAAATGGAAGAAGGGGGTTTTAGTTCTTACCCTGAAAAAATTAACGCGGTTAAAGTAAGAGAAAGAAGCCGTAGTTTTTTCGACCATTTTAGTCAGGCGCGGCTATTTTTTAACAGCCAGTCTGATCCGGAGAAGAACCATATTATAGATGCGCTGTCCTTTGAACTTGGCAAGGTTGAAACTGTTGCCATCAGGGAACGCATGCTGGGCATTCTTAGTCAGATCGAAAAAGTGCTTGCAACTGCGGTCGCTTATAATCTTGGGTTGCATGTACCCAGGAAGCCGGAAGAACCAATGAACCGGAGTATTCCAGCGGACGGTGATCCAAAAAAATTCCAACCTGTCAAGGTGAAAAGCAGCATTGACATATCACCAGCTTTAAGTATGGCGGGTACGGTTAAAAATTCCATTCAAACACGTAAAATAGCCATTCTTGCTTCTGATGGCGTGGACGAACCTTCTTTAACAGCCATGAAAAAAGCACTGGAAGCAGCTGGCGCAGTCACACATATAATTGCACCAAAGCTGGGCGCCATTACTGCTGACAACAATACAACTATTCCTGCGGATCAAAGCTTTCTAACTGCAGCATCTGTCTTGTATGATGCGGTTTATGTTGCCGGCGGCGATATGAATGCTGCTAATTTGAAAGGTGAACCGGATGCAGTGCACTTCATCAACGAAGCTTATAAACATTGCAAAGCGATTGCAGCGGAGAGCAGTGGTAAAGGCGTTCTTGAAGCCACTTATTTCAGTAAAAAATTGCAGGAAAAGAAAATAGAAGATGGCGTGTTGATTGGATCTGGTAAGAAGCTGGCAACAGATTTTATAAATGCAATCGCACAGCACCGCTTCTGGGAAAGAGAAAAACCGAGGAAAGTTCCTGCATAGTTTTTTTATATGCGATTTATTAATTGATGAGTTGATAAATGGTGCAAATAAATTGAAAATGCGGGCTCCCTTTTGGATAAATATGCTTTTAGCAGTTATAAAATATTTTACATCATGTGAATGAACTGATTTGGACAAATGGCTGAATATAGCCGCCCTCATAAACAGGCAGTAACAGTATGGTATTCCTGGTGGGCTATTACTGAAATCTGCGGAGCAAAGGCGGGCATCTTTGACAGCCCTGGCAATTATATTAACAATCGCGCATATCAGCAGCACAAAGTTTAAATATAAAGTGTATAATTAACACGAAATTTTGCCTAACTTAGTATATGACCACTTCCGTTACAACCGCACCAGGCATTTCCACAGATCATCACGTTATCCTCTACTCAGGCGATAATGTATTGATCGAATCGCTGGCCACCTATGTTTCAGAAGGTTTTGATGCGGGAGAAACCGTGGTTATCATTGCGACCCAGGCACATTTGTATGCACTGAACGCGGCGCTTGCTGCAAAGCAGTACAACCTGGAAGCGCTTATCCGTGACCGTCAGTATATCGCGATGGATGCGGCGGCCACGCTGAAAACCTTTATGCAGGATAACTGGCCTGCAAAAGATCTATTTTTCCATGCGCTTTCCCCCATACTCGAAAAAGCAGGTGCAGGTAACCGTAAGATCAGGGCCTTTGGGGAAATGGTCATGCTGTTATGGAGAAATCGTTTACATGGTGCAACCATACAGCTGGAACAACTGTGGAATGATTTGTCACAACAATTTAATTTTACGCTCCTCTGTGCCTACCCTGTAACGGCATTTGAGCATGGACTGCAGAGCGCTTTGAAGCATGTCTGCAAGGCACACGCGACAACCACCCTCCTTCCGGCTGATATTTTTATGGATTAGATAGTATTGTATTCCCGGCTTTGCGGCCTTCAAGCGGAACTACAATGCGAAAAGACGATCCCTTCCCAGGTTCGCTCTCCGCCCAGATACTTCCTCCATGCGCTTCCATAATTTCTTTCGAAATAAAGAGTCCGAGTCCCATGCCTTCTGTTTTGGCTTTCGCCGGTGCCACCCGGTAGAACTGATTGAAGATATTGCTTAAGTGTTCCTTTGGGATGCCGATTCCCTGATCGGTAACAGCTATCTCGGCGCGGTCACCCATTACCTGCGTGCAAATGGTAATGGTCGTACCCGGATCAGAATATTTGAGCGCATTAGAGAGCAGGTTTACGATTACCTGTACGAGTTTCGGGCGGTCAGCCATCACTGTTATGTTCTCCGGCAGGCTTTCGGCGCGCAGGATATGCTGATTGCTGTCCACTGATTCCATACTCTCCCTGATCAGGCCCGCTAAGCTGGTCCCCTGGAAGTTTAAATCCATTTTACCCGCCTGTATTTTAGAGATATCCAGGAGATCCGCCACAATCCCTTCGAGCCGGGCTACCTGTTTATTTATTTTTTTGAAAGCCTCTTTGGGTGCAATTGCATCTGATTCTGCAATCTGCAGGTATCCCTTGATGGTGGTCAGCGGTGTTTTTAATTCGTGGCTGGCAAATCCGATAAATTGGTCTTTCTTGCTGTTAAGTGCGTTGATCTCCGCATACAGTTTTGCATTGTCCAGGGCTATCGCTGCCTGGCCGGCAATCGCAGCTACCAGTTCTTCATGCTCCGCTGTAAACATGGCCGTTTTTGGGTGTCCAAAGAATAACCCGCCGAGTACAACGCCGCTTTGCGATATTACCGGGACCGCGAGATAACTCACGACCGGTAAATGACCTTTGGGCATTCCGTGATGCGGACTGTTTTTGCCGTAGTCGGGATCGGCCGTAATATCATCGGATCGCCTGACGCCCTTGCCTTCGAAGGTCGTGTTAAAGATGGCTGTATTGCGCGGCATCCCGAATTTATCAAAGGCGGATCGTGGAACACCTGATAAGGCGTATAACATATAGGTTTCTCCTGCCGCATCAATCTTATTATAAAAAAAAGCACCGAAGGCAGCGCCGGATAATCGTGTGGTCGCGTCCGTTACCTGCTGCAGAATCGTATCGGTATCCAGGTTCGCAGAAATGGATTTACCCATCTCAGAGATGATTTGTAAGTGCTCTTCGTTTTGCTTTTGCCGTGTGATGTCTCTTGCAATCTTGGAAGCGCCGGTAACTTTTCCTTCCTCATCTCTGATGGGTGAAATAGTCAGAGACACATGCAATTCGTGGCCATCTTTGGCCCGGCGGATTGTTTCGAAGTGCTCTACCCGCTCACCCCGTTTTAACCGGGCGATAATATCATCTTCCTCCTGCTGCCGGTCTTCAGGAAGAAGTATCCGTATTAATTGGCCCAGCATCTCGCTTTCCGTATAACCGAACATTCTTTCCGCTGATTTATTCCAGCTTGTTACCCGGCTATGCAAATCCTTACTGATAATCGCGTCCTCGGAGCTATCAATAATGGCCGCAAACATAGCCAGCCGCTGGTATAAATTATCTGGTTGCATAGCGAGCATTTTCTTTTTTTTCTTTAACACCTCAAAATTATGCATTTTCGTGCCAGATTATAATGGCGGGAAATTTGTTATCGCTATGGGGAGACCGTAATCAACACCTACATAGAAAAAGATGCAAGCATGGTAAAAGTTCTTATTGTCGACGATGATGAAGACCTGCTCGAAATGGTCACACTTATGTTAAGGGCCAGCCGTATGCAGGTAAAAAGCCTGAACGCGGGTGCCCTGCTTTTGGAAACATTAAAGACAGAGACACCTGATATCCTGCTAATGGATATCTTCCTGGGTGACAGTGATGGCCGGAAGCTCTGCAAAGAATTAAAAAACTCCATTGCCTATACCGGCTTCCCGGTTTTTTTATACTCCGCCGGTGAGATTACCAATGCGTCTATTGTGGAATCGGATGCCGATTATTTTATGCGTAAACCGTTCGAAATGTCACATCTGGTTAACCGCATTCACGAAAGCATTAAAAAATAATTAAAAGTTGCAAGCTGTATTTTTTTGAGAATAATAAAAACTTCTGAACAGATAATGGTTTTCCGCAAGGCAGTTGCACCAAAAAAATTGTTCTTACACAAAGCTACTTTTACAGTTTGGCCGCCTGATTTAACTTCAGCTAATTTCCTGTGATGACCATGTGTCATATGCCGATACCGTCATTGTGCAAACATACTCACAACGATAATTGGCGGTCTGGGTGACTTTAAAATAGCGGTATTCTGAAAAAATGCAGCATTGTTTTCGGTGATGGTATTAACAAGTGCAGCCGGAATATCCGTTTTTTTAGCATAATAGATAAGTTGCACATTAATTTGCTGGGTGGCCTTTTTACTTTTGTCATTGAGGCTGTAGGCAATCGGTGCGATAATACTGGTGCCATTCACGGGATTGTTACCGAAAGCTCCGGCGGCCAGTGTGGCTTTTAAATTGATGACACCACTAATAGTACGCACCTTTACATTTTCGGCATTGGCCTGCCCCTTTTTACCCTTCTTATCTATCCCGTCGAATATGCAATTGTCATCACCATTGCCATGTCCGCTATTATCGGGGTAATCGTTGTCGTCGCTAACGTTACAAACGGCAGGCGTAGATGCATTGGCATTATAGTAAGGAACAGCAAGGGTATCATTATTGCTGAGTACATAGATCCTGTCAGCATACGTAATTCCCCCAAGAATCAGGTTTTTAACGCAAGTATCTTTCGAGCCGGCTTTTGTAAACCCAACAATAAACCGCAGACCTGTTTCACTTTGTGATACATTAATGGCACCTGAAACTGAATCAATGATAAGTCCAACAGGCCAGGCAAAATAAGTACCTTTACCCAGCGCCGCCTGGTTAACCGGGTAGATTATATTATCATTTTTAGTTGGTTGCATGTAAACAATCGAATCGCCGTAATTTGGCGCATTGGCGCACTGGTAATTTAACTGTACCGGTAAATTTGTTTTGGCTACCTGTGCAGCAGATGGACCGGGGGAATCAACTGATTTATTACAGGCGATGGCCACTATAATGATGGAGCCGGTTATCACCGGCGAAACGATGCAACGGATATTCATGGGTACGGGTTTATAAAAATACATTTCCAAAATAGCAAGAAGCAAATACATTTGCAAGCTTTTGGTTTTGAAAATAAAAATAATCTCGTTTTTATTGTCTTAAAAACAAGTTGTGGAAATGTTTACACAGTTAATAATGCCAGTTTGCAATAAACCGCGCACTGACAGTAAAACCAGTTATCCTGCTTCAATGTAATAGAATATGGGCCAATAATTTTTGATACTCATTCTTAGGTATCCCAACAGATACACGCATAATTTAACAGTAAAGTCAGAGAGCACGATAATGCACAGGGCCGCATATACAAGTAAAACTCCATGGCCTGAAAGTTGCCGGCATGCCTGAAATAAATAGCCATGATAACCATAGCGAACGAAACGATGAATTCAATATATCATGCAGTAAAAATGATACTTTTTTTATTATACCTAAAGAATAGTTGGTATTGACTGATAATAGCAACTGCAGGCCTGGACAGTAAATAAGTTACAAAGCACACACCGGCGTTCATTGAAAAAGCCATGCGATACGAATAAAAAGAACTGTTATGCAATCCAGTACGCTATGGAGTACGCATGTATAATTGTCTTAGTATAATAAGGGTAAGAAACATGCCATAGAATTGAAGCATATAATTTTATAGTGGAACATTAATATACGGAAAGGATTACATGGTTGCATAAATAGCCGGAACAACGCGGATATTAAAATTCATAATACCAAAAACACACGGCGATTTTTATGGAATGCCGGAATGGTTCGGCGCAGATGGTTTGCTGAGCCCAACAGCTATTTTAATATTTGTAGTCATTCTCATAACTTCCCAAATATCATTTTTTTACTTTGAACTGGCAGACCATCAATGATGAGTGAGTAAATACATGAACCACTGGCCCCATATCCGTGGTTATAGGGAACTTCGTTAATCCCCTTTTTAAGTGCCACTTTTATCCGCTTCACTATGCGGCCGTCCTGCTGACTGATGACAACCCATGTTCTGTCAATAAAAAGATCTGTACCGGAAACAATGGTTATCCGCGTGTTTTCATCAAATGGATTGGGCTGGTTTTGCAGCAATTTTATTCCGTAAATTTCTTCTGCCCTGCTTCTCCTGGCAGGTGATTCCCTCAACGCCAGTGTCACCTGTTGCAGCGACAAACTATATTCAGTAGAAAAAAAGCTTTCGAGATTGTTATTATCGACGCTGGCAGCACTGATAAAAAACGTAGCATTGCTTCCATAAGGAACTTTAATAGTGTCTACCGTTTTGCCTGTTACGGTGAAAACACTATCCCAGTCATCATTTAAGCAACGGACAGCTACCCGGTAAGCGGGGTATGTGGTACCTGAATTAAATTGGACACGGATTTTATTAGAAGTAACCACTGATGTTGTAAGATTAATGGTATCCGGGCTCAGGGCGGCCATTGCCATTGCGTTGCCGTTTATAAGTGTATTGCGGGCAAGATAATACTGGCTGACATATAAACTGTCCTCAATACCATCACTGTCTAAATCTTTCCCAAGGCTATCCCTGACCGAATGCTGGCGGTCAATATAACCTCCTCCTCCGCTTGCGTCGCCATTTTCATTGGCCGCGGTAAACCGCACGGAAGTATATCCATAGGCACTGAAAGGCTGGTGATCCCCTCCCCGTCCTGTTCTGTCTTCGGCACTCATAATTTGAATATTAGTTGCAACACTAACGACGCTTTTTACCTGTTCTTTGTATTGTAACTTAATATACCGTGCCCATTGTTTGTGAACAGAATTAAATCCACCCAGGGAAAATATTCTTAGTCCAATACTATCTATATTGCCAAAAAAAGGACAGCTGGGAGGAGAAGAGGTATGTCCGCAAAAAACACCACCGGACACATCGTTGTTATTGGCCGCTTTTATTTTCAGGTTATTGTTTAAAAAATAATTGGCCATTGCCTGCGCACCATATTTACCTTGTTCTTCAGCAGTATTAATTGAAAATACAATCGTGTTTTTAAAACTGTATTTACTCATTACCCTGGCAAGTTCCAGTACAAGGGCTGTACCCGTTGCATTGTCTTCAATGCCAAAAGCATTACAGGTTATATCGCAAAGAGCTTCGCAACGGCTGTCAATGTGCCCCTGGAGAAAAATAACTGATTTATCAGTTGTCTGGGTACCCGGCAATACTGCAATGGCATTACGGTGACGTGCAGCGCCACAAATATTAAGATCAAACTGCAGATAAGCGGCACGTAACCTGTTCTCATTGGCGGCACTGAATTCAAGAAATTTGCTGTACGCCCATCTGCGCGCAGCACCAATACCCCTCGTGGTGGATACAGTATCGGATCCCGCATTGCGGTTCTGAAAGCTTTTTAATGTAAATAGATAACTTTTTAATGAATCCGGTGAAATGCGCGATACCAGTTCTGCTGATATCAAATTTGGGTTATTAATAACCACGGAAGCCTGGTAAGAAGAAGGCGTATAAAGTCCTTTAATAATATTATCTACCTCTGTACTTGTCACCAGTAAGCCAGTTTGACAAAAAACAGCTGGCACTGACATAAACAGCAGGATGAACGCTAATAAATGCTTTGTCATAAATATTTCTTTGGTAAGAACGGATTATTGATTTGATATTTTTCTAACAATTATTTTATCTTCCCAAATAACCTGCAGATAATAATTTGATTTTGGAAGGAATCCAAGATTTGCTAATTGAAAAATATTGTCTCCCTTATTACCAAAGTATTTGAATTGATGTACCAGCGTTCCCTTCGTATCCATTAACCGGATAAATACATTATTTGCTGCGGCTAGTTTTACTTTAACCGAAAGATGATCGATAAATGGATTGGGTGATATGGTGGCAACAGATCCTGCAGTAAAAGGGATAGTGACCGTGTTACTATATATTCGCGCCCCGCCGGCAGACAACATCAGCAGCCGGTAATAACAGGTAGTAGCCTCAATGGCAGTAATGTCTGTAAAACTATGCTGCCCATTGCCACTCTGTACGCTACCGTTCAACCGGCCAGCCGGCATAAAAGTTCTACCATCCGTTGAACGTTCAATCACAAAGGAGATATCGCTTGTTTCATTGGCAGTTACCCAGTTGATGACAACTGACGGTTGCGTCCTGTTTGCAGTAAACGAAACCAGTTTTGTTGGTAATAACCAGGCCCATTGAATGGTATAAATTGCCGGGCTGGCATCTGCTTTACCCGCTGCATCAACAAACGAATATTCAAATGATGTACTTAATATGGCAGCCACTGTAAATTTTATTTGTAAGAGCGAAGGGTCATAGTTTACAATCGTGGTATTGTTACTAAGCAATACTCCATTGTAATACAATTCTGTATTGAAAGGTACTTGCGTAATAATGACTATCTTATTTGCTCCCATAATGCCGTCTTCCAGATCCGAACCTGATAAAGGAGCGGGCGAATCGGAAGTACCAGTACCATTCAGCGTAAGAAAACTGTTCAAAGCCGGGTTGGCGATGGTATAAGTCTGGGGATCAGAATCTGGTAATTTTTCAATCCCAAAATCGAAACCTGTCATATCTGTCAGTGCGGAATTAAAAACCACATTAAGGGGCGAGGTATTGATCCAATCCGGTGGTACACTTCCAACCGGCGCCAAAACTCCCTGAACACCCGGGCTGGTAGAAATTACAATCTGCAATCCAATTGCATTGATAGGGCAGCCGCCGAGTGTATAGGTTCCGTCTGCGTTGACTACAGTTGTTGACATGACGGTACCGGTAAGCGGATCTATTAATGATGCATAGATGGCTCCCCCCGCATTTGTTCCGGTCTCAGCATTTGTCCGGATATTAATAAAACTACCTGCAGCGCTGTTGTCAGCATCGTCCCAAACAGTTCCCGAAATATTTACGCAGGCAAGGGTGAGGGTTTGCGTAGTATATAATTCAATGCCCCAGGCCCAGGTATTGATAAGCCGTGCATTTCCAAAATCATTACATTGTATATTATCAATATCATTACCCGCAACAGCAGGGGCAGGTATAAGAAAACCGGCATTACCGTCTCCGTTCCATGCATGTCCCGGCGAAGCCTGGCCAACAATATCATTGTTATAACCAATGCCTGTATTGTTATTGGTTGTTGTACCGCTACTGCATGCACCACCTCCAATAGTCGACAGCAAAGTATCATTCCAGTACAATTGAGAATTAGGCTGTGATAAAGGAGCAATACCAGAAAAATTGATACCATTTACATTCAGCTCAACATCATATAAAGGCACATTCACCCGTCCTTTACGAAAAGAAAAAGTTATGGGAACAGCCGTATTCAGGGGTACGGGTACGCCCAGCCCGTCCAGTCCATCCCATGCTATTGAAATGATTCCCTGTGGCTGATTGATGAGTTCAAAAAAACGATCTGTTGACGCGAACTGGTAACCCGGAATATTATTTAGATCAAGTAAAATATAATAATCTCCCGGCTGAGGAGCAATAAACCGGACACTGTATGGGCCTGGTGGACAACCGGCAATAATGGGATTCACCAGCAAAGGTTGCAGTGGTACCGGGGAAACCGGATAGAGCAGCGGATCGGGTGGATTCAAAAAAACATTATAGCCATTAGTCAGTGGTGGCAATGATGTAGAATTAACCGATCTCCGATCATTTAACCAGTTACCGGTATTTTGGTATCCATAATTATTAAAGCCAATGATAAAAGCAAGCGGCCTGAATCCTATTTGAAAATTAACTTCCGCCACAACGGAATCTGCCGTATAGGTATAAAATGGTGCCTGTGATGATAAAGACGGAGATTGTAAAAAAGTTAACGGGTCGTACACTGAAAAAGCCCATAAATTGCAATGCACACGACCGGTGTACTGCGTATTATTGGTTTCTGCTACGGTCATATCAAACCAGGGACTCAGCATAGTTTGGCCACCCGCAATGGAGGTTATACCGCCATCATTGCTGCGATACATTTCTATCCAGTAATTGCCGTTTTGTACAGGGGTAAATACAAGTGGCGCATAACCTGCCGGAGTAAGCCCGCCGATATTGGGACCACTCACCGCTTCTGTATAAGAATTAATAAATCCCGCCCCGGAGGTTGGCAGGTTTATCAGCGACACCAGCGTACCAGACGGATCATAAATGCGCATGTAAACATCTGTATAGGGAACAGTGGATGCACTGATGGTAAGCATGTTCCAGTGAAAAGCATAATACAGGCTTTCTGTAGTAAAATCCTTAATATTAAAATAAATACGTTTATCGGTTGGGCATCCCAGGTAGTTTCCCACATTGCCCAGCGGAAAGGCCGCTATTGTGGATACGATTAGCCCGGTACCATTAGTATTGTTGGGCATTACTTCCTTTGTGCCTTCGGCATTCAGGTTGAATGCATGCATGAATGCCATAAGGCAAAACATAACAACCAGGGTATGCTTTTTCATTGGATTTAGGTTTTTCTAATGGTAGAGGTTGAAAATCGTTACATACATCGTTTTCACCTTTCAGCTAATAAATATTCATTGAATGGTTAAAAAAAATATTCCTTTAATTATAACCCGGTAAAAATACTTAGTTATTTTACTGATTTCTATGTAGAAGCCTGCCAATAAAACGTCTGCAATTATACTTTATTGTACATTACCACCGGAGTTGTCTGCCGTCAGGGTATATGAAATTGGTGGTCCCCCAATGAATCAGGAAACTAAGTTAATTAAAGCCCGTCGTTGGTCTATTCAAACGGTCGTTCGGCGATTTGTAAATAAATGGGATGTGGATGACAGTTAGATTTGATTCAAATCAGTTCCACATGGCCACCACCGTTATTGAATCCCTCAGCCGGGGCACTCTTCGCCGTCATATCGCCGCACTTTGTCCGGAAATTTATGTTATCGGCGAAGCAAAAAACGCCGGGGAAATTCTTTCCCTGATCCGCAGTCGTCAGCCCGAACTGATTTTCCCCGATACAGATTGGCCGCCGGTGAATGGCTATAGCCTGTCCGGCGTACTGGAAAGCCGCGCCTCCTTTGAACTTATTCTTACGATGGATCACGAACAGGCTCCGGCAACGGTCCGGGGAAGCCCATTTGGCTCGCGACCGTTTGGGTGCATGCCCTGGCAGGCCGTGCGCGCGGCTATCCGAAAAAAAGCAGCCGCAAATAACCAACATAAGAAATGCTTAAAATTAAATACACCATATGCCCAAATTAATATACAAAATCGAACCCACCCAGATTACACTCCGGCCGAAATCATGGTTGGTGATTATGGTCATTGCTTTGGCTATTCCAGTTGCCGGAGTAATAGCGGTCTCGGTTGGTCTCCCGGAACTCGGAAATTCGTTTGCATTGATAATGCTTCCCTTTACGATTATAGCAATGGGCATTCCCTTTCTATTAAGCAGGCAGAAAGCGGTTTTTGATGCCAGTTCGAAAACATTTTACCGCAGTGTGTTTAATATTAAATTCCGCACCATCCCATTCAGTGAGATTGATTGCGTAAGGGCTATTCCTGTCAACGGCATATCATTTGGAGAATATTTTCGACTGGTATTAAAAAAGGATCGATATGGCGGAGGTGTCAGGCTTTCAAAAGCATATTTAGTTACCAACAAGCAATATTCAACCTGGTCGAAAGAATTAATGCCGGCTATCAGCCAGATGTTACAATATAGCAGTGTCCCGCTTGCTGCCGAACCGGTGTTGATCACCGGCGATGCTGATTTTCGTTTTTACAAACCTACTGCGAATGGTTATATGACATTTACCCGCTCAGCAATGGGACGTTTTTATTCAGCTTTACTGGGAGGGGTAATATTGTTCGGTGGCTTTTTTGGAGTTAGTAATCCAGCAAAAACAAGTGATACGCTGGTTAGCCTTCTGATAATATTAATTGGTGTAATTATCCTGACGAGCCTTACTAATAAGATAACGATCACCCAAAAGGAAATCTGTAAATCGCAGGTGCTGGGATTAATAAAAACAAAACGTTGCACTGAAAACTTTATAAATTTCTCTACCCTGCGCAGATCAACAAATGCTATTTACAATGGAACGGATGTGTTGATGAATTTTAACAATGAAAAAGCCTTTTCCCTTAGAAGCTTTTACCGCACACAAAAAATAGAACGGTTTATGGCGGAAACAAAAAAAGCAATGTCTGTAAATTGACCGGGTATCAATTGGCGGGGTCAGAAAAGCAAATGGAACCTGGCTACAAATCCGGTGGATTATATGCACAGTTCCGCTAAATTTTATATCACAGGAGATAAAGGATTTATCCAGTTACAAATTATATGGCGTTGGAAGATATAGATTTGACACAAGGAAACACCGAACCCCCGCAAAAGCGCAGCTAAAAAAAATAAATGACTGCCGGAAGGCCCGGCGGGGACAGAAAAAGAAAACAAAGGCCGCGGATTTGCTTCTACTAGATACAATTACGTATACGCTGCTAGTAGGAAAATATTTGTTGAAATATTACCCATTAAATGTCGTTTTAATAGAGTAACGATTGCCCGGTTAAGTCCGACGTATATTATTAATAGAGATTAGAAGCCCCTATGAAAACCCCGAAATTTCCTGTCTGCTCAGTCACTGGGTTGAAGAACTGTTCGCGTGTGACTTTGTTTATACTTGCGTTTTCCCCCATATTTGTTTTTTCCCAACGACAAAATATTAAGTTTGATCACCTGGACATCAATTCAGGTCTGTCTCAAAACCATATACTCTGCGCCCTGCAGGATAGCCGCGGCTTCATGTGGTTTGGTACGCACGACGGGTTAAATAAATATGATGGGTATAAATTTACTATATACCGCAGTGATTTTACCGATAAATACAGTATAGGCAATAATTACATAACCGCACTTATTGAGGACAGGAAAGGAAATATTTGGGTTGGCACCAGCGGTGGGGGATTAAATAAATACGACAAAGAAAAGGACCGGTTTATACAATTACGGCATACTGGAGACCCTAATAGTCTTTCGAGCAACCTGATTACTTCCATTGCCGAAGATCACAATGGCAATTTATGGATTGGAACGAATGATGAAGGCGTAAATTTGCTAGACCCCGCAACAGGCAAAGCCAAACATTATATCAATAATAAAACAGACAGCCAGAGCCTGGCGAATAATTATGTAAGAACCGTTCTTGAAGACGGGCAACACCGTATATGGGTTGGCACCATTGATGGGGGCCTTAACCTTTTTGATGCCACTACCAACCATTTTAAACGTTATATGCACAATCCAGCGGATTCCAATTCGATTTCCGGCAATAAAATCCGTACGCTCTTTGCTGACAGCAAACAACGGCTATGGATTGGGACTGATGGCGCTGGTCTTAGTATGCTTGATTTGAAAACAAATATGTTTCGCAATTATTTAAATAAAAAAAATAATAGCAACAGCCTCCCAGGAAACGCGGCATATACCATCTGTGAAAAAGACGGCAATATCTGGATAGGATTGGAAAATGCGGGTCTGAGTATTTTTAACCCATCAACAGGGATGTTTAGCAATTACCTGCACGATAATCTGGATGATGGAAGCCTCAGCAACAATTCCATTTATTCCGTATACAAGGACCGTAATGAAAATATGTGGATTGGCACTTTTGCCGGTGGCATTAATCTTTTTAACAGTAACAATTACAAGTTTGACCATTACAAACATACATCGGATCCTGAAAGTTTGGGCAACAACTATGTGCTGTGCATCATGGAAGATTCAAAAAAAAGAATATGGATCGGCACTGATGGAGGCGGCCTTGATTTATTTGACCGGCAAACCCAACAATTCACGCATTTTGTTCATCAAGACGGCATCGCAAACAGCATCTGTGGCAACTACGTTTTAAATGTGTGTGAGGACAGCCAGGGAAATATCTGGATAGGCACCTGGGCAGACGGTTTAACGGTATACAATCCAGAAAAAAAAACTTACAAACATTTCAGAAACAATCCAGCTGACCCTGGCAGCTTATACAATAATAACCCATGGTGCATATTTGAAGACCCGCAGAAAAATATTTGGATTGGACTCTTTGCGGGAGGACTGGAACAGTATAATGCCACAACCGGCGGATTTATACACCACATGCATGATAAAGATGATCCCTCCAGTATCAGCAATAATTTTTTACGCGCTATCACTGAAGACAGCAAAGGTAATTTATGGATAGGTACGGATGATGGGTTGAATCTTTATGATAAAAAGAAAAACAGCTTCACGCATTTCCGGCATGATGATAAAAGCAATAGCATTAGCGATAATTGTATTTCATCTTTTCTTAAGGATAAAAAAGGCAATCTCTGGATTGGCACAATGGCCGGCCTTAATTGTCTTGACCTTAAAACGTTTGCATTTACGAAATATACTACTAAAGACGGCCTGCCTAATAATGCTGCTTTCGGAATGCTGGAAGATGACAAACACAATCTATGGGTGAGCACCAATAAAGGTATTTCAAGAATTAATCTCGAAACGAAAAAGATTAAAAACTTTGGCATTGCAGACGGTCTGCAATCTTATGAGTTTAAGGATCATTCATTCTGTAAGAGCAGTAACGGCGCCATGTATTTCGGCGGTATCAATGGCTTTAATGAGTTCTTTCCTGACAGCATAAAAGAAAATAAATTTGACCCGCCATTGGTACTAACCAATTTTCAGTTGTTTAACAAGACTGTAGCGATTGAACAGGACAGCAATCATCCTTCACCGCTTAAGAAATCCATTACTGAAACAAGATCCATTTCATTGCTTTATGAGAATTCAGTGATATCTTTTGAGTTTGCCTCCCTCAATTATACCGCACCGGAAAAAAGGAAATATGCCTATATGCTGGAAGGTTTTGATAAAAACTGGAATGAAGTGGGTGCAGAGCGAAAAGCGACATACACCAGGCTGGACCCGGGAAAATATACTTTCAAAGTAAAAAGCTTAAATGATAAGGGGGAATGGTCAAACCAACAGGCCGAAGTTCAGATCATCATCATTCCACCTTACTGGCTCACCTGGTGGTTTAAATTATTGGTGGTTTGTTCATTAACAGGTGCTGTTATTGCCCTCTTTCTCATCCGGATAAAAAGGATAAAGCTACAGCGAACAAAACTGGAAATGCAAGTGCGTGAAAGAACTTTGCAACTGGATCTTTCCATCCAGGAAGAAAAAAAATCACGCAATGAAGCCGAAGATGCCAACAGAACCAAAAGTATTTTCCTGGCCACTATGAGCCATGAAATCAGAACGCCTATGAACGGTATTATTGGCATGTCATCTTTACTGGCCGGGACCCTGCAGACCGGTGAACAACGAAATTATACTGAAACCATACAAACCTGTGGCGAGAACCTGCTGATGGTTATCAATGATATCCTGGATTTTTCCAAGATTGAATCTGGTAAAATGGAACTGGAAGAAAAAGATTTTGATTTGCGCACCTGTGTAGAAGAAGTGCTGGATGTGTTTGGTGCCAAGGCTGCGCAGGCTGGTTTGGATTTGATCTACCAGTTGGATTACAATGTCCCGGAACAAATAATAGGTGATGCCACACGGCTGCGGCAGGTACTGATTAATTTGGTAAGTAATGCAGTAAAATTTACCCAGCAGGGAGAAATATTTGTAAAAATTTACCAACAGCCTGCAACAAAGGAAGGACAATTGCAACTTTGCTTTGAAATCATGGATTCGGGCATCGGCATACCGTCGGATAAATTGGAAAGGCTTTTCAAGGCTTTTTCCCAGGTCGATTCTTCTACAACCAGAAAATATGGCGGCACCGGACTGGGTCTGGTGATCTGTGAAAAACTGGTCGGACTGATGGGTGGCGTTATTAAAGTATCCAGTACACCCGGACAGGGTTCCGTTTTTAGTTTTACCATAGCTACGAAAGCGGGTTCCACGGCCGAAAAAAGAGTTATCAGCAGCTCAATGGAAGACCTTGCGGGAAAACGTATCCTGGTAGTGGATGACAATCTCATCAATCGTACCATCCTGCGGGTGCTGCTGGAACAATGGAAGATGATACCTGTGCTGGCATCGGGAAGCCCGGAGGCCCTGGTAGTTCTTTCAAAGGATAATAACTTCGACCTGGTACTAACTGATATGCATATGCCTAAAATGAATGGCGTAGAACTCACCCGAAAAATAAAAGCTTTGTATCCGCAACTGCCTGTCATACTGCTGAGTTCGGTAGGAAACGAGATTGGCAAGGAAGACAAAACCCTTTTTGGATCCGTGCTTACCAAACCGGTCAGGCAAAACATCTTGTATACACACATTCTGAATAATTTCCGGGCAGCAGTAAAACCGGACACAGAACCGGTCAGCCATAACAATGAATTACCGGAGAACCTGGCCGAGCGGTTCCCGCTTCGCATTCTTATAGCCGAAGACAACCTCATCAATCAGCAACTAGCCATGATTGTTTTAACCAAAATGGGGTATAATCCGGAGATAGCAGAAAATGGCAAAGAAGCATTTGACAAACAAAAAGCAGATAACTACGATGTCATACTGATGGACATGCAGATGCCGGAAATGGACGGGCTGCAAGCAACCAAAAACATCCGTAACGAACTCAGTAAACAACCGATCATCATTGCCATGACCGCCAATACCATGCAGGGCGACCGCGAAACATGTCTCACTGCCGGTATGAATGATTATATCAGCAAACCTTTTAAACCACAGGAAATAGCTATGATGTTGGAGAAATGGGCATCATGAAATGGTTAAATTACGACCTCCATACACAAACTGGAAAACGTTACTACAGGTCTTAAACTACGCTCATACAATTTCCTCATCCATCCCCCCTGAGTGAAATTGATTACTGAAGGAACCTGAAATCTGAGGGACTATTTTTGATTTTTGTAAAGCAACTATTTCCGGGATCGTTATCACTTTTTCCCAAAAAATAATTCATTATCGGCTTTGAGCATTATATCTGCACCACCTTTATTGAAGCCAACGACCCCTGCACAAACAATGGCATTATGAAACATTTCGAACGGCTTCGTAAGATGGTTTTCTGGCAGCTAAAGATGGCAGCAGCGGATTATTGAGAGTGATTTTCCACTAAGCCGGCTATTCAGCTATTTAAACGGTTGTTCAGCGATTGAGCAAAAAATAGTCATTGAGTGATACTAATTTGTGCAGGTAATATTCAGCTTATTTCTCCGGACAGTTTGAACCCTTCCTCCCCTGATACATTTAATAGTTTTTATGAAACATATCTTATTGTACTTTATTTTTTTACCGGCTATTCTTGCCAATGCGGTTTGTGCACATGCCCAGCCAGCTCTCTACGTAAGCGCCGGAAATAATATTTTCATCAGCGCAGGAACAATATGGTCTGCCGATAGCCTGGTATTGACGCCATCAGCAGACTTCAGCATTCAGGGCGTAAATGCTGTTACTAAAACAACTTCACTTGCACATCCTTCATCCAATAGCGCTATAAAACGCATTTTTCATTTCACCAATACCACTCTGCCGTTCAGCGGCAGTATCGCCATATATTATGCAGATGCTGAATTGAATGGCCTGCCGGAAGCAACCCTTACACTGAACATTCACAATGGTACCAGCTGGAATAGCTTCAACAGCAATGTTACACGCAATGCGTTGAACAATTTTGTTACTACGACCAACCTGTCGGCCGTGTTATTAAATGAGCTGACACTCGCTTCATTGCTGGCGCCGTTACCGGTAAAATTTTCATCCATCAGCACGGTTTGCCAAACGGGTGCTGTGCTGATAAAATGGGAAACATCAGCCGAACTTAACAGTAAACATTTTGAGGTGCAGCGATCGACTGACGGTATTTCCTGGCAAGTGGCTGGAAGTATTGGCGCGGCTGGCATTAGTTCGAGCACAAATTCCTATGAGTACCTTGATAACACGCCTGGAGGCAATAGTTGGTACCGCATCATTGAATCCGATGCTGACAACCGCACAACGACGAGTTCGGTCGTAAAATCATCCTGTCTCTTGTCAACCGGTCTTAGTCTTTTCCCGAATCCTGTCCTGGAAACAGCCTATATCAGCATTCCATCGGCCACCACTTCCCCGGTTACACTAAACCTGTATGATGCAGGCGGCTCGCTTGTAAAAACCATGCAGCAATCCTTATTACCCGGAACAACCCTGGTATCAATGAACCTACAGGGTCTTGCCCGCGGTTGGTATACCCTAACTGTGATATCGAATAATATTACCGGCCAGATCAATATTCTGAAGCAATAATCATTCATATAAATATTTTGACAAACAACCCCGGGATAAAAAAACCTTTTAATACTAATCATACATCATGAAACCATTTCTGCTCGCCGCTATTTTTCTCTTCGCATTCCTGCAGGCAATCGTTGCACAGGTTGGCATTGGCACCGCAACACCTCATCCTTCTGCACTCCTGGATATTACTTCAACAAACTCAGGGTTGCTAATCCCCAGAATGACCGGGCTTCAACGGATAGCTATTAGCTCACCTGCAACAGGGCTGGAAGTATTTGACAATGACACAAAAACATTTTGGTTTTATACTGGCATTGCATGGAAAGAAATTTCAGTGGGTAGCAACGGTTGGAACCTTTCCGGTAACGCAGGCACTAACCCTTCTGGTAATTTCATTGGCACGAGTGATAACCAACCCCTGCGCATACGCGTAAACAATAACTGGGCAGGTGAAATACATCCTGAAAACGCCAACCTTTCGCTTGGCATGGGCGCAGGAAAGCTTATGACCGGTGGACAAGCCAATGTGGCTATCGGCGAAAATGCACTGGCGGACAATACAGACGGGAATTTCAATGTGGCGAATGGCTATCTTGCGCTCACGGTAAATACTACTGGTATCAATAATACCGCGCTTGGTACCTATGCACTTACCAGCAATACGACTGCGTCCGCAAATACAGCAGTAGGGCGCAATGCCCTATTTGGTAATATTACAGGCCAGCAAAACACGGCGGTTGGAAAAGACGCATTATTGTCTAACACTACAAATGATTTAACGGCAGTAGGTTTCCAGGCATTGACTGCCAATACAACCGGTGTTCACAACAATGCCTTTGGATCCGGCAGCTTGAAAACGAATACTACCGGCACCGGCAATAATGCGTTTGGATTCAGTAGCCTTCTTTCAAATACTACGGGCACCGACAATGTAGCAATTGGTGATCGCACCCTGATGGCTAATACAGACGGTGTTCGTAACATTGCGATTGGGGCATTAAGCATGTTGCGTAATACCAGCGGCATCAACAATACTGCCGTGGGTGATGAAACACTCAGCATGAATACGACAGGAAGCCAGAATACCGGCATCGGGGAACTGGCGCTTTATTCAAATACCAGCGGCAGTGACAATGTAGCGGTGGGCAGCGATGCCTTGTTTGCGAATTCCAACGGAACAGAAAATGTTGCGCTGGGCGCCCAGTCCCTTTTCAGCAATACGGCTGGTTCCTTTAATACCTCGATTGGATACCGGTCAATGCGGGACATGATCGGGGGGCTTGGAAACACCGCTATAGGTTATAGCGCATTAAATAAGACAACCTTTGGAGGTAACAACACCGCTGTTGGAATTAATGCGCTGTATCAAAATGTTGGCGGCTCCAACAATATCGCCATTGGTAATGACGCAGGACCAGCCCCGGGCTTTCCCAATCTTAACAATACTATTGGCATCGGCAATGATGGTGGCTTTCAGCATGGCGCCTCCAACCAGGTGGTAATCGGCAACAGCAGCATGCTGGTAATTGGTGGTAAAGTAGGCTGGAGTGTTATATCAGACCAGCGTGTGAAACGTAACATTCATGAAAATGTAAAAGGCATTGAATTTATCATGAAACTACGTCCTGTTACCTACAATATCAGTAATGATGCGATTGCTGCGATCAATCAGACAACCGATAAAAGGGAGTTTGCAGGTAAACGGGACTGCGAAAAGATTACTTATACAGGATTTCTTGCTCAGGAAGTGGAGCAGGCTGCATTATCGGTTGGATACAATTTCAGCGGATATACCAAACCGCAAAATGCGCAGCAATTCTATAACATCCGCTATGCAGAATTTGTCGTTCCTCTTGTAAAAGCCATGCAGGAACAGCAAACCATCATTACTCAGCTGCAACAGCAAAATAATGCGCTTGAAAAACGGCTGGCTGCCCTGGAACAAAAAAGTACACCAATTCACTGAGGTTACTTAACAACCATTAAGTGCACCTGGTAGTCAGGCAACCGATAAATTTCGCAATATTGTTATTCGTTTGGACGATATAATTTACATATAGGCACTGTAACTTATGACAAATAAATATAAAATTTTTGAAGACGCAGCAATTGCACCAGGTGATTTGCAAAAGGTAAGAGATGTATTTATTAATTTTCAAAAATATCTTTATAATAAAAAAGTAGCGTAGTAAAATAAAATAAACCAAACTGAACATCACCCGAGCAAGTATCTCTTTAAATTTTGGGGCACTGGCGCAGATATGCTGGTTGACTAAGAGTGCTGGTGTACCTGTGCATAGTGCAATAGCAAGAAGTTAAAAAACGTAGCAACCCGCTGCGTTTTTTTATTTTTGCGCGGCACAAGTACGCCAACGCACAAAACTGAGCTGCATACTTGCGCCAGTTTGGGGCAGATAATAAGAAAAGCTTTTTAACTCAAATGGGTGTTGGTTTGTTTTAACGCAGTTATTATTGCTTTCCGGTTTTATCCAACGCTGCCTTCAAGCCTGATGCAAGTTTCTCTGCTGAACCAACACCCCAATAATGTAAAAAAAAGATCTTTGGTTTTTCATGAACCATGTGATTATGCACTGCAACTACCTCAATTCCATTTTCTATAAGCGTTTTTATAACAGGTTGCACTTCGTTTTCAAGCATAGTAAAATCTCCACAAACTGCTGCTTTTTCCTGTGTGCCCTGCCAGGCAGCCCAGGTGTTAAAACCAAGAAAAGTGCTTACCCCAATACCATGCTCTTTCAATACAATGTCGGGTCTGCCAATAGTATACTTATACACGCCTTTAGCCATTTCACCTTTTTTGCCAATAATAGCATCCAGCTGCGGTATGTTTATAGTGTTTATAACACTGTCCGGCTTGCCGTCTTTTGGATCTCTGCCCCTTACCTGTTTAATTTTTTCAAAAATGTTTTTAACATGTAAAGCAAGATCAGCCACTTTACCGCGACCATCGATATGCATATACATGACATTTGGACGATTGCGTATAAAATGATTGTGAATAGCGGTAATTGAAAGACCTTGTTTTATTACCTCCAGTTGCACTGGCGCAAGATCAGTTTCAGTAAGAATAATATCTCCCATCAGCATTGCCGTATCCCCGCAAGGCGTAAACGCAGCCCACGAACCCAGCCCCATGGGTGGAATAATTTTGAATCCGTCTACCACCACATTTAAATCATTTTGCGGCACAGTTATTTTATATTCGCCGTTTTTTTCCACGCCTTTCATGCCGGTTATCTGTTCAATCTTTTGTATATCGAGTTTACTGCTACCGGGTGCGCAGTAAATAACATCTGTGTCATTGTCATGGCCGTGTGTTACAACGGGATTGTTAATTTGTGAATGAAGATTGCAGGAACACCATGCTGCACTTAATACAAAAAATACAATTGCTAACTGTTTCATGTTTAAAACTTTAAAGCTTGATGATTAATCCAATGATTGCGGCAAACATTATAATGTAAGGTTCTTTAATTTTTTTGAAAAAAATCAGCAAAAATAATACTCCGAGCGCAATCAATGCCGTAGGGATATCTGTTATACTTCTGCCAGCAATAACGATTACTGCGCCTGCCAGTGCGCCGATTACTGCCGCAGTTATACCATCAACAAAAGCCTTGACAGGTCTATTAGCAGCAATTTTATGAAAATAAGGAGCTGGAATCACAGTAAATAAATAGCAGGGTAAAAAAGTTGCCAATGCCGCAACTGCTGCACCGGGAAAACCAGCAACAATATAACCAATAAAACCTACAGTAATTACAACGGGGCCTGGCGTAATCATTGCTACTGCCACTGCATCTAAAAACTGTTGTTCATTCAACCATTTGTATTCATTAACTACACCAGCATGCAAAAAAGGAACGATAGCCAATCCACTTCCGAAAACAAAAGCACCGGCTTTAGTAAAAAACCATCCCATCTTACTCAAAACTGACAAATTGAATTGCCAGAAACTGGTAATACCAAAAAGAAGAATTGACAATGACGGTGGATTTCTTATCCATGCAGGCGGCGCTTTTACAAACATGTAAACTAAACCGGCAAATAAAAATAATAGTACTTCCTCCCTTTGCGTTATGGAAGTTAGTAAAACACTTGCCAAAAAAAATAACCATAACAACCAATTCTTTTTAATCAATGTCAGTTTAATATTACTTATTGATTTTACCGTGAGCTTATAGCTGCTTAAAATAATTATGCCGGTAACAGCTGCACCTATGTCATAAAACACAGCCTGCATCCAGGGCAAGCCATCATATTGCTTATAAATAATACCCAGGGCAACCACCATAAAAAAGGAGGGTAAAACAAATGCAAGTCCACAAAGAGTAGCGCCTATAATTCTATAATGGACATAACCAAGATAAATTCCAAGTTGTGCTGCCAGCGGACCAGGCGCAAGTTGCGCCAGTGCAAGTCCTTCTTTATACGACGCGTCTGAAATCCATTTTTTGTTTTCTACCAAATCCCGGTGCATATATCCCACAAGTGCAACAGGACCACCAAAACCAATAGTTCCAAGTTTAAGAAAATAAAAAACTATATCCCGTAATGTGTAAGATGGCTTTTCCATTGATGGCAATGTTATGCCATACCTAACTCATGGAATTGAACAAACATGCAGCATTTGTATAAAAATTACTTTTTGCGAAATTGTTTTCTGTAAGTGGAAGGGTTTTGGCCCATATGCTTTTGAAAAATGCGGGTGAAATGACTTTGATCAGAAAATCCTGTCAGGTAAGCAATTTCCGTTAGCGAGCAGGAAGGCTGATGCATTAATTCAATAGCTTTTTCAATACGTTGCTTGCGTATATATTCTCCAAAAGAAAGGTCTTCGAAATATTTTGAAAATTCCCTGGATAAGTATGACGGGCTAATTTCCAGGTTTTTTGAGATTTCTTTCAGACTTATATTGGTGTCAATGTGATCCTGGATGATTTCTTTTAATTCCTGTGCCCATGCCGGCACCTTTTTTCTTACACCAGGTTTTTGTTTCAGGTAATTATTGAAAACATTTAATAACAGGTGCTCAAATGGTTGCTGTGTATGTTTTTCATGCTGTAGATTTTTCGCCCAGCTATATAAGGCGTCATAAAGCAATATTCCTTTTTCAAGCAACTCCTGATCGTTTGAAAAATTATAAGCAAGCCCGGCAGAGATGGCCCATAATCCGGCGACTTGTGCAGCTAATTCATGACGATCTGTATCTGCACCACGTATAATTGGTGCCATTGCCAACACTGCCTTATCAGTTATTTTATATTTTTTAATAAAATAATCGAAAGTGCAATGGGTACCATAATGAGTAAATTCTACACCCGGTATATCAAAAGGGACTGCGCCAATTTTTTTGGATTTTCCAATTACCTTATCAAATGGCACATAAATAATTTCTGCATTTTCATCAATAAAACGCTTTATCAGCCATGGGCAGGCAATGCGGTCAATCTTTGGACGTTCGCGTGTAATCCATTTCATTTGAAAATATAAATACAATTGACAAAAGCGGCAAATTGTATGCAATCAAACAAAAAATAGGGTTTACACATTTCTGTATAAACCCTTGATAATCATTTGGTGATCGCGCTGGATCCACCCTAGCGCCAAAAGTGTTATGCAGCAAGCATTTCAAAGATTATTCTTTTTATCATTTTATTCTTCTTTGTCAGGTGCAGCAGGTGGTCACCGTTCATTTACAGGCGTGATGATTATCTTTATGATTCAAATTTTCAGGAAATGGAAAAAACCAACATTCTTCCTCCCGTCAGGATAATGCAACTTATCGTTGGTTTTTTTTCGCACACGATTATACAAGAATATAATTTAGTCAGTAGTACAAAAGCTTTAAAAAAAAGAAAGAGATTTGTGATGTATTGACTGCATGGTCCCTATTGGTAGTTCCGGGATAGCTGGTTGTTTTGCTACATAGCCAACCTGGATGATTTGATTTGCTGTTGTCATCCGGCAAAGTTCCGGACACAACTTGTCATTTTATGCGTGCAAAGTAAAGTTTGATGTATGCGAAATGAAAAATCCCGGTTATTCAGTTTTAGTTAACCGTTGAGTTCAGCAGCTTTCGGCGTTTCTTTTCCAATCCCTTTGTCCCGGTGCGGCGATGGGTTGGCAGATTCGGATAGCCGCCGTTTCAAAATCATCGTGGTCATCTTTTATCTGAAGCCAGGCAGAATCAATAGTTTCCCCTTCCGTCAAACGCAAAATTAGTAATGGCAGGTATTAAATATAGTACATGCCAATCGCTGGCCTGATCACTACATGAGCGGGTAAATAATCCAGCAGGAAATCGAACGGAATTTGCCTTT
>JBDSOC010000226.1:0-30339 GCA_039915085.1 Chitinophagaceae bacterium
CTCTTAATAATTGGCCCGAGTGACCCTTTATTGTTCTTGACCGGGGGTGCAGTTAAATTAGACATCTTATTTGCCGTTACATTGTTTATTTTGCAATGGTTACTAACCATCGCACATGTCTTCAGCAGCACCGGTATTTAAAAGAGAAATCAGTTTATTGCAGGCTACCAGTATCAACATGATTGACATGGTAGGTATTGGTCCGTTTGTAGTAATGCCGCTGGTAATTAGCATGATGGGCAGTCATTTGTTTTTATGGGCCTGGATCTTTGGCGCCGTTATCGCTTTTACAGATGGAATGATCTGGAGTGAACTGGGAACAAAATTTCCACTGGCTGGTGGCAGTTATAATTTTTTAAAAGAAGCTTACGGGCCAAAATGGGGAAGACTGATGTCTTTCCTTTTTGTCTGGCAAACCTGCCTGCAGGCCCCGCTGGTGGTAGCTTCCGGGGCAATCGGGTTTTCCCAGTATTTCAGTTATTTGATCCCGCTTTCAGTCATTGAAAGGAAAATTCTATCGGGCGTTGTAGTCATACTAATTACTTTTCTGCTGTACCGCAATATTAAAACCATTGGTAAAATGGCGGTTTTTTTATGGGCCGGCGTTATCATTACCATCGTATGGATCATCATCAGCGGCTTTACACATAAACAGGTTGATTATTCTTTTATGCCTGACGGTCATGGACAATCGATGTTCAGTATGGCATTTGCATTGCTGCTGGGGCAGGCATCCGTAAAAACCATTTATAGCTACCTGGGGTATTACAATGTCTGTCACCTGGGGGGTGAAATAAGAAATCCTGAACAGAATATTCCCCGAAGCATATTTATTTCCATTTTTTGTATTGCCATTTTATACTTGTTGATGAACGTTAGCATTGTGAGCGTAGTGCCCTGGCAGGAAGCCATGAAAAGCAATTTTATTGTGAGCACTTTTATGGAAAAGATCTATGGAACAAGAGCCGCTGTAATTGCTACTGTTCTTGTATTGTGGATTGCGTTTGCATCCCTGTTTGCAGTAGTGCTGGGTTATAGCAGGGTGCCATATGCAGCCGCTGCCGACGGTCATTTTTTTCCTGCATTTGCAAAACTGCATCCCACCAAAGGGTTCCCTTATATTTCTTTATTATTTTTAGGAGGCGCCGGTTTTATATTCAGTTTGTTATTTAAGCTGGCTGATGTTATCAGTGCCATACTGGCCATGCGCATACTGGTGCAATTTATTGCCCAATCTGTCGGGGTTGTCTTATTGCGCAGAAATCCACCTGCCAGCACATCTTATTTTAAAATGTGGTTGTATCCTTTGCCTGTTATTTTATCAGTTTGGATATGGTTGTTTGTATTTTATTCTACCGGCCTCTTTGCCTTACTTGGGCTCGGCCTCTCCCTTTTAGGCGTGCTGGTGTTTTTTGCTACAAAGAATTTATGGAAGAAGGAACCGCTGTCTGCGATTTGAACAGGAATGCAGTACGCTGAATAACACGGGGTTGTGGTATCTCCCTTCTTGCTTCCCCAAGTCTCTGCGACTCCATGGTTTATTTGTATATTTGCGGTTCTGTAAAATTTTATTTGTATGAGCCGTAAAGGAAAAGTATTGGTGGCAATGAGTGGTGGTATAGACAGTACCATTACCGCCCTTATGCTTAATGATGAAGGGTATGAAGTGATAGGTATCACTATGAAAACATGGGATTATGCAACCAGCGGCAGTAGTAAAAAAGAAACGGGCTGCTGTAATTTAGACAGTTTTAATGATGCCCGTATGGCAGCGGTGCAGCATGGTTTCCCGCATTTTATACTGGATATACGGGAAGAGTTTGGTGATTTCGTTATTGAAAATTTTGTAGATGAATACATAGCCGGCCGCACGCCCAACCCCTGTGTAATGTGCAATACACATATTAAATGGCGGGCTTTGCTGAAAAGGGCAGATGCCATGGGTTGCGATTTTATTGCAACGGGTCATTATGCAAAAATTCAGCAGCATCACAATGGAAGATACTTTATCAGCAAAGCAGTAGATGATTTGAAAGATCAGAGTTATGTATTATGGGGATTACAGCAGGATTTATTGAGCCGTACCCTTTTGCCACTGGCGCCTTACCGCAAAACTGAAATCAGGCAGATGGCTCTTGATTATGGCTATCCAGAGCTGGCAAAGAAAAGCGAGAGCTATGAAATATGTTTTGTACCAGATAATGATTACCGCGGCTTTCTGAAAAAGAAAGTACAAGGGCTGGAAGAAAGGGTAGCAGGGGGCAATTTTATTGACAAAACAGGTAAAATACTGGGTCAGCACAAAGGCTATCCGTTTTATACCATTGGCCAGCGAAAGGGCCTTGAGATTGCTTTTGGCCGGCCGGTATACGTTACCGCGATAAACCCTGATACCAATACAATTGTGTTGGGTGAAGAGGATGATTTGAACAGGCAGGAGATGATGGTAACTAAAATTAACTGGGGCAAATACGATGGCATTACAGATGGCATGGAAGCAACCACCAAAATACGTTACAAAGACGCGGGCACATTGTCCAACCTGTACAATACCCCTGAGGGTGTGCAGGTAAAGTTTTATGAGAATGCCAAGGGTGTTGCTCCCGGTCAGAGTGCGGTATTTTATGAAGGAGATGATGTTATTGGGGGGGGTGTTATTATGCGGAACATGCAGGGGTAAATGATTGTGTGAATTTTTATACTATATGTTCAGGAATAAGCACTTAAAGGTGCAATAATCTTGTTTTTTATACGTTTGCAAACCGGGAAGGAATATCTTCCCGGTTTTTTTTAAAGCATCGTTAAGCCTTTTTCAATTGTCTGACTTACAGGTGCTGACTTTAAAACTGACTGGTATTTTATGAAGAAAATTTTTTTTGCGATCGTACTCATTGCGTTTTGTGGCCTGTTGCTTACCCGTTGTAACAGCAAGAATGATCTTATCAGTGATCATGTCAGTGATTACACCAATTTAGGCATTGGTAAATTTGTTACCTATAAACTTGATTCCACCGTTACACTTCCTTTTGGAACAGGGTTTACAGTAAACTCATATATAGTAAAAGACAGTATTGAGGCCGCAATTACTGATAACCTTAACCGTCCGGGTTACCGTATTGCAAGATATGTTTGGGATGAGCCCACTAAAAAATGGAACAACAGCAATACGTTCATGGCCTTTCAAACAGCCAATACATTTGAATATATTGAAAACAACATGCGCCAGACAAGACTGGTTAGTCCCATCGTTGATAATTTTAGCTGGAAAGGAAATTCATATATTGCTGTTTCACCGTTTCACTTTACTTCTGAAGATGCCAATTATCTCGATTGGGTTTTTTCTTACAGCAATGTAGGAATGCCGTTCCAGGTTGGCAATCTTAATTTTGATACTACCATTACTGTTGTGCAGTTTGACTCTACCACTAACAAGCCTTTTTATGTAAACAGCCTCAGCAGTTACAGCAGTTCTTACGAAGTATATGCAAAAGGTGTAGGAAAAATTTTCCAGGATTTATTTTCATGGGAATACCAGACGAGTTATATCACCCGCAATTGTTTAATGATACACTGTCTTAATAACAAGTGTGATACTACCAAAGTCAAATGCGATAGCGATGGCACAACAGATGCCAGTAATAAAAACTGTGATTCAATAGCAAGGGCCCAGCTGGATGCCGGTGTAAGAGTTGTATGTGATACCGTACCAGGAAATTATTATTATAATGGTTACGGCGTAAAACTTTCCATTTTAAATCACAATTAGTATTTTGTTTATTACCGCAAATAGAAGTTGCATGAAGAAATATTACCTGGTAGTTGTGTTGTGCGGAATGTTTTTTTCATTTTCTGTTAAATCGCAGTATAGCCGGTATATCATCCGTTTAAAAGATAAAAACGGAAGTGCCTACACCATCAGCAACCCATCGGCTTATTTGTCCGCCAAAGCCCTGGCAAGAAGAACCCGGTATAAGATACCTGTTGATTCCACTGATTTGCCTGTACGGTCTGTTTATTTAGACAGTATAAAAGCGGTGCCCAATGTTATTGTACTTAATACCTCCAAATGGCTGAACCAGGTCTGTATTAAAACTACCGATCCCGCAGCGCTGGCTAAAATCAATTCTTTTTATTTTGTAAAAAACTCCAGTGCCATAGCACTTAGAATGGCGCAGGTACAACCAGTACCATCCGGAAAAACAGATGAATACAACCAGCAGCCGGTACCTGTACCGCTGCGTGTAAGTGGTATCGCTTCTCCTTTTGGTATAACAGGCCTGCAGAATGTTTATAATTATGGAAGCAATGAAGGACAGGTGCATATTCACGAAGGAGAATACCTGCACAATCTTGGTTTTCATGGAGAAGGTATTACAATAGCAATTCTGGATGGCGGTTTCTCCAATTATAAAAACAATATAGCATTTGACAGTATACGCATGCAAAACCAGATCCTGGGTACATGGGATTATGTGGCCGGTGAAGAAAGTGTAAACGAAGACAATGCACATGGGGCCTGGTGTTTATCGGTTATTGCGGCCAACAGGCCCGGAAAAATTGTTGGTACGGCACCCAAAGCAAAATTCTGGTTATTGCGCACTGAAGATGTTGCATCAGAATATCCTGTGGAAGAAGAAAACTGGGTGGCAGCAGCAGAATTTGCAGACAGTGCCGGTGTTGACATTATTACTTCTTCTCTTGGTTACAGTGATTTTGATGATCATTCTTTTGATCACAGCTATGCACAAAGAGATGGCAAAACATCTATTATTAGTATTGGCGCCACCATGGCTGTAAGAAAAGGGCTATTGGTTACAAACAGTGCAGGCAATTCCGGCAATGCCACAACGGATGCAAAATTTGTTATTTGCCCGGCAGATGCTGATAGCATTTTAACGGTAGGCGCAACCAATGTATTGGGTGTTATTGGCAGCTTTAGCAGTTATGGACCCAATGGTGCAGGCAAATTAAAACCAAATGTGGTATCTGTAGGCTGGTCCGCAGTTGTAGCAAGTTCAGTTTCAGGAGACCCGGTAAACCTTAGCGGTACTTCGTTTTCAAATCCCAATATGTGCGGACTGGTAGCATGTTTGTGGCAGGCTTTTCCGGAGTTCAGTAATATGGAGATTATAAATGCGCTTCAGAAAAGTGCCAGTCAGTATACCAACCCTGATTACCGTTATGGTTATGGCATCCCTAATATGCGGTTGGCTTACCTTGATCTGCAACAACAAAAAATAACTAAAAACTACCAGCAGGTATTGGGTGATTCATGGATCAAAGCCTACCCGGTACCTTTTAATAATGAGTTAAGTGTTTTGCTAAAGGCCCCGCTTACTGGTCACAGCAGTCTTCGCTTAATTGATATGAACGGAAAAACAATTGAAATAAGAAATACTGAAGTAGAGCAGGGAAGCATTTACACCCTGAGTTTTAATAAGCTACAATTAATCAGCAAGGGTGTTTATACTGTGCAATACAGTGATGGAAAGAATAAGACCTCGCTAAGGGTAATTAAGCAATAACAAAAAGTAATAAGTATCTTAATATCATTATCTGGTTACTGCATATTTTTCTTAAACAGCGCTGCAAACATAGTATCTGCTTTCAGGTTATATCCTTCTAATACTTCCATTTTTACCAGGCTGGCAGATAAATTTGTTTGAATAAACCCGGCCATGTCTTCATTTTCTTTTTTAAAAACAGAACAGGTAATATAAAGAAAGTATCCCCCGCTTTGTAAACAATGCAAGGCCGTTGTTACGATCTTCTTTTGCAACCGGGTATAGCTATCAATTTCTTTTTCATGAAAAAATGATAATCTTTCCGGCGTTCTTCCCCATGTGCCGGAACCCGTGCAGGGCACATCTGCAATAATAAAATCAAAGCCGTTTTTAGGATGATTTGTGACTGGCCTGGTAAGATCATCCGCAGATATTCTATAATTGGTTATTCCTGCTTCACTAAATCTTTTTTTAAGGTTATTGAGAACAGCTGGCCGTATGTCTGAAACGGTTAAATTAATATCGCCCAGTATATCTTTTGCCATGATTGATTTGCCCCCGCTGGCAGCGCAGCAATCCCAAACATTAAAACCTGGCCGTACAGCAGTAAGCAACTGCATAAATTCTCCCGTGCGTTGTGAACTGTAATCCTGTATTACTGCTTCTTTATTTACCTGCAGCAATTCATCAATTTTTAAAGATGCAGGTAAACTGATACAGTGGGACTGCAACAACGTAAATGCTATTCCCGCTTGTTCTAATTTATTGCTTACGGTTTGCAAATAACCAGGTCTTATGCGTATGAATACACCGGGTTGTATAAGATGAGAGCGGTTAAAATCATTTGCGTTGATACCGTTGCTTAATTCAGCGGCGAAAGAAAAAATATGTAAATCCGGCGGTATATTGAGCAAGGCACATTTTTCTTTGATGGATGCATGCACATTTTCATTCCATACCGGCTGAACGGCTGCCAGCAATTCGTTGTTCTGATCAGAACACAGGAACAATGCTTCCGTGATGCCCTGCTGTAAAGGTTTATTTTTTACAGCCTGTCCGCACCTGAAATAACAATAACACAGATGTGTAATTTGTTTCCTGTCGCGGGAACCGTATTTTTTATTTTGCCTGAAGAAATCTTTAATAAAGAGATGAAAAGGCAGGTTGCCACTGTACTTACCTATAATTTCAGCAGCAGTATTAAGATGAGAAAAATGCTTCATTGCATGCAAGTTATTAAAACATGCCTGATGTCAGTTACCCTAAGCCCGGTCCTGCGTTTTAATGTATGCTTCCATGGTCGAAAAAACGCCCAATGTTTGCAACCAACTGAGGTAAGCAGTTAATTTGTTTAGCAATTTGTTACCGGATATTCTCCTGGTGTAAAAAGGCATGGTATGATAAGGCGACAGATCTACATATTCCCATGGGTGAAAATACAGGCTGAGATAATGATCTTTTTTAAGTGCCTGCAGGCTGCATTGTTTTATAAATGATAAAGGCAGGTTTTTAAAAGTCAGCCAGAATAAAGGAATGCGTAAGTGCGGGGTTACTGAGGAAGGCATTATCCATAGTTTGTCTTTGCGGAACAAAGTGCGGGGCTGACTTAAATAATTATACCTGCCGGGTAACCAGGTAGGGTTTAAGGATGCATCGTAGAGATAGCCCGCATCCGAAATTAATTTTTTACTGACGTTGGCCAGTCTTGGCATCCGGAAACCTGTAATGCTTTGCCCGGAGATGGCGGCTAATACCTGGCGTGATAACAAAATGTCCGTATCGCTAAAGCTGCTGTGATAAAAAGCATGGGATGCTATTTCATGTGTGGCAGCTATTTCTTCAATAACTGCTTTGTTTTGTTGCGCGTAAAATGCGGTTGTAAAAAAGGTAACTGGTATTTGCAGGTTATTAAGTACAGGTAAAAGGTTGCGCATACCTTTTTGTGTAACGGCCAGTTGTTCTTCCACAGTCAGTGCTGCACCATATTCATTGGGTATATCAAACTCCTCCAGGTCGAAGCTAAGCAGTATGCGGTATGGCTGTTTTGAATTCTGCATCAAAACGTCTTAGTAATAATAATTTATCCTTTAAAAGTAAACGGCAAAAATTTCCTGCTTCTTTCATGTACACTGACGAAGACATACTTGTGAAAGAAACATCTTCCCGGAGGCTTACCGGCAATGCTTCAATGCGGATATTACTGAAAGAACTTGCCAGCCAGATAAATTCAGTATCAAACAAAAATCTGTTGATGGTAGTTTTTAATAATAATTCCTTTCCAACCAGGTTGATGCCTTTTAAACCAGACTGCACATCTTTAAAAGGAAGGTTCAGTAAAGTCTTGTTAAGGTAATTGCATCCGTTAGATGCAAGCCTGCGCAAAAACGATAGCTTTTGGTTATAAGATGCTCCCCTGACCCCCATTACCAGTTCAGTATTGCCGCCAAGCAATTTACGGTATACTTCACAAATGTTTTCCACTGTATAAGGGAAATCAATATCTGTATAAATAATGTAAGGAGCCTGGGCGGCTTTTACTCCCTTTCTTACTGCGTAGCCTTTTCCCATATTATAGTTGTAGGAGATAAACTTGAAATGAGGGCAGCGCCTGCTAAGAAATCTTCTGGAGGCTGCTGTAACCGGATTAGGGGAACCATCGCTCACAACAATAATTTCAATCTGCGTGTCCGCTGGCAAACAACTCTTAATTTGTTGATAATGAGTAGCTACTTGTAGGTGCCAGTTTGGGTTGGGGTTATAGCAAGGCAAAACAATGCTAAGATTGAGCCTTGCAGGACTCAATTGATTCATTTAGGGGGTTGTTTTATAAATTAGCATGATAAAGATAGGGATATGAAAATATTTTTAATCTTTTTTTAATGACAGTATTAAAAATACTTTTTACTGTTAAAAATATTTTTGATAAACAATTGTTTATCAATTTTTTAATTAAAATGCACTTGTTGGGAGAATTAAAATTGGAACGAGGTGCGTTTTGGGTCAACATTTTTGACTGTAGCCAAAAGCTGGTACTGCAGATAAAAAAAGAGTAAAAGGAATGGATAGACTTTTAATTGATATTGCCTGAAAAACTGGTGAAATATGGCGGGAAATAGATCAGAAGGAAGGAGATAAACATACAGGAAAAGAATAGTTATTATAAAAACATTTCTCCGCTTTAACCCATCCAGCGCAAACCAGTATGCAATGCCGGTAATGGCAAGCTGATAGGTGGGTGATTCTGCGGCCCGGTTAAAAAGCACCACCCACAAAAAAAGGTAACAGCACAATAGCCCGCGAAAATAAAATGTACCTGCAGCAGAACGTTTTAGTGTTATAACAAAACTTATAAACAGCAATAAAAAGCCTGTAATGGTAATCAAAAGTTCTGCCTGCTGTGTTTTACCAAACAAACCAATAATTGACATGCCTTCTTTTATGCCATCACTGCTAATCATTTTTAACCAGTCAGTATACAGTATTATTATTTCATTAAAGGATACAAACAATAATGGCAATGCGGCAATCAGGATACCCCATAAAAAAGCATACCCCATAAATTTCAGTTTGCCCGGGTACAGAATAAAAAGCAGCCCTGCTATGCCACCATATCCTTTAATACAAAATGCCATTACTGCAAAAAAAGCTGCCCCTGCAAGCAGGCCCCTTTCAAAATATATAAAAGCCAGCAGCATTAATGAAGCAAGAAAAATATTGGTTTGTGCATATTGAAGATTATTTATAAATTCTGGCAATGCCAGTAAGAGCATCATTTTTTTTGCAGCATCTGTAATACCCGGAAGCAGGTAAACAGCCCGTAAAAAAACGAACATGCTCAGGCATGTCCACAGGCACAAAGCCACGGGCAATGGCAAAAAAGCAAAAGGCATAAACAGCACAGTGAAAGAAGGGTGATAAAGAAAATAATCATCATACTTTCCGGGGTAGGCCAGGTACAATGGCTGGTGAGAAATTAAGTGTAATGATGAATAACGAAAGATGGTAAAATTATTACTAGAACCCAGTATTAGCTGTATGCAGGTGATTATTGTAGCAGCAACAATAACAGGTATTACCCATTTTTTCCATTTCCCCTGCTCATATAACTTAATTACATTTTCTGTCACCTTGGTAGTTAAAAGGATCGGCTGCTATAATTTACTGACCGGCAAATAATCTAAAGTAAAATATAAGATATTTATAATTCCAGTAATGTTTTTACAGGGTCTTTGCCAAACAATAAGAGTTCGGGGTTTTCCAATAATTCCTTTACCCTTACTAAAAAACTGACAGACTCGCGGCCATCAATGATACGGTGATCATAACTAAGTGCCAGGTACATCATTGGTTTTATCACCACCTGGCCATTTACAGCCATGGGCCTTTCCTGTATTTTATGCATACCAAGTATAGCACTCTGCGGAATATTAATAATGGGTGTACTCATCAGCGAACCAAACACGCCGCCATTGGTGAGTGTAAAAGTGCCCCCGGTCATTTCTTCAATAGTAAGTTTGCTTTCTTTGGCTTTGGTAGCCAGCTCTACCACTTTTTTCTCAATATCTGCCATGCTTAAACTTTCAGCATTGCGTATAACCGGTACAACCAGCCCGCGTGGTGCAGATACAGCAATCGAAATATCACAATAGTCATGGTAGAGAATAGAGTCGCCATCTAAATAGGCATTCACTGAAGGCCATTCCTGTAATGCAAAACAGGCGGCTTTCGTAAAAAAACTCATGAAGCCGAGGTTGACACCATGTTTTTTATTAAATGCTTCTTTATATTTTGTGCGCAAATCCATAATAGGCTTCATATCCACTTCATTAAAAGTGGTAAGCATGGCGGTGGTATTCTTTGCTTCTACTAACCGGCGGCTGATGGTCTTGCGCAGGTTACTCATCTTTTCAGGTTTATCATTCCGGGTAAATAATTCTTTGCCCGGCGTGCGGCCCGGACTGCTTAATGCAGCCAGTACATCATCTTTCAGAATTTTGCCATTGGCACCTGATGGGGTAATAGAAGAAGGATTTACTTTTTTATCTGCTATGATAGCAGAGGCGACTGGCGTGGCTTTAACAGCCGGCGCATTTCCATCTGCTGAAGCAGTGCTTTTATCTTCAACTGAAGTGTTCTTTTTTTCCCAGGTTTTTTGTTGGTTATTCTCAGGCTGCGCACTTACGGCAGCTGCTTCGGCCACGGGTTCTTTTTTACTTTCTGGTTTTGCGGCAGTTTCATCAATGGAAGCAAGCGTATCTCCAATTTTCAATGTATCGCCTTCTTTGGCAGAGGTTTTTAATACACCCGCTTTTTCTGCATTTACTTCAAACGTTGCTTTTTCACTTTCCAGTTCTGCAATAACTTCATCCCTGTCTACATAATCCCCATCTTGTTTGGTCCATTTTAATAATGTTACCTCGCTAATGGATTCACCAACTGTAGGAACTTTAATATCGATCATAAGATTCTTTTCTCTTTGTTTACGAAAATACCGAATTAGTAAAATTCTTGGGCATTATTTGATTTGCAAATGTTTTCCGCCCACCGGTACAGGCAATAATAACCTGCGAATCTGTGGCTGTAGCCAACTAAATGGAAAATGCGGTATCAATAATTTCTGATTGCTCCTGGTGATGCACTTTATTGTATCCTGTTGCAGTAGATGCACTCGGCTGCCTGCTGATAACACCATAGTTGATGGTTTTCAGGTTCATTTGCAGGTAGGATGCAGCGCCCATATTAAGCGGTTCTTCCTGTACCCAAAACCAGGTAGCCCTGTTGTACTTGTTGTAAAGAGCTTCCAGTTGTTTTGCCGGTAACGGATACAATTGCTCTACCCTAAGAATGGCAGTATCTTTCCTGTTTTCTTTTTGCTGGCGTTCAGCCAAATCAAAATATATTTTACCACTGCAGAAAAGCACTTTTTTTACCTGTGTGGCATCGCTGATAAATGGATCATCCAGTGTTTCCTGGAAGCGGCGGAAAGTAAATTCGCTTGCCAGTGAGTAGGACCCTGGATGCCGCAGGTTGGCCTTGGGTGCAAAATTGATTAATGGTTTACGGAAAGGCCATTTTACCTGCCTCCGCAGCATATGAAAGAAATTGGCCGCTGTGGTAATATTGGTTACCACCATATTTAATTCTGCACATAATTGTAAAAAACGTTCCAGCCGGGCACTGCTGTGTTCTGGGCCCTGTCCTTCATAACCATGTGGTAGCAAAAGGGTTACACCATTCATCCTGTTCCATTTTTGTTCGCCGGCTGCAATAAACTGGTCAATCATGGTTTGGGCACCATTGCAAAAATCGCCAAACTGCGCCTCCCATAAAACAAGCGCATTGGGATTGGCCATGGCATACCCATATTCAAAGCCCAGCACACCATATTCGCTCAGTAAAGAATTATAAATCCTGAATTGCCCGCTGGCGCCGTCCAGCCTGCTGAGACGGCTATATTCTTTGTTGGTTATTTCATCCTGCAGCACTGCATGACGGTGCGAGAAAGTACCCCGCTGTACATCCTGGCCACTCAGCCGCACATCATGTCCCTCTGCTATTATGCTACCATAGGCCAGCAATTCACCTGTGGCCCAGTCAACCTTTCCTTCTTCGTTAAATAGTTTTATTTTATCCTGTATGATTTTTTCAACTTTTTTCAGCGGCTTGAAGTCTTCGGGCCATTTCATCAGGGCATCAAAAATCTTTTTAAAATCAGTTTCACTGATAGCAGTAACAGGTGATTGTTCAAAATCTTCCCAGGTTGCCCTGCGCATGCTTTTCCATACCAGTTCAGGCTGCTGGTATTTGTAGGGCAATGGATTTTGTTTTACTTCGTCCAGGCGCTCCTGCAAATCTCCCCAGAACTTTTTTTCCATTTCTTTAGCCAGTTCCCTGGCATCGGCTTCACCATTTTCTAAAAGGAAGCTGGTATACACTTCGCGCGGATTAGGGTGTTTGTCTATCAGTGCATAAAGATGTGGCTGTGTAAATTTCGGGTCATCGCCTTCATTGTGACCATGCCGGCGGTAACAAACCATATCAATAAAAACATCTGCATTAAACTCCTGGCGGTAACGTGTGGCAATCTCCACGCATTTTACTACCGCTTCCGCATCATCTCCGTTTACATGCAAAACCGGTGCGTGTACGGTAGCAGCCAGCGAAGTACAATAATCAGAACTGCGGGCATCTTCAAAATCAGTAGTAAACCCAATCTGGTTATTAATTACAAAGTGAATGGTGCCCCCCGTAAGATAGCCATCCAGGCTGCACATCTGCAATACTTCATACACAATACCCTGCCCGGCAACAGATGCGTCGCCATGTATCAATATGGGTAAAATTTTATCGTAATCACTTTTGTATAAAACATCTGCTTTAGCCCTTGCGAAACCTACTACCACCGGATCTACCGCTTCCAGGTGAGATGGATTGGGCATCAGTTTAAGGTGAATGGTTTTACCGGAAGGGGTAACCAGTTCACTTCCATAACCCATATGGTATTTCACGTCTCCGCTTCCCATGGTTTGATCCACTTTTGCGGTGCCTTCAAACTCACTGAAAATCTGCTCATAGGTTTTGCCCATAATGTTGGCAAGGATGTTTAACCTGCCGCGGTGGGCCATACCAATCACTACTTCCTGCACATCGTTGTCTGCAGCTGTATTGATGATAGCATCAAGCCCGGCGATGGTGGTTTCCCCGCCTTCCAGCGAAAAACGTTTTTGTCCAACATATTTGGTATGCAGGAATTTTTCAAACATGACTCCCTGGTTCAGTTTTTCCAGTATTCTTTTTTTCTTTTCGAGCGGTAACGGGGTTAAAAATTTTTTCTCTATTTCATTGGTAAGCCAGTCTACTTTCTTTTGATCACTGATGTATTTAAACTCTATGCCTACGTGTGAAGCATAACATTTTTGCAGGTGGTTGAAAATATTGCGGAGTGTAGTAGTGCCCAGTCCAATCATGTTGCCGGCATGAAATTCCTTATCTAAATCAGCCTCGGAAAAACCATAGAACCCCAACTCAATGTTGGCGCCCCTGTCTTTACGTGTACGTATGGGGTTTGTTTTAGCGAGCAGGTGGCCTTTGTTTCTGTAGCCAAGTATCATGCGGTAAGCCCTGATTTCATACATCCAGTCAGTTGATGCTGCCGGGGCGGATGTGGGCACAGCAGTTGCCGATGCCGCTACAGCGCTTCCATTTGTTCCGTTTTTGGCATTGCCAATGGCAAAATCAAAGCCTTCAAAAAATTTTTTTAGTTCCGGGTCAACACTGTTAGGGTCTTTTGTATAATCCTGGTATAAACCTTCAATAAACTGTGGATGAGCACTGGTTATGTAAGAAAAATCCTTCATGAGAAGCCAACTTTTTATGGGTTACAAATATCGGTTAAAATACTGAACCTTAATTGGCCTTGCAAACTGGTTCTGCTTATTTTTTGGATAAATGCAGGCTGCCTGTCAAAAATGTTGTTAGTTTAGCGTGAACACAATAGCAGATTTCAGGCGGATATTACCGGGCGTTGGTATCTTTTCTAAAATTTCCAGTACCGATGTTCTATTTTTCATCGTATTCCCCTACCTTTGCCGTCCTAAATTTTTAGAACACATGGCTAATCATAAAGCTACCCAAAAAGACGTGCGTCAGGCAAGTAAGCGCCGCGAAAGAAATAAATATTACGGAAAAACTACCCGTAATGCTATTCGCGACCTTAAAGAAGTTAAAGCAAATAAAGAAGCAGGTGAAGCTTTGCCTAAAGTTGCTTCTATGATTGATAAACTTGCTAAAAAAGGTATCATTCATAAGAATAAAGCAGCTAACCTCAAAAGGAAGCTGACTAAAACAGTAAATGCACTGGCTAAATAAGCCGGATTGTATACATCATTTAAATAAAAGCATTCCGCCCTCCGGAATGCTTTTTATTTTTGCGGTAATCCCGGCTTGCTTCATCATGATATGATACAGGGTAATTAAGTAATTTTATATATGATAAGATTTCTTTTACACGTCATTTTATTATTAGTTGCTTTGCCAGGTCTTGCACAAAAAGACAGTGTCCGTAAATATCTTGACGGCAACCTGCATTTCACCTCTAAAAAAGATGTTGTTTTTGCGGCAATGGCAATCCGCAATGATGATCATTGGTTATTATATGCAGTCTATCCCGATACCGGCGTTTTACTGAAAGTTAATTATAAAGATGCTGCGCTTACCATTAAAGACGGGCCGTTTACGTTGTACCATCCTAAAAAAAAGGTGGCTCAAACAGGCAGTTTTAAAAATAATTTACCAACCGGGCACTGGCAATCGTGGTATGCAGACGGGCAGATAAAAAATGAAGGCACACTCATTAATAATCATTTTTCCGGTATATGGAAATCATGGTATGCTAACGGGAAGATCAAAAGCGAACAGTCTTATATATACACTGATTCATTGTCTGTTCAGCACCAGAGTTACCCGGCATACAAAGTTCAGTCGGTACTGGATGATTTTGATCCCGAAGGAAAACTGGAAGGTGCCAGCACCATGTGGTATGAAAACGGCAATAAAGAATCAGCAGTTAATTTTCACAACGATTCGTTATCAGGTTTGTGCAGCTGGTTCAGGGAAAATGGAAACCCCAGCAGCAAAGAAACATATGTAAGCGGTAAGGTTACTGAACTTGAATGTTATGATTCAACAGGTAAATATACCGGTGCAACCTGCAGCATATTAAAACTACCCGTTCTTATTCATCCCATTTTTACAACACTGGATTATATAGAATACGAACTGCATAAAGAAAAATTTAAAGATATTAAAGAGGAGGGAGAAGCTACTATAACCTTTACTGTAACCAAAACAGGTGCCGTAGAAAATCTCGTTGTTGCAGACACGCCAGACGAAAATCTCAGTAAGCATATCATTCATATTTTTGCCACGATGCCACCATGGTCTCCGGCAGTTATACATAACCGTACGGTGGATTATCCTGTAAAGCTTAACATACCTTACTACAGGAATTAATTGAAATAGCTAACCGCATTAATTATTATTTGTAATGATTACATGGATTTGTAAACCTTTCAATGAACTCACTGCTGATGAATTGTATGCAATACTGCAGCTGCGCAATGAAGTATTTGTAGTAGAACAAAACTGTGTTTTCCAGGATGCAGATAATAAAGACCAGCCCTCATTTCATTTGATGGGATGGGATACAAAACTGGTAGCTTATACCAGGCTTGTTCCGGCAGGAATTGCTTATGAAGAACCAAGCATAGGCCGGGTAGTAACCTCTATAACGGCAAGGGGTAGTGGTACTGGCCGTATGCTGATGCAGCAGTCCATCACTGAATGCAGGAAACTATTTGGTAACGGTATAATAAGAATAGGCGCACAGTTGTATTTAAAAGACTTTTATACCTCCCTGGGATTTATTCCCACGGGCGGAATTTATCCCGAAGATGGAATAGATCATATTCAAATGCTGCTTTCGTAAAAACACCTGCGTTAATCATAGGGAGAATTACTTTATTTTATATTTTTTTTACCGTGTACACACCACAATTTTAGTTTCATCGTTTCTAGTTCGTAAGGGGTATTTTTCGTTTTAGTACCCGAATCCAAATAACTATTCGAAAACTAAAATCTGGTATTCATGAAAAAGTTTTTACACTTTCTGTGGGGAACGTGTGTAATTATGCTACTCTCCATTTTCTTTCCATCGCTGGCAAATGCCCAGAATAATGATGGCGGTCCATTCAGCGAAATCGGTATTACAGTTGGTCCTTCTAACTTCCTGGGCGATCTGGGTGGTCATCTTGGCAAAGGCCAAACCTTCTTAAAAGACAACAACTTTAATCTTACTAAGTTATCAGTAGGAGCACATTTCAGTTATTATCCAAAAGACTGGATTGGTGTACGTCTTGCAGTAAACATTGGGAAGCTGGAAGGTGATGATAAGATTATTAAAGGCAAAGGTGGTTATGAAGAAGCACGTTACAACAGGGGCCTTGATTTTCAATCTAAATTTTTTGAAGCAATTGTAGTGGGAGAAGTTTATCCTACTGTATTCTTAGAAGAAGATCCATCCGATGTTTATCGTAAACTTCGTCCTTATGGAATAGTTGGTATAGGCGTATTTCATTTTAATTCCAAAGGAACCAATCCATATACAGGCGAACTGGTTGAATTAGCACCTTTACGGCTGGAAGGACAGGGTTTTGCAGGTTATCCCGACAGGAAACAGGCTTCTTCGTGGCAGCCAAATATTCCATTGGGAGCAGGTGTTAAATACTGGCTGGACGATAATATCAGTCTTGGTCTTGAAGTAATTTACCGTAAAACATTTACTGATTATATTGATGGTGTAAGCACAACTTATGTTGGTAAAAGCGCATTTGACGCTAATGCCAGTCTCTATTCAGCTTCACAGCTTGCACTGGCAAAAATAATGTATGATAAAAGTAATAACGGTGCAGGTGGTGCACCTGCTTATGGCCAGGCCGGAGATAAACGCGGAGATGCAAAACAAAAAGACGCTTACTACACATTCGGTATTAAATTAGGTATACGTCTGAGCAGCAGCAATAATTTCCGTAATTCAACACGTTGCCCTGTTATACGTTTCTAATTATAACACATTAACCGTAATCAAAAAGTTGGTTCTTAGTTAGATCCGTACCCTTTTTTAAACCTGTAAACGCATACAGTAAATGAAAACAATTGTACCTGGCAACCGGTGTATCACGCATCCGGTAATATATACACTTTTTGCGCTGATGCTGTTCGTGGTGGTTCAGTCACCTGTAAAAGCAAATGCATCATCTGCGGTACCCTTGTTCAAAGACAGTATCGTTATCAATAAATTGCTCACCAGCAAAAAATATAAAATAAAAATCTATCCCGGCGCCAGTCATGAAGTTTTATTCTTTAACGCGAGTGGCGAAGAGGGAAAAGTATATCAATTCTATGTGTTTGATGTAGACGGAACGCTGGTAAAACAAACCCAGATCCGCAATAAGCAAACTACCATGATTACCAATTTCAGTAAGGGATGTTATACGTTTGAAGTATTCAGCGACGATGAACATATTGAAAATGGTACACTGACAATAAAATAATTAAAGTTGTTTTCTTTTGCTGATAACAGATGGCCAATAAGCGGCGGGAACATCGGTAAGATCTGATATCCGGTTTAAAAGACCTGATCCGTTCCCTATCGTTTCTTAGTACCCTTACAAAACAAAAGATTTTATAAATCAATTCCCGCCACTGCTTATTGGAAAGCAAAAAGAATAAAAATACTGTCTTCAATCCAGTATCCTTAACGGCCCGCGATGAGTAATTGCGGGCCGTTTGTTATACGCTATTTTTTCAAGAATGGATAGGAATGAATGCCGGGCTGATAGCAACGATAACGCTATGTCAATGGCGAAGACCGGATACTGAACTGATCGCTCACAAAAAAAGCTACACCCTTATTTGCTGGTATGCCGGCAATGAAACAACTGTTACGTGAAAAATTATTTAGTCGTCCCTCAAAAGGTAGGATTGGCGCAGCTGAAGTCACAGTAGTACAGAAGCCTAGTCAGGGAACTATGTCGAAATCGGGCTGTTTTCCCTGCCCGACTGGTCATTAAGGCGGGGATTTCGACTGGCTTTTTTGCGGTACTTTTTTCCATAAAAAAAGTACCAAAAGGTAAATTAGAAAAGATGATTTGCAAGATTTAGTAACTATAGTATAAAAGCCAGTATTTTTTTGAATACAATATGGAAGAATAAAAACTGCCAGCAAGGATTTCAGACTTTTTGAGGGTTAACTAATTAAATTATTGTAACGGCCACTGTACCGGATCATTAGCGGGCATTCGCAACCATTGGTATTTATCAGTGTTACAGAAATTTTGCAGCTACTTCCTTCCAGTTGTTGAGTCTCTCAAAATCATGTTCATTTAAATTGTGCGGTGCAGTAAAAAGGTAAGGTTTGCCTTTAAATGGGTGTAAGTGCCTGGTATGATCATCAATCATAAAATCTGCCTGTATCATACTTTTAACGCCGCATAATACCAGTTGCTTCCAGGTAAAGAAAGGATAATGTTCCATCAGCCAGTTGTATTTGTCGGTCAGCGAATTGGGAAATTCTGTGGCTGCAGATACAATATATACTTCATAACGCTGGTTCATTTGTTCCAGTACTTCAATACTATTTTCTATCACCGGCAGGTGTCTGAAAAAACCAGGCTCAAATAATTGTTGCCTTACTTCTGCCTGGTGCTCTTCCGGAAAACCTTTTACCAATGACTTTCCTTCCAGCATTTTTTTATAATCTATATCACCACCATACACATGTTTGTACCATTCAATCATTCCGCCCGTAGTATCTGCTATTACTTCATCCATATCTACCAATACTCTTTTCATAATAAGCCGTTGTTCTTTTATAATTATTTTAATTCTACTTTTAAAAATTTAGCGGTGTGGCTTTCTTTATTTTTTATCATTTCTTCGGGTGTGCCTTCAAATAATATTTTACCCCCACCGTCACCTCCTTCAGGTCCCAGGTCTATTACATGATCCGCCATCTTAATTACATCCAGGTTATGTTCTATAACAAGAACGGAGTTGCCCCTGTCTACCAGTTTGTTCAATACTTCCAGCAGGTGCTGTACATCCTGGAAATGCAGTCCGGTTGTCGGCTCATCAAGAATATAAAAGGTTTTACCCGTATCTTTTTTACCCAGTTCGGTTGACAGTTTTACACGCTGGGCTTCCCCTCCACTGAGCGTAACGGCAGACTGACCAAGTGTTATATAACCCAGTCCGACTTCCTGCAATACTTTTATTTTTCTATAGATATAAGGAACAGCATTAAAAAATTCTACTGCTTCATCCACGGTCATATCCAGCACATCGCTGATTGATTTCCCCTTGTATCTTATTTCAAGTGTTTCGCGGTTGTATCTTTTGCCATTGCATTTTTCGCAATGCACATACACATCGGGTAAAAAATTCATCTCTATTACGCGCATGCCACCACCTTCACATACTTCGCAACGCCCGCTTTTTACATTAAAGGAAAAACGGCCCGCTGTATAACCACGTATTTTAGCTTCGGGCACAGATGCAAACAATGTGCGTATGTCTGTAAAAAAACCGCAATAAGTAGCCGGGTTGCTGCGCGGTGTTCTGCCAATAGGCGACTGGTCGATTTCAATTACTTTATCAATGTTTTCCAACCCCTTAATGGATGAATATTCCATAGGAGCCATTTTAGAATCGTAACAATATTTTGAAAGAATAGGATATAATGTTTCATTTATCAATGTTGATTTACCACTGCCGCTTACACCTGTAACCAGTATTAGTTTGCCTAAAGGAAATTTTACATTTACCTTATTGAGGTTATTTCCTGTAACACCTTTTAATTCTAAAAATTTGCCATTGCCCGGTCTTCTTGTTGCAGGTACCTCAATTGATTTTTCTCCTGTTAAAAATTTAGCAGTTTCTGAACGGAAATTAAATACGTGATGCGGTTCTCCCTGCGTAACAATCTGGCCACCATGTTTACCTGCACCAGGACCAATATCAATTAAATGATCGGCTGCCAGCATAATGTCTTTATCATGTTCTACTACCAGGACACTGTTGCCCAGGTTCCGCAGGTTTTTTAGTGCGGTAATTAACCGGTGATTGTCACGCTGGTGCAAACCAATGGAAGGTTCATCAAGAATATAGGTTATACCCTGCAACTGTGATCCAATCTGGGTAGCCAGCCGTATGCGCTGTGATTCGCCGCCGCTAAGGGTTTTAGAAGGACGACCCACAGATAGATAGCTAAGGCCCACATCCAGGAGAAACTGGAGGCGTTCGCGTATTTCTTTTAAAACATCTTTGGCAATGGCATTCTGTTTGTTGCTTATTCTTTTTTCAATTCCATTCAGCCAAAGCATCAGTTTATCAAGGTTCATATCACTTAGTTCAGCAATATTTTTTTCATCTATCCTGAACCATAAGCTTTCTTTTCTCAGTCTTGATCCGCCACAGGTATCACACTTCTTCAGTTCCATAAATTTTTCTACCCAATCGCGCAGCGCCTCACTGCTGTTGGCGGCAAACCATCGGCGCAGCATGGTAACTACGCCTTCAAATTCTGTCGTGTACATATTGCCGTCAGTAGTGTCAAAATCAAATGCAGTGTCTTTGCCGGTTGCTTCCTCATTACCATACAATAATACATTCAGTGCTTTTTGCGGCAATTCTTTCAATGGTTTATCCAGGCTGATTTTATGTTTGCGTGCTACCTGCTGTACCTGTTTAAAAACATGGGCTTCCCTTTCTTCACCCAGGGGAGCAATACCGCCTTCATTAATACTTTTATTAAGATCCGGCAATACTGCATTCATATCTATCTGGTAAACGGTTCCCAATCCCTTACACGCAGGGCAGGCACCATAAGGAGAGTTAAATGAAAAAGCGTTGGGGGATGGCTCTTCATAACTAAGGCCAGTGTCTTCGCACATCAGTTGCTTGCTGTACTGAACACATTTATTGTCATCATTTATGAGCAGAAACATCAGGTCTTTACCGGTCTGTAGTGTTTTTTGAACACTTTGGCTCACCCTTACTTTCATATCAGCAGTTACTGCCAGCCGGTCTATCACTACCTCTATATCATGTATTTTATACCGGTCTACCTGCATTTTAGGAACCAAATCTTTTACTTCACCGTCTATTCTTGCTTTTACATATCCTTTCTTACGGATGTCCTCAAAGAGCTCACGGTAATGCCCCTTGCGCCCACGCACCAATGGCGCAAGCAGGGTAATTTTTTTATTTTTAAATTTTGAGAATATATTTTCTACAATTTCTTCTTCACTGAACTTCACCATTTTTTTGCCCGTGTTATAACTATAGGCTTCACCCACCCTCGCATACAGCAAACGCATGAAATCATAGATTTCAGTAATGGTGCCTACAGTAGAACGCGGATTTTTATTGGTAGTTTTTTGTTCAATAGATATAACGGGTGAGAGCCCCGTAATTTTATCCACATCGGGTCTTTCCATATCCCCGATAAACTGCCGGGCGTAGGCACTGAAACTCTCCATATAGCGGCGCTGTCCTTCATTGTAAATGGTATCAAAAGCAAGCGATGATTTACCACTGCCGCTTACGCCGGTAAATACTACCAGTTTGTTTTTTGGAATGCGTATATCAATGTTTTTAAGATTGTGCTCCCTTGCGCCAAAAACCTCGATGTAATCCTGCTGTACCATTGCTGTTTCCTCTGCAGGCTGCTTCTTAATTGCCATACTGTAAAAAGGGTTGTAATTGATTTGCTATGAATAACTAAGATAAGAACAAAAGCAATGCATTTTAGTTTGGTAAAACCTATAAAAATGAAGAAACCGGCCATTGACCGGTTTCCCTTCTTACATCCCTGGTTTCTCTTTATCCCTGTTAACAAATAAGATTCTTTTTCTTTCTTACCTGCTTACTTATGCAATGTAATAACAGGCACTTTTGCAGTGCCACTGCTGCCTACGGTAATATTGGTAATGGTGGTGTCTTTATACCCGTGCCATCCTTTAAAATAAATGGAATAGGTACCTGCAGTGATGCCACGCACCTGGTAATAACCACCCAGCCAGGGAAGGGCATATAAAGTATCCGCCTGGTTGTAAACTGCCACAAACCCCGAAGCGCCTTCTGGTAATACCCTGCCCTCTAATTTTGGCCTTTTCATATCGTTGAAAGGTTTCAGTTCAGGCTTTAACCAGTATTTATTCTCATGAAAGGAAATAGATTTGGAAAGGTTGAAGTCGAACCAGATTTTAAGCTGGTCATTGCCAATAACAGAAATATCTTCCCTGCGTACATTGATATCAAAATAATTATGAGCACCAATTATATTGAGCGGATAACTTGTTACGCTGTCTGTATAAATGCTGTTGCTGGTACCAAGTGTAATTCTTACCTGAAGTACTTTACCTGCTGCTACCAGCCCCGACGCGAGTAATGTATCTGTTCCATTTCTTAATTGCAGCAAATCATACACACCCGGAGTAATCGATAAAGTATCCCAAATAGTGGAATTGCCATTACGGCAACCCCTGTAATCTTCGTTCCATTGATGATTGTCATCCGCATCTCCACGGTGTGCTGCAGTATCTATTTTTACAGCAACCTGTTTAATATCGATCAATACTTTTGTAAAGGCAATGGGATCATCCATCATATAAACGGATAACCGGGATTTACCGGTAATATCAGCTGAGCTCCCGGAATTTTCTTTGTTACATGCCAGGAAAAAAACACATACCATAGCAATACCTGTGGCTGCGGACAGCCACTTGTTGTTTGTTTTCATACCTATATTTTTTTTGTTGGTTTGGCGTATAAAATGCTGCGATGAAAATTGTGTGGGCATACGATACAGCCCGGATTTTCATCACTCATTTCATCACTGTAAAAATGTTAAGTAGAGTTGATGCCATTTGAAAAACAATAATTATTCCAGCTTGCGTTAAAAATGGCTAAGAGATAATTACCAAAACATGTTTTGTTATTATAGATACGCAGCAGGCAGAAAAGGGTTGGGGATGGAAGCTATTACCGGTTAGCTTTTAGCTGTTAGAGTAAGTGTTGAAATTTATACATTTACATGCCGTAATAAATAATATGCTAACAATCAGGGTTTTTATTGTTAACGAGGCTCATTTGAGCCGAAATGCTAATAGCTAACGGCTAATAGCTGCTGCTAAAAAAAATTGGCAAATTAACCTTCCGCTTATTACCTTTGCGATAGTTCTTTATTATTCACTTATCAAGAAAGGCAGAGGGATATGGCCCTGTGAAGCCTTGGCAACCAACAATGTAAATTGAGAAGGTGCTAATTCCAGCCCTGCATAACAGCAGGGAAAGATAAGTCAGATACAAGCTTCTGAAAATATACTAACAATATTGAAAGCTCATCTGATTTACCAGGTGAGCTTTTTTGTTTTTGGCAGGCAAACTACATTCGTTTTTAATGATGATTGTAGTAAAGTCGTCGAAGATATACCGTAGTTTTAAAAAGACTTTTTTGATAAAAGAACTGCATCACGTGAATCCGGTATATTGGAAAATTAACAACTCAAATTTTGGTGGTTGCAAAAAAAGCCAATTAAATTTGTAGGATACAATTGTAAGGATGTCTGCATTAGCAACAACAACAAATACCATCTTCTTCTGCACCAGCTTTTGTTGTTGCATAATGTAACTGTTTAGTAGCATAGCTCCGTTCTATTTTCCGGTGTTATTATTCATAAATATTTTTTTTAAAAAATTAAACTTCATGTTATGAGCCATCGTTTTGAAACCCTTCAACTCCACGCAGGACAACAAATTGACCCCACTACCAAATCAAGGGCAGTGCCTATTTATCAAACTACTTCTTATGCGTTTGATAATTCAGAACATGCCGCCAATCTTTTTGGATTAAAAGCTTTCGGAAATATCTATACCCGCATTATGAACCCAACCACTGATGTGTTTGAACAACGCATGGCAGCGCTGGAAGGTGGGGTGGCGGCCCTGGCAACAGGCAGCGGACAAGCGGCTCAGTTTCTTGCTTTAAATAACATTATGCAGGCAGGCGATAATTTTGTTACCACTACTTATTTATATGGAGGAACCTATAACCAGTTTAAAGTAGCGTTTAAACGCCTGGGTATAGAAGCACGTTTTGCGGATGGAGACGATGCAGAAAGTTTTGTAAAACATATTGATAAAAATACCAAGGCCATTTACCTGGAAACAATTGGTAACCCGCGTTTAAACATCCCGGATTTTAAAAAATTTGCGGACCTGGCAAAAGAATACGATTTGCCATTGATAGTAGATAATACATTTGGTACGGCTGGTTATTTATTCCGTCCTATAGAATGGGGTGCTAATATTGTGGTGCAATCTGCTACAAAATGGATTGGCGGGCACGGTACTACCATCGGCGGAGTAATTGTAGATGCGGGCAACTATAATTGGGGCAATGGAAAATTTCCGCAGTTTACAGAACCCAGTGAAGGCTATCATGGATTAAAATTCTGGGAGGTTTTTGGAGAAGGGAATCCGCTGGGTCTTCCCAATATTGCATTTGCCATACGTGCCAGGGTAGAGGGATTGCGTGATTTTGGTGCTTCTCAAAGCCCTTTCAATTCATTTTTACTGTTACAGGGACTGGAGACATTAAGTCTCCGGGTACAGCGGCATTCAGAAAACGCTGTGGAGCTTGCGCAATGGCTCGAAAAGCATTCCCAGGTAGATTTTGTTGTATACCCTGGATTAAAAAATAATCCTTACAATGAACTTGCAAAAAAATACCTGACCAATGGTTTTGGCGGCATTTTAAACTTCGGTATTAAAGGCGGGAAGGAAAACGCCAGTAAGTTTATTGATTCATTAAAATTAACCAGTCATCTTGCCAACGTTGGTGATGCAAAGACCCTGGCCATTCACCCGGCTTCTACTACGCACGAGCAGTTGGATGAGTCTGCCCAGAAAGCTGCCGGTGTAGAGCCCAACCAGGTACGCATAAGTGTTGGTATTGAGCATATAGAAGATATTAAAGCGGATTTTGAACAGGCATTCGAAAAAGTGTTTGCAAAAACCACTGTCGGCGCTTAGCCCATCGCTCAAAGCCCGCAGTTCATAGTTATAAGCTGCGGGCTTTGAGTTTTTTTCAACGATCAGAAAATCAACCATTGTCTTACAAAGTCTTTACATACAACAGCGCATTTACGCTTGAATCTGGCAGGGTACTGCCGGGATATCACCTGGCATATACCACACACGGAATTTTAAACCTGGCAAAAGACAATGCTGTTTGGATTTTTCATGCGCTTACAGCTAACAGTGACCCTGCAGAATGGTGGGAAGGTTTAGTGGGCAATGGAAAATTATTTGATCCTGCCAGTTATTTTATTGTTTGTGTAAATATGCCGGGCAGTTGTTACGGCAGTATTGGTCCGCTGGATATAAATCCGCAAACCAATACCCCGTACTATCATGATTTTCCTTTTTTTACCACCAGGGATATGGTACGTGCTTATCAGCCATTGAAAGATTTTCTTGAAATAGAAAAAATTAAAATCGGAATTGGAGGTTCAATGGGCGGACAGCAGTTGCTGGAATGGGCAATACAAGAGCCATCATTGTTTGAGTTTATTTTTCCTATTGCCACCAATGCACGTCACTCTGCATGGGGTATTGCTTTTAACACCTCTCAGCGGATGGCAATTGAAACAGACCCTACCTGGATGGAGGCAAATGAAACTGCAGGTGTAGAAGGTATGAAAACAGCACGCAGCATTGCGTTGATTTCTTACCGTAGTTATGAGACCTATGAGCAGGGACAGGCAGAAATAGAAAATGAGAAAATAACTGCTTTTAAAAGCGAATCTTACCAATGTTACCAGGGAGAAAAGCTGGCAAAACGTTTTAATGCATTCAGCTATTATTTTTTAAGCAGGGGAATGGATGCGCACAATGTGGCCCGTAAAAGGACCAGTACTGTAAATGCACTGCAGCAAATAAAAGCAAAAACACTGGTGATAGGTATCGAATCCGATATACTTTTCCCCCTGGCGGAGCAACAATACCTGGCTAAATATATTCCGGGAGCGGTCTATCTTTCTATTCATTCAACATACGGGCATGATGGCTTTTTACTGGAATTTGAACAGATACAGGATTGTATAAAAACATATTTATTAAATAACACGGCGCCGATCAGCACTAACAGAACACTGGTTAGCACTAATTCTAATTCTAATTGATACTTATATGGATGCACATAAGCAGTTAACCATTGGTTTATTTGGTTTTGGTGTAGTGGGAGAGGGTTTATATAAAGTACTGCAGCAAACACCTTCGCTGAAAGCTACTATTAAGAAAGTCTGTATTAAAAACCCGGATAAAAAAAGGGATGCGCCGGATGAATTGTTTACTACAGACAAAAATATTTTATTGAACGATCCGGAAATTAATGTAATTGTAGAGGTGATAAATGAAAGCGGTCCGGCATACGAAATTGTATCTACGGCATTAAAAAATGGCAAAGAAGTAGTAAGTGCCAGTAAAAAAATGCTGGCGGAACACCTGCCTGAACTGCTGGGTCTGCAAAGCAAAACAGGATTGTCGGTCTTATATGAAGCAGCTGCCTGTGCTTCTATCCCGGTAATACGCAACCTGGAAGAATATTATGATAATGATCTCCTGCATTCTATCAAAGGAATTGTAAACGGGTCTACCAATTTTATTCTTACCAAAATGTTTGAAGACAAACTGGATTTTCAAAAGGCTTTGTTACTTGCACAGCAGCTGGGTTTTGCAGAAAGTGATCCGGTGCTGGATGTAGAAGGATATGACGCCGTAAACAAATGGACCTTGTTGCTTGCACACGCATATGGTATTGTGGAGAATCCTGCCAATATTGTATTTAATGGCATACAAAATATTCAGCTAAGTGATGCAGTTGTAGCTACGGAGAAACATTTTGATATTAAGCTGGTAGCGCAGGCCAAGAAATTACAAAATGGTAAGGTGGCCGGTTTTGTATTGCCACAGTTTGTAAAGCATGACGATCCACTGGCGTTTGTAAAAAATGAATACAATGGCGTGGTAATAGAAAGTTCTTTTGCCGACAAACAATTTTTTTATGGCAAAGGTGCGGGCAGTTTCCCTACGGCTTCAGCAGTATTAAGTGATTTGTCTGCATTGCGTTATCAATACAAATACGAGTACAAAAAATTATATCATCATACACCCAATGAGCTGACCACTGATTTTTTTATTAAAGTGTATGTAAGTTTTGATGATTTAAAATATATACCTAAGGAACGTTTTGAGTGGATAGAAGAATGGCATGCTGATAAGGATCGCAAATACCTGGTAGGGGTACTCGCGTTTAATGAGTTAAAAAATAATACCTGGTGGAAGGAGAATAATACGTCGCTTATTCTTACCCCCGAGCCAATAATTGAAGATGTAGAAATAAGAAAATTGAAAAAAAAGAGTTTGGAACTGGCGGGAATAATTGGGTGACCTCATCCCTGGCCCCTCTCCACAGAGTGGAGAAGGGTGCCCAAATGAAAAGAGTCTTTTGTAAATATAACGAGGGGTTTACAAGAAATTGTTTTTACAAATAATTTTGTTGTGCGTCATACTTTAGCGGCAGTACCAACTATGAATTTTGAATAATAAATTACAACCAAATTTCAATTTAATATTACTAAATGGAACCCCAAAAAAGCATTCATCTTCAGATTGAACATAAAGTTCCAAACTTTGACGGATGGAAAAAGGCATTTGAGAGTGACCCGATTAATCGTAAAGAAGCCGGAGTACGCCGCTACAAAATATTCCGACCATTTGATGATCCAAACTATGTTATCATAGATTTAGAATTTGACAATTTGAAGGAAGCAGAAGATACCCTATCTGTTTTGCGCAACTTGTGGACAAAAGTGGACGGGAAAATTATGATGAACCCCCAAACTCGCATTCTCGATCTTGTTGAAACGGCAGATATTTGAGCAAAAACACATTATATAGAACTTGGCTGACGAAGAATATATTACAACTTCATTTTTTTTACATCAAATAAGCGAATTCAAAGCTGGTATCTGCATTTATTAATTCAGAACTCTAAAATTAAAATCATTTGGGGCACAACTTTTTTGTATTCCCCGTTTTATTTTGTGAGGAAGCCAGCGGAGGGTCGCCCCTGGCCAACGCAGTTGGAGAGGGGCCGGGGTGAGGTTATTTCAAATCCAGTTTAATCTGTAATTCCTGGAACTGTTTGTCATCAATGGTACTCGGGGCATCCAGCATGGTATCGCGGCCGCTGTTGTTTTTAGGAAACGCAATAAAATCACGGATTGATTCACTACCACCTAAAATTGCACAAAGCCTGTCGAATCCAAAAGCAATGCCGCCATGAGGAGGTGCGCCGTATTCAAAAGCGCCCAGTAGAAAACCAAATTTGTGCAGCGCTTCTTCATCTGTCATACCCAATGCAGCAAACATTTTTTCCTGGAGGTCGCGCTGAAAAATACGGATTGAGCCGCCGCCAATTTCATTGCCATTCAAAACCATATCATAGGCATTGGCCTTTATATTGGCATAAGGATGATTCAGGTATTCAGCCGCATTTTCAATTACGGGATTGTTATTGATCATTACTTTTATATGATCCGGCTTTGGCGATGTAAACGGATGATGACGCGCCACCCATCGGTTGTCCTCTTCGGCGTATTCAAACAATGGAAAATCCAGTACCCATAATAATTTAAATTCATTTTCCTTCCTGTAACCAAGGCGTTTGCCCATTTCCAGCCGCAGTTCGCTGATGGCTTTCCGGGTTCTTTCTTCGGCACCGGCTACTATTAAAATAAGATCACCTGCTTTTGCGTTGGACGCAGTTGCGATCGCTTTTAATTTTTCTTCGCTATAAAATTTATCAACACTGCTTTTATAACTGCCGTCTGCATTGCATTTAATGTATACCAGCCCTTTCATTCCAATCTGCGGGCGTTTTACCCAATCCGTTAGTTCATCAGTTTGTTTGCGGGTATATTCACTGCAACCGGGCGCTGCAATGGCAATCACCGTTTCTGCTTCATCAAAAACTTTAAAGTCAGCACCATTTACCAAAGTTTCATTCGCTGCCTTGTCTGTAAAAACAGTGTCAGGTTTTTTTATGTTGCAAAGGGACATGCCAAAACGTATATCCGGTTTGTCGTTGCCATATTGCCACATCGCATTTTCCCAGGTCATGCGTTCTATCTTTTCAGTATAGTCAATGTTCTTAACATCTTTAAAAATGCGTCTCACCAGTCCTTCAAACATGTTTAGGATATCTTCCTGCTCAACAAAACTCATCTCGCAGTCTATCTGTGTAAACTCCGGTTGACGGTCTGCACGCAAGTCCTCATCCCGAAAACATTTTACTACCTGGTAATAACGATCGTAACCGCTCACCATTAATAGTTGTTTAAATGTTTGCGGGCTCTGTGGCAGTGCATAAAATTGCCCGGGGTTCATACGGCTTGGTACTACGAAATCCCTTGCCCCTTCCGGCGTAGACTTTATTAAGAAAGGCGTTTCAATATCCATGAACTGGTTTTCGTGGAGATAGTTTCTTGCGGAACGGTTGACTGCATAACGCAGTTCGAGGTTCTTTTTTACCGCGTTTCTTCTCAGATCAAGAAAACGGTATTTCATTCTCAGGTCATCGCCTCCATCGGTATCATCCTGTATTGAAAAGGGTGGGGTAACAGATTTATTAAGTATGGCAAATTCACTTACCAGGATCTCCACTTCACCGGTAGGTATATTTGAATTTTTATTGCTGCGTTCGTTCACCCTGCCTTTTGCCTGCAACACAAATTCGCGGCCAAGGGGATTGGCATCCAATACTGCATTCAGGGTTTCGTTAAATAATAATTGCGTAATACCGTAACGATCACGCAGGTCCACAAAAGTGATAGCGCCAAACTTACGGACAGTTTGCACCCATCCTGACAGGGTTACTTCTTTATTTACATCTGCAAGTCTCAGCTCTCCGCAGGTATGTGATCTGTACATGATTGTTAGTTAAATAGTTTATTAGTTGATCAGTTGACTGGTCGGGTAATTCGAAAGGTTACAATCTGTCCGGTTCCGGTGATAACGTTTCAACTTATCAACTCCTCAGTAAATCAACTTTTTTAGAGCCGCAAAGGTAACAGAAACCAATAAGGAATCCATATTTTCGTTAGCAGAGAAAACCTGCACGGAATGCCCGGAGATACATTAATTATTACCA
>JBDSOC010000237.1:0-14051 GCA_039915085.1 Chitinophagaceae bacterium
TTGTTCGCCATAAATTTTTGTGAGGCCTTTTACTTCTATTGACATGATACAAACCTACAAAAGAATTTCAGGATTGCTGATTGCGTGATTTATGAAGAATGATGCTGCAGATACACAGATTTTTCACCACAGAGTCCTACGGGGTTTTTTACAGGGGTAAAAGAAGAATGCCCGTATAGCAATTACTAATACTTATCCTATAAATCCCTTTATCCCACAAATCCAGGTTTAGACATTCTCATCATACTCCCCCTTCCAGGCATACCACCCAAAAATAACCAGGCCAATAACAATGGGTGTGAAAATGCCAATAATGATGATCCATGGAAGCGGCTTATTAATATCTCCTTTTCCGGCAACACTGATATTGTGCACGGCAGCCCTGATGAGTATAATAAAAAGCACGGGCCCGATCAGCATCCATAGTATGCCAAGCATGCGTTTTAATCGATTCATAATAAAAGTATTTTTAGTCATCTATCCTGGTATCAATTTTATTAGACAGGTATAAACTGCCTATTACAAAACTAAGTGCTGCCACTATTATTGGGTACCACAGGCCCGACAAATAATTTGTACCCGGCAGCGTAGTAATTAATGTTGCAATAAAAGGAACAAGTCCGCCAAAAACCCCATTACCAATATGATAAGGTAAAGACATAGAGGTATAACGGATACGGGTAGGGAATAATTCCACCAAAAATGCCGCAATAGGACCGTACACCATAGTTACAAACACCACCATCAATGCTATGTAGGCAATCATGTTCAGCCTGCCCGTTTCTCCCAAAACAGTCTCCTTATTTACCACTGCAGGTAGCTTTTCTCCGGTGGTATTTATCTTTTGTTTGCTTACAATTTTCTGGTTGGTACCATCTTCAAAGTAATTGGTAACAGTAGTGGTATGCATTGAATCTGCAATTGAACCCTTTACCACTTCTGACGCATATTTTACAGTGGTCTGCTCTGCTATTATTACCTTTTTGCTAACATCTGCCGTTTCATATAATTGTTGAAATATGGGCCGGTACAAAAGAGCGCCCAGCAGCATGCCGGTCAGCATAATATTTTTTCTTCCCCATTTGTCAGACAGGCTGCCGAATATAATAAAGAAGGGTGTGGCAATTACCAATGCAATTAATATGATAGTATTGGCCTGTTCATATTCTATAAAACATTTGGTAAGAATAAAATTCTGCGCATAAAACTGGCTGCTGTACCAGATAACACCCTGGCCCATGGTAGCTCCAAACAGGGCCAGCAATACCATCTTAAAATTTGTTTTATGTCCAAAACTTTCTTTTAAAGGATTTTTTGAAGTCTTCCCCTCCGTTTTCAGTTTTAAAAACAACGGCGACTCATTCATGCGCAACCGGATGAAAACTGAAACCGCTACCAGTACAATCGACAATAAAAAAGGATAACGCCAGCCATCGCCATTGGTAAATGCTTCCACACCGGTAATTCTTCTTACCGTTAAAATAACGCCCAGCGAAAGAAATAAACCCAGCGTGGCAGTAGTTTGTATAAAACTGGTATAATAACCACGGCGGCTTGCAGGAACATGTTCCGCTACGTAAGTGGCTGCACCACCATATTCTCCACCAAGCGCCAAACCCTGTAACAAACGTAATAATAATACTAACAGCGGAGCCCAACCGCCAATAGTTGCATAGCCCGGAACACAGCCGATCAAAAATGTAGACCCCCCCATTAATACAAGGGTCAGCAGAAATGTATATTTTCTGCCAATCAGATCACCCAGGCGGCCAAATACCAATGCGCCAAATGGCCGCACAATAAAACCTGCAGCAAAAGTTGCCAGGGTTGATAGTAATGCTGCTGTTGGATTGGTATCAGGAAAAAATTTATGCGCAATAATAGTAGAGAGGCTTCCAAAAATATAAAAATCATACCATTCAATTAAAGTGCCTGCAGAAGATGCAGTAATAACTTTCCAGATTCCTTTAGTTGGTAACATATAAATAAATAATCAGGATTGAATGTAATTATTTCTGATTGGTAATGAAAATTTTTTCTTTTTCTGATATTTTTTACCACAAAGGTGGAGGAGGTTCTCACAGAGGATAAAGAGAATTGAAAATTAAATCATATTATACGCAATGCTTCCTTACCTCCGTAATTATCTCTTTTACCTCTGTGGCTAATTTTTCTCCGTGGCTATTCCTTCACTGCCACCGCAATCTTGGAATCAGCCGTACCATAATATAAAAACCATTTGTTTTTAAAATAAGCCAGCCCTTCCACAAAACAAACATGATTTACCTGGCCTGCAGTTTCATAAGACTTATCTGGTGTTAAAAAATAATGATCCTGTTGCTGTAATATTTTTATGGGATTATTTTTATCAAGCAACACCTGCCCGGCAGAATAAGTGCCTTCTGCCAGTGTACTATCACCAATAGAAGGAATATTGCGGCCATTATAAATAAGTAAAATACCTTTTTCAGTAAGCATAGCCGGCGGGCCTGGCTCCACAATATCGCTGTCAAATTTGCCGGCACGCGGGCCAATTACAATTTTCAGATCAGGTGTTTCAACTGCATTGTGGCGCAAAGCGATGGCTGGTTTTTCGCCCGGTTGCATTTCAACCGGTTCCCAGTTAACCAGATCATCAGAAATGGCAGCGCCAATATTTACATCGCCCCAGTACATCCAGTACTTGCCATTAATTTTTGCGGCAGTTATTTTTCCATCTTTATAAATTGAAACAACGGATCCTGATTTAGACCATTGGTTCAAATATTTCCCATTGTATGCTTTTAAAAATGCAGGCCCATATTTAACCCAGTGAAGCAAGTCTTTTGAGGAAGCAACCAACAATCTCGCTTTATCCCCATCGTAGGCGGTGTACATCATATAATAAACACCCGCACTGTCTTCCACTACACGTGGATCTTCACAACCGCCTTCCCATTCATATTTCTTTTGTGCGTCATTACCAGGAAAAAAAACGGGTGCTGGCATCCGGGTAAAATGTAAGCCATCCGTACTTTTGGCCAATCCAATTCTTGAGGTACCAGCGTATTTACCAATGCTGTCTTCGGCGCGGTACAACATGAGCAGCGTATCACCTCTTACCACTATTGCAGGATTAAAAACATCTTTTTCTTCCCATTTAACGGTTTGTCTAAGGATGGGATCGGTAAATCGCCCAGTACCCGGGCCCAGTACCGGGTTAACAGAATCAATTTTAATAAATGGTAATAAAGCCCATAAGGTATCGGTGTTAGACAGGGCTGTATCATTTTCAGCCGGTTGATGAGGAGCATTTTTACAAGCAATAAACGATATAAAAAATAAAAATGAGAACAGAAAGAGCGATTTTCTTTTCATGTGGCTGTTTTAAGAAAGTCAAAAGCTACAAAACTAAAATGAACAGGCCCAAAATAAAGTTTAACAGATGATGTCCCCCAGATACCGGTTCAACTCCCCCTGATTAATGTTTAATAAAATACATTTGGCATTCTTCGTTGTATAATGATAAAAATAATAATAGTCACAATAGCCTCTTGCCTTTTTTTCGAAAATATTGTTGTATGCTTTGTTTTAAAGATCCGGCCAATTCCAAAGTAGTGATTGATTTCAGCAAATCTAAATCTGTAGCATATGATGTAATAGAACTGGTATATGATTATAAAATCAATGCAAAAAAAAATAACAGGGGAAACAATCAATTTTATTGAGCCTGAAAATTTCCAGGCAAGCAGTCACTAATTATACCCCTGCTGAAGCGGCAAAAAAATTCCCCCGGTGTACATCGGGGGGAATTTTTTTATAAATCATCGTACTCGTATATCTCGTCTATATGTGTCCCGGAGTCCATGTCGAAAACGGGTTTAATAATGCCGTCTCTAAGTCCATATACCCAGCCATGCAGATCAGGTCTTTGTTCATGCTTCCAGGCTCTTTGAATAATAGAAGTCTTTGCCAGGTTAAACACCTGTTCTATTACATTGAGTTCTGTTAAGCGATCTATTTTTTCATTTTCATCAGTAAAAGCATCCAGTTCTTTACGGTGCAAACGGTATACGTCTTTAATATTCCGCAGCCACATATTCAATACTTGTTTAAAATCATTATTGGTAATAGCAGCTTTAATACCGCCACAACCATAATGTCCGCAAACAATAACATGTTTTACTTTTAGGTGGTTAACAGCATAATCAAGTACACTCAGCAGGTTCACATCTGTATTTACTACCATATTGGCTACATTGCGGTGTACAAATATTTCTCCCGGCTGTGTACCTGTAATTTCATTAGCGGGTACACGACTATCGCTGCAGCCTATCCACAAAAAAGCGGGCGTTTGCAAATGTGCCAGCCGGTTAAAATATTCCGGATCAACCTGTATTTTTTCTCTTGCCCAGGCCTTGTTTTCCAGTAATAATTTCTCGTACGGTTCCATAAATAATGTATTCCTGTCTGCATATTACTTAATTTTTGTAACACAGGGTAATAATTGCTGATTGGGGGATCCTGAGATTGCTCCTGACCCGGCATGTCACATCAATATAATTTAAAGCCGCAGATACGCAGATTAATCTGTGCATCTGTGGCAATGGATAAGTTGAGCCGTATCTGTTATTTTACCAGCTTTCACAACAACCCTGCATTTCTACATTATCCTTAGCGCTTTTTCAGCCACCGGCTTTATAACATGGTACACTCTTTTAATTAACCCGTCTTTTAACCCATATATCCATCCGTGTATTTGCGGAAGGCTCCCTTTTGCCCATGCATTCCTGATGGTATCGGTTTTTGAAATATTAATTACCTGTTGCTTCACACTGTATTCTGCCAGAAGATTAATCCTGTCATCCATATCAGAAAGCGCATCTATTTCATCACAGTTAGCAGCATATGTTCTTTTTAAATTTATGAGCCACTGGTCAAGAATACCATAGCGCTCATCTCCCATGGCTGCTTTTACACCACCACAACCATGGTGCCCGCAAACAATTATGTGTTTTACTTTAAGATGCGTAACCGCATAATCCAGCACACTCAATAAATTAATATCATTTTCTACCACCAGGTTGGCAATATTGCGGTGAACAAAAAGCTCACCCGGGTTGGTGCCGGTAATTTTATTAGCTGGTACACGGCTGTCGCTGCAGCCTATCCATAAAAATTCAGGCTGTTGATTTTTTGCCAGCCGTCTGAAAAAATCCGGGTCATCCAGCAGCGTTTCATGAGCCCATGCTTTATTTTCGAGTAATAATCTTTCAAATGATTGCATATAAATTATTTTTTAGGTAAAACTGTTAATGGTATAAAATCTGAAAACCCATGTTCTTTATAAATACTTTTCTTTAATTCTACTTTTATATCTTTTAAATGCGCGTGCTTCATAAAATCTTCTATCACGTCCACCACATCCCTGTCTATAAAATCAGCACGGGCTGCATCAATCACTACATAAGCATCCTCCGGCACCTCTTCCAGTTTGCGTTTAATAATAGGCTTGTTTAAAAAGGAAACATCTTTGCGTAACCTGAACAGGTATTTGTTTTCATCGTTCACTATAAGTATGGCAGATTTAAAATTGCTGCGCAATAAAAAGAACAGGCCCACGCAGCATCCAACTAAAATACCTACCAGCAAATCTGTAAAAAGAATGGCCAGTATGGTTATTACAAATGGCAGTAACTGGTCCCAGCCCTTACGGTAAAATTCCCTGAAAATTGAAATTTTAGTAAGTTTATAGCCTGTGTATATAAGTATGGCTGCTAATGAGGCATAAGGAATAAGATTAAGCAACCCCGGAATAAATAATACACATAAAAACAGGAATACACCATGCAGAATAGTAGCAGATTTTGTTTTGCCACCTGCATTAACGTTAGCAGAAGTTCTTACAATTACCGAAGTAAGTGGCAGCCCCCCCAACAGGCCTGAAACCAGGTTGCCGACTCCCTGCGCCTTCAGTTCGCGGTTAGTAGGTGTTACACGCTTGTAAGGATCCACTTCATCTGCTGCTTCTATATTCAGCAATGTTTCAAGACTGGCAACAATAGCAAGTGTTAAGCCTGTAGTCCATACCCTGAAGTCTGACAGGTAACTAAAATTTGGCAAAGTAAAGAAAGTAGTAAACTCGGCAAATGTTTGCGCTACAGGAATATTTACAAGGTGATTGGCACCCAACACAAGATTAGGCTGGTTTATTTTTAAAAAGGCATTGATTCCAACGCCTGTAAGCACTACTACCAGCGGAGCAGGTATAAGCTTGAAAAAGCTGGCTTTTTTAACCAATACTTTATCCCAAAATACCTGTATACCCAGCGATACCAATCCAATAACAAGCGCAACAGGTAAGATATGCTGAAAAGAATAATACAGTTCAGAAAAAGTATTTTTCCCATCTTTTTGCGCAAAGGCTTCATCACCCTCAAAATCCAGTTCATACCCAACAAAATGAGGCACCTGTTTCAGGATAAGGATTAAGCCGATAGCTGCCAGCATACCTTTAATAACACTGATAGGAATATAATCGCCCAATACACCAGCTTTCAGATACCCAAAAATAATTTGTATAAAGCCGCAAATAACTACAGCTGCAAGAAAGGCTTCAAAAACACCCAGTTTACCAATTGCTACGGCTACAATAGCTGTTAAGCCTGCTGCCGGCCCGCTTACGCTCAGGTGTGAACCGCTTAAAAATCCAATAACAACACCGCCAACAATACCACCAATAATACCCGAAAATAATGGCGCGCCGGACCCAAGTGCAATACCGAGGCAAAGTGGCAGCGCCACAAGAAAAACAACGACTGCCGAAGTAAAATCTGCCGGCAGGCTGTTAATATAATTTTTTGCTTTTTTCACAATAGAATATGTTTCTGTTTGAAGAATCGGGTTGAAGAAAAAATAAATGTTCATTGATTACTTGTATTGCATATGCCGGACAACCTGGTTACCGTATATGCTGATTATCCATTTTAAACAGGATCGAACATTTCAATCCGGAATAAAAAATGGCTAAGCAATATGATACAACAAAAGCGACTGTCCTGAGGTATTCAGGTGAATCAGTAATCAATAAAATGAAAGAGATAGAATTAAGCGATCGATTTGGGCGGAGGTATAATAAGATCGCAATAATGAACGGGGTAATTAATGATATCATGACGGTTACCAAAAAAATGAATGGCTACAGGATGTTCCAGGCTATGATGGTTGCCGTGCAGGTATTCAGATAAATTTTGTAATGTATTGGAGCTTTTTTCTTCTACCGGATTGGGAACCGAAGATCCACCATCCTGTTCTTCCTCTGAAGGAGTAGTTACGGAAGCAACCGCCTGCTTTTCTTTTTGCATGCCATATACCCAGAAATTGGCGGTGGTTAAAAAAAATAGCGCAGCAATCATTAAAATTGCCGAAATTCCTCTTACTAATATGGACAGTTTTGGTAACATGTCAGTTGCAAAAGTAATTTAAAGCAGTAAAGAACCAAACCAATATATTTTTTTTAACAAACAAACATCTTTTATTTTAGCGGGGTGTATCTTCATGCGCCTTAGAAGCTGTATAAAAATGAAAAAAGATCTCCCAATTCACCGGGCAACTTATTCTAGGACGATTCAGACCAGTAAATCATTTTTTAAACAGCTTACACATATATAATTAATAGCATTTTAATTTCAACAGTTTGACCATGGCATATCCATACCAGATTACCTCATTGCAACAATACAAAGCCGATTACAAAAGAAGTGTGGAAGACCCGGAAGGCTTCTGGGGAGCAGTAGCTGAAAACTTTTACTGGAGGAAAAAATGGGATAAAGTACTGAACTGGAATTTTAAAGAGCCGAAAATTGAATGGTTTGCAGGTGGGAAATTAAATATCACGGAAAATTGCCTCGACCGGCACCTGGCAACATTAAGTGATCAACCAGCCATCATCTGGGAGTCAAACAACCCTGATGAGAAACCGAGAATAGTTACCTACGCCAGGTTACATAAGCGCGTTTGCCAGTTTGCACAAGTTTTAAAAAACAATGGTGTAAAAAAAGGCGATCGTGTTTGTATTTATATGGGCATGATTCCGGAACTGGCTTATGCAGTAATGGCTTGTGCACGTATTGGCGCCATTCACAGCGTAATATTCGGCGGATTTTCTGCACAAAGCATTGCAGACCGGTTAGATGATGCCAAATCTGAATTTATTATCACCTGCGATGGCGCTTACCGCGGTGCAAAAGATATTCCCTTAAAAAGTGTAATTGATGATGCACTTACAGGCAATAAAACAATTAAACGTGTAATTGTTTATACCCGCACAAGAACACCTGTCAGCATGATTAAGGGGCGTGATGTATGGTGGGAAGACGAGATGCGCATTGTTACTGAATCCATGCCACTATCTGCGCCCACGCCGGGAGGAGATAAAGAAGGCGCGGGTACGGGAGATGCTGAAGTAATGGATGCCGAAGATCCGCTGTTTATCCTCTATACTTCAGGCAGTACTGGTAAACCAAAAGGCGTGGTGCATACCTGCGGCGGCTACATGGTATGGACCAATTATACTTTTGTGAATGTATTTCAGTACCAGCCCGGACAAGTGCATTTTTGTACTGCTGATATCGGCTGGATAACAGGGCATTCTTATATTTTATACGGACCACTCAGCGCCGGCGCTACCTCTGTAATGTTTGAGGGCATTCCAACCTGGCCGGATGCAGGCAGGTTTTGGGACATCATTGATAAATACAAAGTGAATATACTGTACACGGCACCTACTGCTATCAGAAGCCTGATGGGCTTTGGGCTGGATCCGGTTAAAGGCAAAGATCTTTCTTCATTAAAAGTATTGGGTACCGTAGGCGAGCCCATCAACGAAGAAGCCTGGCATTGGTATGATGAACAAATAGGCAAAAAAAGATCCCCGGTAGTAGACACCTGGTGGCAGACGGAAACAGGCGGTGTTTTAATTTCAAACCTGGCAGGCATAACACCAGCCAAACCATCATGGGCCACATTACCGCTTCCCGGCGTACAGCCATTACTGGTAGATGAAGCAGGCAAAGAAGTTACTGTAAAAGACAAAGATGGGTTTTACAAAGGAAACCTTTGTATTAAGGCTCCATGGCCCGGCATCCTGAGAACTACTTATGGTGATCATGAACGCTGCCGTACCAATTATTTTGCTGCTTACGAAAACCTGTATTTTACAGGAGACGGGGCGCTGAAAGATGAAAATGGCAATTACCGCATAACAGGCCGTGTAGATGACGTATTAAATGTAAGCGGTCACCGCATAGGTACTGCAGAAGTGGAGAATGCTATAAACATGCATGCCGGTGTGGTGGAAAGTGCCGTAGTAGGCTATCCCCATGATATAAAAGGCCAGGGAATTTATGCTTATGTTATCTACCAGGGCTTCGGAACGGATGAAGAGTTAACCCGTAAAAATATAACGGCCACTGTTAGCCGCATAATAGGTGCCATTGCAAAGCCTGATAAAATCCAGTTTGTAACCGGTTTACCTAAAACAAGAAGTGGTAAAATCATGCGCCGCATTTTGCGCAAGATAGCAGAGGGACAGCTTGAAAACCTGGGGGACACATCTGCTTTACTTGACCCTGGCGTGGTAGATGAAATTAAAAATGGAAAAATATAAGGTAATTCTTCAAAAAGGGCAGGGGCACAACAATCAAAATTCAGATACGGTTTCGCATTGCCCTCAGTTCATTTATGCTGCTGGCAGAAAGCGCCTTCCACTTTTTTTGCTGGTTGTTATCTTTTAACCAGTCCTTGTATGCATAAGCAAACAAACCAGTAATAATCATTGCCGCTAACAGCATGATGGCGTATTGCCAGCCAAAAAACAAACAGGTAATCAGTAAAGCTGCCAGCCAGAATAAATACATAAAAGAATAACAGGCAACAAAAATCCAGCTATAAAAGTCTTTCCGGTATACTTTTTTATCTGCAATCCGGCGGGCTATTAAAACAGGCAACCCGTTTAATAATAACCCTGCCAGGTACAAAGGAAAACCTGCCCACAACATTAATTTTTTCCAGATAGGAAAAGATAAATTACCACTAACAGTTTTATCCGTTACTCCATCTGCAGACAATGCGTCAAAATAACAACCTGCCTGCACTTGTTTGTTTTCAAATTCATAATCAGCTGTGTTGCTAATTGCATTGCATATGATTTTCTCCCGCTCCAGTTTTTCGGGGGAAGCAATTTTCCATGCTGAAGTTGTGGCCGGGTTATTATTTCTGCTGATGGTTAAGTAATGTTCTGCTGTTTGCAGGTGTTTGTTATCTGCAATGTGCAAAATCAGTTTAACAATTGCCTGCTGTGCATCTTTACAAATTTGCAATATTGCAACAGCCGGGTTTGCTGTGTATTCATTTTTATAATCTGAAATTAACAGGGGTTTGCCGGCATGCACCTGGACATCTGTTCTGCATGCTACCGGGTGGTCATAGCTGATGCCAACTGGCACTATGGGTATGTCAAACGAAAAATTGCTGGCACTGGCTGTATCAAAAGCAAGCCGGAAAACGCCTTTACGGAAAGGCAATAGCTTGTGTTCAATATGGCTGTTACTTTCAGGAAAGAAAACGATGATGCCGCCTTTTGAAAGTATTTGCTGGCCGTCTGAAAAACTGTTGCTGTTGGCTTTTAATGTATTTCTGCCGCCCTGGTGGCTGTGTACCGGCATCATATGAAACCACCATAATATTTTTTGAATGGCTTTATTTACAAATACATCTCCCCTGGCAAAAAAAAATGCTTTTCTTTTCAGCAGTATGCCCAGCAAAGCTGCATCCATCAATGAAGAATTGTGATTGGCAATAATAATAACAGGCCCTTTGGAAGGAATATTTTCAAGGCCGGTTACGTATATATGCCGGAAGAAAAAACGTAACCCGGTTGTCATTAAAATTTTAGCGAAAGAATAAAGCATAAAAAATGTTCCGGCCCGAAGCGGAACATTTTAAAGATAATCAACGTTGGCATTTGCGCCTTACGCATGGATTTAATAATTAATATAATTTGACTTAAAACAATTTTTAGCGTTGAATGGTAACTGATGTACCAACAGGTATTATACTGTACAGTTCTTCAATCTCATCATTTTTTAGAGAAATACAGCCGTTGGTCCAGTTCTGAAAAAAATCTACCACCATATCATCTCTCTGCCATGTTCCATGTATTCCTATTCCGCCACCAATTTTAGCATTTTTGGGAAGTAACCCATTTGCTTTACGCTGGTTAAATTTTTCATAGTCTGCTTTGGTCGGGTAATCTATCAGCATCATTTTATCCCATTTTTCATGCGGACGTTTAGATGCAATTTTATACACTCCTTCCGGTGTCTTTCTGTCTCCTTCTGTCATTTTATCATCCAGGGTTTTACTGCCAAAAACCACCGGGTAGGTAGCATACCAGCCATCGTCGTCATATACCCTCAGTTCATAGTCAGATTTGTCTATGATAATATTTGGCTTACCATTCAAACCATCACTGAAAAAGCGGTGCTTTACAAGTCTTTTACTTTCATGCGTAGTAAAAGCAAAGAGAGCAAGTGCAAGCAAAACAGTGATTGCAACAAATATTCTTTTCATCATTGGTATTTTTTACAAAGACTGGGTAATGAAAAACTGGTTTAAAACGTAAAAGATTTTAACATGAACACCGTGCAAATTTTATGCAATAAAACGTTTGCCCCGGCAGTATATTTTTGGGGTGGACAAGTTTTATGAGTTTATTGGCTAATACGCTTATTAAGAAAGGATTAACAAATAAATAAAACTCATTATAATGTAGAAAATATCAGAATTTTGACAACCTGCCGGAGGATTCCAGTCGGGCAAATCATAATTATAATACCATGAAACAAATTTTCTGCCTAATGCTTGTTATTGCAGGCGCCTGGCTGGTCAACAAAAAATAACCGGCATTCTTTTCAAAAATGCCGGTTGTATTAAAACACAAATATAAATTGATGTTCCTTTCTATTCTGTCTTACCAGTTACTGAGCCTTAACCCGATATTATAAGGAGTTTGATCCAATCCTTTTTCAAACATACTTTGCGTGGCCAGTGAACCATACAATTTTACCGGGCCCAGTTGCAGCTCTGCCACATAACTTATTTTAAAGGGGCGCAGGTAAAAATCATCGTGTGTCTTTTGCTTGCCATCCTCAATGGTTATCATTTTCTGGCGCGAAGAATACAGGTAACCCGCACTAACACCCGCACTAAAGCCAAATGATTTGTTATAATCATTTTTGGGGGTAAAATTAAAATTCAGCATCAATGGAACAGTAATATAATCAGCAGCCAGTTTATTTTTTTTATAATGTCTGGTAATGTCTTCAGTAAAAATATTATTTGCCTTATCATACCATAGCGCAGATTCGTACCGGTAATTATTCAATTCAATCCCCAGCCCGTATTTAAGGTTTACTACATGCTTAATAACATTCAGCCGCTGCATAAACAGCCAGATATTTATATCTATTGATTTGCCATTGCGCAGGTTAAACTGTTCCTTACCTATACCCGGCGCTACCACACCGGATGCTATGGCATTTGTATAATTGGTTTTATCGCTGTAATTGGCAAAGCCAAGATCAACAATCACCCAATTGGTACTTACATTCTGGTTTCTGTGCCTGGTTCTTGTTATGTTTACTGATCCATCCCTGTTTTCATAATGCCCGTCTCCTTTTTTAACAATAATAAGGCTGCCTATCCGGATGGTATCTGGTTTTTTTTCCTGGCTACCGCTTGTATCTGTTTGCGCCATTACGGTTGCTCCAATACATAATCCTGCCAGTAATAAATACATTTTACGCATAAAAATAATTTGCTTTTTTTAATAAGGTTATCGTACAGCAATTTCAAACCCCCCGATAAGAATGCTTTTATGTTTGCTGTCTTCTTCATCACCAGGGTTTGTTTTTTTGGCAATCAGCCGTGAAGCTTTTCTAAAGAAACCCCTGAGTGAATTTTTAGTATTTACAGAAGTGTTGAGTACTTCCATGTTGTCATTGGTTGCTACAACCTGTTCAGCATCTGCATGATTGTTTTCATTGGTATCATGATATGCCAGCTGATGATTTACTACTGATTTATTTGCTGCAGCAGCTATACCAGTATTTATCAGGGCTGTATTGCCTGATTCTTTTGTTATGGAAGAAACCGTACTTCCTTTTAATTTATTGCCTTCATTTTTAACCACCCCTTCATCTTTTACTAAAGGAGTTTGTAATTCCTTTATATTATCTGTGCCCTGTTCTGTTTTCTTTTTAACTGATGCGGCAACCATATTTACATATTGTGTAATTTTAACCTGTGTATTTTCTTTCTTTGTCCGGGTTGTTGCCAATTCCTCTTTTACTGGTTGTGCATTGCTGTTAGTATCTGCGCTTTTCTTTTTCTCTTTATTATACAACGATGGCTGCTGCGTAATAGTTACAGGCTGTACATTTTTAACAACATCTGCCGGTTTACCATCTTTTTTCGACTGAGACAACCAGAATATACCTGCGGTTAATAAAACCATTACGGCCACTGCCAGCTTCCACCAACCGAAAGGAACTACTTTATCATTTGCTTTTTTATGGTACAGGCTTTCTTTATTTTCAAAAACGATGCTTATATCGGGGCTCATCCTTACCTGCAGCAGCAGTTCAAATGAAGATTGCCATTGCGGATGCTGGTATACAAAATTTTCTACCGCCGCTTTTTCATTACTGGTCAGTTCATCATCGGCATATAAAACAAAAAAGTATTCACAATTGGCTAGGGTAATGGTCTCCCCGATCTTCTCCTGTTTCATCAATGTTTCCTTACCTGCAAAAACAACTGCTGCATCCGGACTTAGTTTAAACTGCTGAAACAAAGCCAGCTCATGCCGCAGATCCTGGTTAGCGGCAAGAAATGCTTCCACTTCTCTTCTTTCTGCAGCAGGTAATTCATTGTCTGCATACAGCATGAAAAATTCTTCGTAATTATTTCTGGTAATGTTCATGTTGTTTTTTTAATGATCAGCTTACATC
>JBDSOC010000259.1:0-21287 GCA_039915085.1 Chitinophagaceae bacterium
GCTATGGGATTGATGTATTAACTTTTAGGAGGGCGAAGTTAGTTATTTTGAAGGAGCTCTTAGCTTTAAGCTGTCAGGCCTTTAGCCATGCTCTGGTTACAACAGCCGGTTTTAAATTTATTACCCGGTAATGCACTAACAGCTGATAACGAACTTTATTAACCTTATAAAAAAAGTGGCGTAATAAATTATTACGCCACTGTATACATTTATTGTTACTGGTTTTTCTTAAATAGTCAAGCCTCAAAAAGTCTGAAACCTTTGCAGGATTGTTTATTTTTTCATATTGCATTAAAAAATACCGGTTAAGTATTGAATGCGAATGAAATCTTGTAAAATTCATCTTTTCAAATTTGCCTTTTGGCACTTTTTTTATGGAAAAAAAGTACCGCAAAAAAGCCAGTCGAAATCCCTGCCTGAATGACCAGTCGGGCAGGGAAAACAGCCCGATTTCGACATAGTTCCCTGATTAAGCTTCTGTACTACTGTGGCTTCAACTCCACCAATCCTACTTTTCGAGGGACGACTAAATAGCATCTGATAATGAAGAAAAAGTAAAGTCCCTGATTTTCATTGGTGGCACCAGGTAACTCTGGTAAGATTCTACGCTGATGCTCCGTTCCGGCTTACCCAGCGCTTCCACATTGTTTAAAGCAATTACCGGGCTTTCATTGAAGCGGAAATTTTTTATAGGATGTTTTATCTGGCCGTTTTCAATATAAAAAGTTCCGTCCCTGGTAAGGCCTGTCAGCAACAGTGTCTGAGGATCAACCATGCGTATATACCATAACCTGGAAACCAATACACCCCTTTCAGTTGTTTTAATCATTTCTTCAAGTGACTGGTTTCCCCCTTCCATAATAAAATTGGAACCGAAAGGAATAGCAGGCTTATTTGTTTTTTGCGCCCAATAGCGGGAATAAGCCAGGTTTTTTACAACCCCTTTTTCTATCCAGTTCATTCTTTCCAATGGTTGTCCCTCCCTGTTAAAAGTAGAAGATGGCAGATCTTCATTAAATGGATCAGAATAAATAGTAACTTTTTCGTCCATCAATTTTTCACCCAGCCTGTTGCCACCACCCGGCTTGCTCATAAAACTTCTTCCTTCATCGGCACTGCGCGCATCAAAGCTGCGGAACATATTTTCTAAAAAATAAGTAACGGCTACCGGTTCAAGAATAACCGTGTATTTGCCCGGCTCAATGGCTTTTGCATTCACAGAACCGTTTGCTTTCATGGCAGCAATTTTTGTTGCCGAAAACGTATCCAGTTTTTTTACATCGTTATAGCCTCTTGCAGCGTAACCAGAACCTGTACCTTCTGCATTGCGCGTAGTAACTGAAAAAATCACATTCGTATCGGTATCGTAACCGTAAAGTCCTTTTGAATTGAGTGCCGCACTGAAGCTGGATGTATTTTCTATAAAACCAGCTGCTTCCAGTTTTGCTTCTTTTGATACGGCAATGCTTTTAGCCACGGCATCTGCACGGGTATCGGGCGTAGCAGCAGCAGTAGATTGTATAAACTGTTTTGATTCTTTAAAGGTCTGCGGTCCCAGCAAAGGCATATGCTCGGGGTTTTCCGGTGCCAGTTGTGCCAGTTCTTCTGATCTTTTCACTACTTTCTCCAGTGAGGCATCATCAAATTCATTAATGGTAGCGGTACCTGTTTTTTTCCCGAATGAAGAAGTAACGGCCAGGCTGAGAGAAACGATCTCGCCCGAAGTAGATACACTGTTTCTTGCATAACGGATATTGCCCCCTTCAGATCCTGTAAGCCCCACCTCGCATTCATCTGCTTTGGAATAGGCAATTACTTTTTTTAATAAAACCAGGGCTTCCTCTTTATTTAAAATAGCCATAATTATTATTGTTAGATTTTTCTTGCTGTATTAATAACATTGATACCATTGAAACGTGTAGTGGCGCTGCCATGAGATACAGCGTTTGACTGCGATGGCTGTCCTTTACCGTCATTAAAAGCTCCACCCAAACGGTAATCGCTCTGATCGGCAATAGCAGCACATGAGTTCCAGAACTCCTGTGTATTTGCCTGGTAAGCTACATCATTGAGCATGCCAATGATCTTTCCATTTTTTATTTCATAAAATGTTTGTCCGCCAAACTGGAAATTATACCGCTGCTGATCAATAGAAAATGAGCCATCACCAATAATGTAAATACCTTTTTCTACATTCTTAATCATGTCATCTACTGATAATTTTTCTTTCCCGGCTTTCAATGATACATTGGGCATACGCTGAAATTGTACATCTTTCCAGCTTTGAGCATAGCAGCAACCCTGCGATTCCTTTAAACCTAAAATATGAGCCTGGTCGCGTATGGCCTGAAAGTTTACCAATACTCCATCCTTAATAATATCCCAGTCCTTGCATTTCACACCCTCATCATCATAACCTACTGCGCCCAATGAACCGGGTTGCAATTTATCTCCAACAATATTTACCAGCTTGCTGCCAAAATGAAAGTCTTTTGATTTCAGTTTCTCCATTGAAAGAAAACTGGTACCTGCATAATTAGCCTCATAACCCAGCACCCTGTCAAGTTCCGTAGGATGCGCAACAGATTCATGGATGGTTAACCACAAATGAGAAGGATCCAATATCAAATCATATTTGCCGGGTTCTACTGATTTTGCTTTTAGTTTTTCATCAACATCGGCAGTGGCGTTTTTAATATCTTCCAGCATATCATACCTGTCTGTATAGCGGGTAACAATACCCTGTACTTTACCCGCTGCACTGGGCGTAAGGTATTCATACCCCATTCCTACCGGTGAACTGAGTGCTTTCCTGGTTTGAAATTTACCAGAAGCTTTATCAATTTTTGTAACCGTAAAAGTGGGGAAAAGCCGGTGTATATCCTGGTCTATATATGAACCGTCTGTAGAGGCAAAATATTTTTGTTCATTAACGGCCAGTACCAGTGAATTGACAAAACTTGCACCTGCTCCCATTGCTGCCGAGTTGCAGGCCATCAGTAAATCAACTTTTTCTTTTACAGGCACTTCAAAAGCATTTTTTTCTATCGGCGTTTTCCAGCTTACTTCTCCATACCCTTTTTGAGAGGCGAGTTGTACAGGTTCAGATAAAATTTTTGAATTGGCTCTTGCCACTGCTACTGCTTTTTCAGCTGTTTTGGCAATTTCTTCTTTAGTAACAATATTGGTAGCTGCAAAGCCCCATGCGCCATTAACAATTACACGTATACCTACACCAAAAGATTCGGTATTAACAATATTCTGTACACGCTTTTCCCTTGTTACGATAAACTGGTTAAGATAACGGCCAATGCGTACATCTGCATAAGAGGCGCCTTTGCTTTTGGCGGCATTCAATGCAATATCTGCCAGCTGTTTCTTTTGTGCCACATCTATGGATTGCTGCAGCGCCTGCATTGGATCAATGGTATGTCCCATAAGAGAAAAATCCGGCAGCATCATACCGCCAAAACCCATGGCAGATAATTGAAGAAAGTCTTTTCTTTTCAAAATAAAATAATTGAAGTAATGATAAAAATAGCGTTACCAAATCATCTTTACAATATAAGGTAAACAGTCGTTGAAGCAATTTATAAAATGGGGATCGGTTTGAATTTTTATTGAATTTATTAATCCCTTTTTAATCCCGCTCTAAACTTATCCCATAAGATTGGATGAGCAGGCAATCTACCATTTTTTTAAAATAAAAGCTTCCTTTCATCCTGATTTTTGTTCCACCCATAAAAAAATACAAGCCCCCAAAAAAATAATTAAGAGATACAAATGTATATTAACGGGTGGCCGGCTTACAGCTTGTACTTCTTTGGTAAATGTAACAGGATGCAGGGCAGCATATTTTTTTGTTGCCATCATGTATTGGTGATCCAATAACTGTTGCCAGTCACCGGCTTTGTATACATACCAGTTGCCCGGTACTGCATTTACCCGTGGAAATGGTTGCCAGCCGCCTTTATTTGGCCAGTATATGCCCTTCCAGGCAAAAGTAAGCAGCGCGTCCTGCTTAAGATATATGCTGGTTTGATCTGCCATGGCCACGGGTGCCGGAAGGTCAGTTTTCTCCAGCCGCATTTGCACAGGATTATCTATCAATGGTATAAATGGATTTGTGCGCCATGCTTCATCCGGGTATGTTTTTTTTGCCGCCTTATTCAGCAGCAACCACCATAACTGCTGATAGGATGTTTTATCACCTGCTAAAGCGATGCTAAAAGTATTCTGCAGGGTAGTGGCTATAATTTTGCCACTGCCATATAAAATGCCTGACGCATAAATATTTGATTGCGCATCCTGTAATATAATTTGTGTGCCTGCCTGGTAGGCAATACTTACCGGATCAGTTATTTTTATTTTATATACGTTACTATCTGTAACTGTATTCCGGAGCAGGAGGAATGATTCCTTATTTTGTTGCCATGCTTTTACCGGGAAAAAATGTGCATAGAATGCGACATTTTTCCGGCCATCCAATTTTATTATAAGCCCGGTTCCTTTTTCCTGCACTGTGGAACGTATGGCCGCCAGTTCGGCTGGGCTTATCTGCTGCAATGCTTCCTGGTCTGCCATTACCACATCAAATTTATTAAGGTAAGAAGCAGTTAACCTGCCGGTCCCTTCCTGTGCAGGCATATTTAAAAACTGCTTATTGGTTTTATTAGCACTGACGCTAGTAATAACAGTAACCCGGTAACCTTTTTGAGAAAGATAATTTTTTAAATAGGTATTGTCAAAATCCGGCGAAGAAGAAAGGATCAGCAATTGCAATGGCAACGTTGGTAGTATAGCTACAGGCACAGGTTCCTTTTGAAGTGTATCGTTCCCTGCCATGGCAATTAATGAATATACAGCATTGCCAGTATGAACCGGAATGGTATGCAGTTCAAAATTCTGGCGGGTGCCGGCTGTAATTAAAACTGAATCTTTGTGAGATCCAAAAGCCTGCAAAACGAGTTTTATATTTCGCTGCTCATTGTTTTCATAAGAACCCTGTACTACAAGTTCCCCGCCGGGTTCAAGCTGTTGTTTCCAGTAAATATTACTGATACCCGATAAAGCAGGTGGTGAATGAAAAATAATTGAATGAGGATTAAGCAGCGCAAGCGTTTCATCATTAAAACCATTTCCAAAAACATGCAATGTATCCGCAGCATGTTTGGCAGTAAATGCATTCCAGTCGGTAACCATTTGAATATTGCTGCCTGCATACTGCCTGTTACGTGTATCCGTAAAGATGGGGATGTGCGCATTGTTTCTTTGCAAAAAATTATCCAGGCTGTCTTTTATATAACCACCTGTTAACAATATCACTTTATTCAATGCAACGGGCTTGTCATACGCTGCATATGGATGAGCCAGGAACAATAAACTGAGCACAGCCAGCAGGGAAGCTATTAAACGTCCATACAGCCGCGATCTTTTTGTCCTTGTCCATTCCTTATAAAAAAGAAACAGCGCCAGCATACTGGCAATGGCAACCAAATAATACCAGTTTATCATGGTTGCCTGTTTTGCAAATTATCAAAATATTGTTTGGACAATGTTTGCTTTGAATTGCTGGCTGCTGCCGAGGGTAAGCGGTCTGGTACAGTAAGCAATTGTTGCAAACCATGTTGTACAATCAGCATATCAGCTGCCTGTACATTTTCCTGCATATTCAAAGCGGTAATAATTCTTGTAAGCGCTTCCACAGCGGTAAGATATAAAGCAGGCTGCCGTATGGCTTTTTCATGCAAACGCAGATTGGCCTGCTGCAATATAGCTGCTGCGTTATTGTTGTCAGACCCTATTTTTATTTTTTCAAGAATAGCAAGCGCAATACGTACGGGCTGCTGCGGATCCGTTTCCCGTGAAATATCTTTTTGCAACTGTAGCTGGTTTATTTTACTTTGATCGCCCGTTAATCTTTTATTGAGATCAAGCGGTGTTGTTTTAAAATTTGTTTTGGCTACATAAGCCCGTGATTTTTGCTGCAATTCTTTTAAGAGGCGGAGCGCCTTGTATTCAAAAGGCAACGCATCCTTTGGTGTAAATGTGCGAAGGTGCAATTCTGCATCCCACATCTCTGTAAGTGTTGCACGCAATTGTTTTTTGGTTTCAGGATCCAGGTAGGTGGCGTCTTCGGAATTATCATGTTTATCTGTAAATGCATCCATTACTTTTTCTGCATTGCTGAAATCTGCAATGTCACCTAACCCGTCTGCTCCCGTTGTTTCGCCAGAAACTTCATCCCCCAGGAATTTTCCATACCGCAAACGCAATAGTTTTTGATCTATTCCCAGGTTATTGCTTTTATTTTTAAATGTTTCTTCACTGATGGTATCCCTGTCTTTCAGCAACTGTTCTGTTTCAATAATGATTTGCCGCTGGCTGCGAAAATATTCAGGCTTCAGTGTAAGACTATTCCCCAGTCCTTCAAGGCTCATTAGCTGCGCCGTGTCTGGCAGGTGTACAATATAAATATCAGAACGGGTTTGCTGCTGGTGGTTATCAGTGGCCTGCACATAAAAATACAGTTCATCACCTGGTTGCATACCCAATCCAGGCAATAACAATAATTGCTGCAACTGGTACTGGCTCCTGCCTGCAACAAATCCCGTCAATGCAATTTTTTGCTCCTTAAACTTTACGGCTTCCCCGCTGCCACTGGCAATGGTGGTAGCAATGAATGCATCCTTTATACCATAATCATCACTGATAGTTGTATTGATTTTTACCTGCTGCGATTGGCCAAAATCTATAGTGGTATATTGCCTGGGCGACAGGACATTAATAACAGGAGCTTTATCAGTAACCGTTTCAATTTTATACAGCTCGGATGCTTTGCCATCGATGCTTACCTGGTAAAAACCAGTACTGTCAATTTTTTTAGCCGTACGCCATTGGTTATGCGCGGTATCAGTTGGTTGCAATGCTATTTGTACAGTGTCATTAAAAATAAATTTTACCTCCCTGACAGGCGTACTGGTTTTTAATTGCCAGTCAACCAACGACCCTTCTTCTGCAACCAGGTTAAAGGCATGCTGCAGTTTTACCGGCTTTGCCGTATAGGCCGGCGGATTAATGCCAATACTGACAGCAGTAATCTGCGGAAGTATCGTTTCCACTTTTGCTACCGGCGCTATCGTTTGTTTTTTTTGCACCGGGTTATTATGCAAAGGAATTTTATACAACGCAATGCCCGTCCCCAGCATGATGGCCAGGATAAAAGCAGGCGCCATCAATTTTTTTCCGATTGACAGCGGCGCATTAATTGCTTGCAGTGCATTATTTGTTTTCTTGTATTGCAAACTTTCCAGCATATTTAATGAAGAGACAGACAGCAGCAAAAGGCCAGCGCTTTCTTCTAACCGGGGATAATTTTGATCAAGTAATTGTGCAATCGATTCTTCTTTCACCAGCCAGGGACGATGGACAAAAAATAAAAACACAAAAACGATGCACCCGTATAAAATGCCCCACCACACAGACCAGGCAAACAATTTATTTGTCAGTACCGCCATTAAAAAAGACGTGCCGGTTGAAATCAGTGCATCTGACAACAGGGCATACAATATCCATTTGCCGCGCAGTAACTTTATAATATGGCTGCCTTTCATTTCATCCATTGCCTGTTATTTTACGGTGATAAAATGAAAGGCAGCGCTCAGCAAAAAATAATATAAAAGCCAACAGCCAAAAAAAACCGGCAAGCTTTGTTTCAGTATATACCAATGGTTTAAAACCTGCTTCCTTTTCAGCTGTTACTATGGGCATAACCTGGCTGCTGTCAATGATCGTTTTATCTGCAGCAGTTGCTAAAACATCTTTGGCTGTATCCGCATATATCAGTTCATACAACAGCTGGGGAAAATTATCGCTCCAGGGCATTTCATTCCATGCAGGATCAATATGGGTATATAACCAGTAATAATTTGAATTGTCTTTTTGCTGTACAGTTAATATGGGTTGACCAAAACCATCTTTCCAGCATATAGCAGCAAATTTTTCTGCTGTATCTTTTTCAATAATTGAAGAATATAATTTTATAGCATCGAAAGAAAAATTACCTGCAGGCAAAATATACGAGACGCGTGGGATGGCCCGTCCTTTGGCATATAACAAAATATTCCTGGCAGTCTTATTAATATAAACATCATCTGCCAGCCAGAACAACCAGTCCTGCTGTTTTGGTATATCCGCAACAGCGGTAACTACTTTTGTAATTATATTTCTTTTACTGAATTGTTGTATTGCATCCAGGGCAGCTTTCAGGTAGCGGGCATCGTTAGCATGTACACGGCTAAAAATAGTGATGCGTAAACCACTGGTATCCGTCATTCGTTTTATATGGACAGTGTCTGCCATGTAAGTAAACCAGTGCATGTCAAGCGAAACAGCAGAACGTATGCCACTAAAATTGCGGAGGTAATTGTCAGTAAAAATATAAAGTGGAAGTGCTGCACCGGCCCTGGTATTGAGTGATGCGGCAATACTACGGTAAGAAGGTTGTTTTACCGAAAAATTGTCTGCTGCTGTTTGTAATGCGTTTTCAATATTTTCTTTTGCAAAACCTTCTTCAAAATAGTGAAACTCCATCCCGGTATGCAGTAAAGAATCAACCGCTGGTTTAAAATGATGATAAGCAGCAGCCAAATCATTCCTGCTCATGAGTACCCATCCTTTTGAAGTATTGTTTTCCGGGCTGCGCCACAAAGGACTTGCCAATGCAACAGCTATGCATGCAAGCAAAAGGCATCGCAACAGCAACAATAAAAACGCTGTAAGTTTAATACTTTTTTTATGCGACAACGCATTTTCTGTAACCAGCGCAACACTGCCTACACGCATGGTTTTGCCAGGCCGTTGGTTCCACAGGTGAATAATAACGGGAATAGAAAGACCCGCCAATGCAAAAAGCCATATTGGTTGCAGTAACTGAAACAAATCTTATACGCTTAATTTTGATCGTTGTTTTAAAAAATCACGCAGTGCCTGTTCAACCGGGTGACGCATGTTTAGCATACGGTAAAAAAAGTTTTTATTAAGCATTTGTATTTTTACCGCTGCCAGGTGGTTTTCTATTTGCTCTTTGTACAGGCTGTTATCGCGGTGTGCATTGATCTTTACTATTTGTCCTGTTTCCATGTCTTCGAGCGCGGCATAATCACCGTAATCAAATTCCAGTTCATTATTACCCATCAGTTGAAAAACAATAATTTCATTTTTCATAACCGCCAGGCTTTCCAGCACATCAAAAAGTTCGCTGTCCTGTTCATATAAATCAGTAATAAAAACCACCAGTTCCTTTTTTCCCGCACCAGAAAAAATACTTCGGTAATGAACAGGTTTTGTTGTTATGCCAGTTGCGGTAATATTTTCTAACTGGTAATACAGCCTGGCCATATGCTGGTAATCCCGTTTTGAGTCCAATGAAAACAAGTTCTCTTCCTGTAAAATATATAATCCTACGGCATCTCCCTGCAAAGCCGCCAGCCAGGCCAGTGATGCGGCCAGGTATTTTGCGTACTCAATTTTTGTGTAGCCATTGTCTTCATGGTTCATAGACCCACTGGCGTCTATGATAAAACGTACAGATATACTTGTTTCTATTTCTGATTCACGGATATAATACCGGTCGGATCTTGCATAAGCTTTCCAGTCAAGCTGGCGAAGATCATCGCCCGGCTGGTAACTTCGATACTGGCTGAATTCCAATCCTTCCCCCTTAATACTGCTTTTATTAATGCCACTCATGAATCCTTCAATAGTGGTCCTGGCTGCCAATTGCAGATCTTTTACAGCCAATAATATTTTAGGATCCAGTAAACGGCTCATACAATCAGGTTAATATGGCTTTGGGCCGCGCAATTATTTTTATAAGTTCTTCTGTGACTTTATCAGAAGTAATATTTTCTGCATCCGCTTTAAAGTTCATCAGTATGCGGTGGCGCAAAACCGGGTAAGCCATTGCCTGCAGATCTTCCATTAACACAGCATAACGGCCATGAAACAGTGCCCTGGCTTTTGCGGTTAATATCAATGATTGGCCAGCACGCGGACCAGCACCCCAGCGCACCCAGTCTTTTACATATTTTACGGCGGTAGTGGCTGGCCTTGTGGCACGTATCAGTTCACTTACGTATTGTACCAGCGTTTCGTTTACAGAAACTTCGCGAACCAGCACCTGCAGTTGCTTTATTTCTGCTGCATTAATGACGGCGTTGATTACTGGTTTTCTTGTACCAGTAGTGCTGGTTAATATAGCAGCTTCCTCTGTTGCAGAAGGGTAATCAATGGTAATGTATAATAAAAACCGGTCCGACTGTGCTTCCGGTAATGGATAAGTGCCCGCCTGTTCAATGGGATTCTGCGTGGCCAGTATAAAAAATGGTTTGTCCAGCGGATAGGTTTGCCCGGCATAGGTTACGGCAAATTCCTGCATGGCTTCCAGCAGGGCAGATTGTGTTTTGGGGGGCGTACGGTTTATTTCATCTGCCAATATCATATTGGCAAATAATGGGCCTTTGTTAAATTTGAAAAAACGCTTACCCGTAGAGTGATCCTCTTCCAGAATTTCTGTGCCAATAATATCGGCAGGCATCAGGTCGGGCGTAAACTGGATTCTTCTGAAAGACAAATCAAGCGCCTGCGATATACTTTTTACCATCAGTGTTTTAGCCAGTCCGGGTACACCTTCCAGCAAACAATGGCCGCCCGCCAGTAAGGCAATCAGTATTTCATCCAGTACGGCATCCTGCCCAACAATAACTTTTTGAATTTCCTTTTTCAGCAAAGGCAGTTTGGTTAACAAACCCTGCACAACATCTTCTGAATTATTCAAAACCTGAAATTTTTAATTATTAATCAGCGGAAATTAAAAATAAATAAGTCAACTTGTAAAAAAAATTCCTCACCGCTACCTTCTCCACAAATGTGGCGAGGGAGAATAGCGCAAGCAAGCATCAGGAAATGAGTAACAGGCAATTCACATTTACCAGGTTGAGGTACCATAGTGGCGATTGGGATACTGATCAGCGAATGCCATCGAATATACTCAATTCATTAATTGAATATACAACCATACCTGTAAACCTGCAGGAAAAAGTGATTGATCTGAGCAGCCCGGCTATTTTTCAATATCCGTTTTGTTACATCAGCGGGCATAAACTGGTGCAATTTGATAAACAGGAAGCAGCTAATTTTAAAACCTATATTCAAAACGGGGGTTTTGTTTTTGCAGACGATTGTAACCATGATATAGACGGGCTTTTTGCCAAATCTTTTGAAATGCAGATGAATGCGCTCTTCGGACCTAATGCATTAAAAAAAATAAAGAACGACCATCCTGTCTACCATTCTTTTTTTAAGTTTGAGAAAGGTCCGCCCAATACAGTTTTTGAGCTGAATGGCTGGGGTGATGATTTGGTGCATGATTATTTAAAAGCCATTGAAATAAACGGAAGGATAGCGGTTTTATACAGCAATAAAGATTATGGGTGTGAATGGGATTACGATTTCAGGAATAAACGTTTTCTCAGTGAAGACAACACAAAATTTGGAGTGAATATTATTGTGTACGCGTTGCAGGCATAGGGAAGTTGTCTGATGTCTGATTTTTTGATGTCTGATTTTCTTTTGCCAGTGATCTCGCACCGGGCAGGTCGGGTTTTTAAAACGCATATAACACCGAATCTCTGATTGCTATAGTCCAAAACAGTTCACTCTGCGAATCTGCGGCTTAATTTTTTAAATTAAATCATTGTTGTCCGGGAAAAAATAGTGTTATATGATGTAATACTTTATTATGGCTATTCTCAGGGATATTGCAGGCGCGGCGGGTATTTTATCAAGCTGTCACCAGTACCCCCGCAAGACGCCTATTTTCCCGTTGGCTTTATTCTACAGCTGAAAATGGAATGGCTGAAATGCTTACTACAGTTGAGTTACAGTCCCAGAGGGAAAATCAGCGGCGGCGGGGGTATGAAGCCCGCCGGCTTTGAGGCGGTCAATCAAAAGAAATTATCCGGACAATAGTGAAATTAAATACCAATTAAAATTTGATTAATACCTGTTTCCTGATTTACACATTTATCACACTTACGCATTTCCACATTGATTTTCAATATTCATAATAACCCCTTCCTGTTTTTCTTCCCAGCTCCCCTTTATCCATTTTTTCTTTTTGAATGACAGAAGGTTGCAAACGTGCCGGTTTATTCAATGCTTCATATAGTGAGTTGCTTACTGCGTAGTTAACATCGTTGCCAATCAAATCCATTAATGTAAACGGTCCCATTTTAAAGCCGGAAGCTTCCATTAATTTGTCTATTGTTTCAGGATCAGCAACACCGGCTTCCATTAGTCTCAGCGCTTCCAGGTAATAAGGCCTGGCTACATGGTTTACAATAAAACCGGGTGAATCTTTACACAACACCGGTGTTTTACCCAGCTGTTTTGCCAATGACATTATTGTTGCTATTGTTTCATCACTTGTTTGATCACCTTTTACCACTTCAACTAATTTCATTACGGGTGCAGGATTAAAAAAATGCATACCCGCTACTCGTTGCGGGTTTATTACTTTTTCTGCAATGGCAGTAACTGATAAAGAAGATGTATTGGTAGCAAAGATCACTTCACTGTGGTTGAATTCATTTAACTGGTTAAATAATCCTGATTTTATACCTGCATTTTCAATAATGGCCTCAATAAAAACATCTGCAATACAATCATTCATATCTGCTGTAAAACGCAGGTTGCCCGTTGCCAAATCTTTTTCAGGGGCCGTTATTTTATTTTTATCAGCAAGTAGTTGCAGGCTATTTCGGATGCCAGCTGCCGCTTTTGCCAGCATCTCTTTATTTATATCGTATAAAATGGTATGAAAGCCTGCCTGTGCACATACCTGCGCAATACCTGCACCCATGGTTCCGGCACCGCAAATACAGATTGAATTGATGGAGGTCATTCTATTGTGTTAAATGGTATGTGTTGTGTGTTGTGTAAAGAAGCATTTTCATCATTCAAACACACAACACACAACACAATTTTTAAACCGCACTTGTAAACTGTCTTAAAAAACGTACATCGTTCTCACTGAAGAGGCGTATATCATTAATACCGTACTTAAGCAGGGTTGGGCGTTCTATACCCATACCGAATGCAAACCCTGTATATTTATTGGGATCAATACCACAGTTGGTCAGCACGTTTGGATGCACCATACCACAACCCAAGATCTCTAACCAACCAGTACGTTTGCAAATACTGCACCCCTTGCCGTGGCAGATCTGGCACTCAATATCCATTTCAGCACTGGGTTCTGTAAAAGGGAAATAACTGGGGCGAAAACGTACCTTAATATTCTTGCCATACATCTCCTGCACAAAAAAGTAAAGTGTTTGTTTCAGGTCAGCAAAAGAAACATTTTCATCTATGTACAAACCTTCTATCTGGTGAAAAAAACAATGACTGCGGGCACTGATGGTTTCATTCCTGTATACACGGCCGGGCATTATAATACGCAAAGGCAGCTTACCTTTTTCCATTTCGCGAATCTGTACATTGCTGGTATGCGTTCGCAATAACCAATCCGGGTTTTGCTGCACATAAAATGTATCCTGCATATCGCGGGCAGGGTGGTGCTCAGGCAAATTCAATGCAGTAAAGTTGTGAAAATCATCTTCAATCTCCGGTCCGTCTGCAACAGAAAATCCCAGGCGACTGAATATTTCAATCATCTTGTTGCGCATTAAACTAATGGGATGGCGGCTGCCCAGCGGCAATGGATCACCCGGCAAAGACATATCCATTTCTGCAATGGCTACAGAAGGAACTCCGCCCGTATTTTCTTTCCACTGATCGTATTTTGCTTCTGTAAATTGTTTAAACTCATTCATCACCTGGCCAAAAGCTTTCTTCTGATCATTAGGCACATTTTTCATCTCGCCCATCAGCGCTTTTACGATGCCTTTGGTACCTAAAAATTTAATACGGTAATCCTCCAGCGATTTTGCATCTGTTACCGGCAAAGTTTCAATTTCCTGCCTGTAAGCTTCAATCTGTTGCAGTATCTGTTCCATGAGGGCAAAGATAAGAAATGAGGGTTGAATAGAGGGCAGCTAAACCGGGTGTTTATGGCAAATTTCAACCACAAATTATTTTGGAAAATATAAACGAACAGAAGTTATGAACACCTTACAGGATCCCTTCCTTTTTATAGAGATCAGCGCCTTCCTTTAACAATTGCCCAATGGCTTTTTCCTGGTCATCATCCAGTTTCTTAAAATTGAAACAGCTTTTTCCTTTTAGGTTTTTTTTAATGGGCGCTGATATTACAAAATTCGTTGGGTGCGAGTAAATAGGGAAAAAATAAAATGCTACCATTGTTTTTTGAATAAGAACACCGCCGAAATAACATTCTTTATATTTGCGGCCAGCCAGTTCTATATCTTTTATAATATACAGATGGTAAACACTGTCCTTATCAACCCTTACATCCATTTTTTTACCATAAGGCGCCAGTTGTTTTTTGATGCGGGTAAATATTTCATGAAAATCCGTGGTTTCCATTACAACATTTTTTTAAGCACCTCCAGCATTTCTGATTTGGTAATAGGCACACCCATTATTTTATTATAGCCTTTTGCATCTACAAAATACACATCGCGGATAATTTTAATCAGCTGGCCGTTATTGATTTCGGGTATCAGCACCTGCTCAAAATTTTTAATGATATCTCCCAGGTTTTTAGGGAACGGGCGCATATAACGGATATGCGCATGACTTACTGCATGTCCTTCGGCCTGCAGTTCTGCCAAAGCACTTTTAATGGCCCCGTAAGTAGAGCCCCATCCCAGCACCAGCACCTTTCCTTTTTCAGGACCGCTGTCTAATTTTTGTTCAGGAATATATTCCGCAATTTTATCTACTTTTTCCTGCCTGATCTTAATCATCAGCTGGTGGTTCTCCGGTTCATAGTTAACATTACCCGTAATGTTTTGTTTTTCCAGTCCGCCTACACGATGCTCCAGTGCTTTTGTTCCCGGAACAGCCCAGGGGCGAACCAGTTTTTCATCACGCAGGTAAGGCTGAAACGTTGTTTCTCCATCACCCAGTTCTGTTTTAAATTTCACTTCAATGGGTGGTAAATCATCTGCTTTGGGAAATTTCCATGGTTCGGCACCGTTAGCAATATAACCATCGCTTAAAAATATAACCGGTGTCATATGCTGCACCGTGATGCGTGCCGCTTCATATATCATTTCAAAACAATCGCTGGGCGTAGAAGAGGCCAGTATGGGTAAAGGGCATTCACCGTTCCTTCCATAATATGCCTGCAAAAGATCACTCTGTTCTGTTTTTGTAGGCAAGCCTGTAGACGGACCACCGCGCTGCACATTGATGATCAGTAAGGGAATTTCCATCATCATAGCGAGTCCCATGGCTTCTGCTTTTAATGCCATACCCGGGCCGGAAGTAGTAGTAATGGCCAGGCTGCCGCCATAAGAAGCGCCAATAGCAGAAGTAATGGCTGCTATTTCATCTTCTGCCTGGAAAGTTTTTACACCAAATGCTTTGTGCCTGCTCAGTTCATGTAAAATATCGGATGCTGGTGTAATGGGGTAAGAACCCAAAAACAAAGGCAGGCCGCTTTTTTGAGAAGCCGCAATCAACCCGTAAGCCAATGCCTGGTTGCCCATAATACTGCGGTAAACACCCGGTTGCATTTTTGCTTTTTCTACTTTATAGGTAGTCGTAAAGGTTTCGGTAGTATCGCCAAAAAAATAACCCGCCTGCAGGGCTTTGATATTGCTCTCCATTATCTCGGGCTTCTTACCAAATTTATCTTTAAAAAACTGGATGGTGTTTTCCATCTCGCGGTTATACATCCAGTATAAAAAACCCAGTACAAACATGTTTTTTGCACGATCTTTTTCCTTCATACCCATCGTAATGTCCTTTAGGGCTTCGCGGGTCATTTTAGTAACATCCATCTTAAACAAAGTATAGCTGTCGAGGCTATTGTCATCAAGCGGGTTTACACCTTCGGGGTAGTTGGCAAGCCGCAGGTTTTTACTGTCAAACCCATCTGTATTGACAATGATTTTACCGCCCTTTTTTAAACCGCGCAGGTTGGCTTTTAATGCGGCTGCGTTCATTGCCACCAGCACATCACATTCATCTCCGGGAGTAAATATCCGGTCGCTGCTAAAACGCAACTGGTAGCCGCTCACACCCGGCAGCGTACCCTGCGGGGCGCGTATCTCTGCCGGAAAATCGGGGAAAGTAGCCAGATCTATGCCCAGCATTGCCGTGTTATTGGTAAACTGGCTGCCCGTTAGCTGCATGCCATCTCCGCTGTCACCTGCAAATTTTATTACTACATCACTAAGAACTTCCTGTTGCTTGATCATATGGTTAAGAAATTACTGCAAGATAAGATAGTTTCTATTTTTGGGGGCCAGCTTTTTGAGGAAGCTTTGAGCTTTTAACAGTAAGTTTCAGGCTATTGAAGAAGGTCGCGGACTGACGGCTTTCAACTGTACATCCTTCGCTTCTTTCTCTTTCTGATTACAACTTGTCTTTCATTGCCCACTTGCCACCCGCCGCCCAGCATTTACCTTTGCACCCATGACTGATGAACATTTTATGCAACTCGCATTAAAAGAAGCCAGGCAGGCTTTTAATGAAGGCGAAGTTCCGGTAGGAGCCGTGATTACCATTAACAATAAGATCATTGCGCGCGGGTATAACCAGGTAGAAAAACTAAATGATTGTACAGCACATGCTGAGATCATTGCACTTACTTCTGCGTTTAATTTTTTAGGCAACAAATACCTGCCCGATGCTACTTTATATGTAACAGTAGAACCCTGCCTCATGTGTACCGGTGCATTGTACTGGAGTAAGATGGCAAGAATTGTTTGGGGTGCCGCCGATGAGAAAAACGGGCACAAACATATTACCGATCCTCATTTCCCCTTTCATCCCAAAACAATTATTGAAAGCGGTGTATTAAAAGATCAATGTGCGCAGCTGATGAAAGATTTTTTTAAGGAAAAAAGGTAATTACGGGTTCGCGGATTTTTTTACCACAGAGGCTTTTGCGACCTAACAGAGGTTTCAGAGAGGTACACAGAGCGACCGCCTCCTTTAACTCTGTGACAAAACCTCTTCTATCCTCTGTGGTAAAATGGCAAGAGCAATCTGCGCAGCTGATCAAAGATTTTTTTAAGGAAAAAAGGTAATTACAGGTTCGCGGATTTTTTTTCCACAGAGGCTTTTGCGATCCAACAGAGGTTTCAGAGAGGTACACAGAGCGACCGCCTCCTTTAACTCTGTGGTAAAACCTTTTCTACCCTCTGTGGTAAAATGGCAAGAGCAATCTGCGAATCTGCGGCCAATTATTTTACAAGGTTCTGATCTTAATATTCTTAAACCATATACCGCCTCCATGATCCTGTAAGCAGATATTTCCCTTGCTATTTTCTCCCCATCCTTTTATATCCTTCCATTTACTTTTTTCTTTCAGTGTGTGCCATTCCGGTGTACCAATTTCATAGTCAGCCACCTTTACACCATTCAGCCAATGCTCAACATGTTTGCCCTTTGCTTTTATTCTGCTGTGATTGTATTCACCTGCCGGCTTAGACACAATTTTCGTTGGTGGATGCATGTCATAATCAGCGCCGCTATTTTGCCAGTTCTCCAGTTTACCCGGGTATCCTATGTCATCTATTAACTGGTATTCAGAACCTGATTCATGCGCAGCGCCATGTGTTTCATCTATGCGGTATACCAGTCCACTGTTGGCCCCTTTACTTACTTTCCAGTCAAACACCAGGTCAAAATCACTGTATTGCTCTTTGGTAATCATGTCTGCGCGGTGTTGTACATCTTTGTCTTTGCAATGTATTTCACCATTAATAATTTCCCAACCATCAGATGCAGCATTTTTATAAGGGCGCCAGCCGCTGGTAGATTTTCCATCAAACAATAATTTCCAGCCTGCTTTCTGTTCTGCTTTGCTGAGTGTATTGTCTGCGCCCTGTGCATACAATGAATTTGCAGAAGTTATAAATAACATACAAAAAAACAAAGTCATCAACAATACAGCATTGAATTTATTCTGATTCATACAATATTTTTAACTGATTAATTTCAATTTAGCAGGATCCCATTTAATGGCTTTTTCCTGGTAATAGCTGTCATTGCAAAGCAATGCAGGCGCAGCCGCACGGTAACCAAACAATGCATCTTCAATAATTGGTTTGCCGGTTCTGATGCCCTGTGTCCAATGATAAAAATGATCATAGTGGGCGCCCTTATAACCATCCTCCGCTTTAAACACCGTTACTTCGGGTGCCTTCATTTTTTTCCTGTCATAATCCGGCGTGTATTGTTTGCCTTTCAGTATTTCCGCATAATGCTCCGGCGGATAAGAAAAGTTTTTCGTAAGGGTAACCTTATCCCATTCAACCGTTAGTGATCCTTCATTGCCTACCAGCCGCAGTGATGTGCCTTCTGCTGTGCCATCTACAAAATTTACCCGCAATGATAAATTAAAAGCGGGATGCGTGGGACTCTGCGGATAATCAAACATACCCAATAAAATGTCTGGTGCTTCTCTGCCATCTTTCCAATACCTCAACCCCCCTGTTGCCATAATTTTATTAGGGCCCATGGAACTGGTAATATAATGCAGGCTTGAAAATAAGTGTACAAATAAGTCGCCTGCTACACCAGTGCCATAATCTTTGTAACAGCGCCAGCGGAAAAAACGTTTTGGATCAAAAGGGCGATCAGGATTATTTTTTAAGAAGCGTTTCCAGTCAACTGTTTTTTCAGATGCATCAGCTGGCATATCGTATTGCCATGCGCCACCCGGCGTATTTCTTGCCCAGAAACCTTCGGCATAATTTAATTGCCCAATAGCGCCGGCTTCCAGCAATTCTTTTGCTTTTTCATTTCCCAACGAACTCATGCCCTGGCTGCCTACCTGGAATATCGCCTTGTTTTTTGTCTGCGCTTCTATTACAGCATTGCCTTCTGTAATATCATGCACCATTGGTTTTTCGCAATACACTGCTTTACCGGCATTCATGGCTGCAATAGAAATTTCCTGGTGCCAGTGGTCCGGGGTTGCAACAATAACCGCGTCAATATCTTTTCTTGACAATATTTCTTCAAATCTTTTTGTTACAAAAATATCATTGCCATATTTTTTTTTAATATCATTGAGCCTGCCGTCATACAAATCACAGGCTGCCACCAGTTTTATACCCGGTACAGTTACAGCCGTACTGGTATCTGCATTGCCCATGCCTCCTGCGCCAATCAAAGCAATCTGAATATTATCATTAGGACTATAAGGAGCCCTGCGTAAAATAAATTGCCTGCCGGGTGATGCTGCAGCAAGCGCAGGAGCAACTGCCACTGCGGCAATCCCTTTGGTTACTGTAGAAATAAAATTCCTGCGCGATGGCTTTGGTGAAAGTTTGTCGCTCATAATAATGTGAATTGATTTGTGAGGCTGATAAAAATAAAAAAGGAAGTTACTAAAAAACAATTAGCATTCTGGTCAAAAACACTGCTTACCTGTATACCGCCGCTGTTAAATTAAGGGTATTGACTATTTTGTAATTGCATTAGTTTTGAGTAATCAACTTTTGCCCTGTAAATTTGTTGTCTCTTACAGACAAGATATATTCAAATAAAAAATTAATTATTATGGCATTTACCTTACCTGCGTTGCCTTATGCACATGATGCACTGGAACCGCATATTGACACACTGACCATGCAGATACACCATGGCAAACACCACCAGGCCTACGTTGACAATCTTAATAAAGCCATTGCCGGCACACCCAATGAAAATAAATCACTGGAAGAACTGGTAAAAGTTGCTGGCACAATCAGTCCCGCTGTACGTAATAATGGCGGCGGTCACTGGAACCATAGCTTTTTCTGGGAAACGCTTTCCCCAAATGCTGGTGGTACGCCAACGGGACCTTTAGCAGATGCAATTAATGCAGCTTTTGGATCTTTTGATGCATTTAAAGAAAAATTTAATGCAGCCGGCACTACGCGTTTTGGAAGTGGTTGGGCATGGCTATTGGTAAAAGACGGTAAACTGGAAGTGAGTTCAACGCCCAACCAGGACAATCCTTTAATGGATGTAGCTGAAGTTAAAGGCACAGCAATTATTGGTGCAGACGTTTGGGAACATGCTTACTATCTTAAGTACCAGAACAAGCGTCCGGATTATTTAGCCGCTTTCTGGAATGTTGTTAACTGGAAAAAAGCAGGCGAGCGTTTTGCCGCTGCCAAATAAGTAAAAGAAAATATTCTTATTTATAATCCCGGTATATTTACCGGGATTTTTTTATTTTAAAAAACGAATCATCATGAAAAAACTATCCATCATTTGCGTGTGTTTAATCGCCCTTGGTTTTATTGCCTGCTCCGGCGGAAGCAACAGTGAGAAAAAGGTAGTGATTATGGCCAGTGGAAAAATAACGGTTACAGACAAAACGATTCAGCTCGATCCAAGCCTGACGCACAATGAACAGGAAGTTATTTTTAAAGATGATAAACTTACATTAACCGTTAAAAGCACAGCAGGCGCCAATAAAACATTTGATCTTACAGACAATGGAACCTACCTGATCAACCTGCAAACAGATACACTGATAGGTGGTTTTGTAAATTATGGTTCTATCGGCATGCCAGGTTCCATATCAGCAGAGCAGATGGATCATATCATTGATAGTACACAGCAATTAATGCAGGGCACCAATACCAATGATACAAAAGGTCCCTTTTATGTACTGCCATTTAATATAAAAAAGATAAGCGCCAAAGGCAATACAAAAGTGGTTGGTTCTTTCAAAGGCATTCCCTATAAAAATGATGTGGACAGCGATGGTAATTTGCCCGACGTGATAAAGTTTTTTTCTGTTAAACAAAAACGTGAGACATTAAAAGATCTGCTGGAACAGAGAGCAAAGATTAAGCAAAACCATTAGAGATTGTTTTAAGTGTTTAGTTATAAGTGGTAAGTAGCGCTGCAACAAACTTATAAGTTAGAATTGCTGTTCGGTGGGGACACCGGCCAGGGAGTAGAGATTGTTTTAAGTGGTGAGTTGTAAATGATAAGTAAAAAAAGTCATTAAAATCTATAGATGAATTGCGGATTTTATTACAGGCAATAAAAGAAGCAATTTTCGTTTATAAATATTTCCTTTTGTGGATAGTTTACTCAAAAAAAATCTCCGGAATAAAGAC
>JBDSOC010000263.1:0-5153 GCA_039915085.1 Chitinophagaceae bacterium
GCCATCTGTTGTTTTATTAAAATATTGTATCAATCTGCGTGCCCGCTTTTATATTCTCCCTTGTGAACAAATGTTCATCAACGATCAAAAAAATTATACTTTTAAACCATCCCAGCAAATAACAAACCCGTTTTTAATCATTTCAGCAGTAATCTTCTTTTTATGATAATTGACATATTTAATAATACCGTTTATACTTCCCATCATAAAAATCAGCAGCATCGTTGTATCAAGATCCTTTAATATTTTCTTTTCTTTTCCCCCGTCAATTAATTTAAACAATGGCTTCAGCAATTGCTGGCTCATTTCCCTGGTAGACGCTGAAATAAATGGCGAATGATAACATTGCTCCATAAACACAGACTCATCAAAATTTTCCAGGCGGTGATTAAGAATATTATTCCATATTATTTTACATCCCTCTTTAAAAGGAATGGCATCATTATATCCTTTGAAATAGGTGTTTACAGAAGAGGCACGGCAACTGGCATACAAATGATTAATTAATTCCTCCTTGTCCTTAAAATAAATGTAGAGTGTTCCGGTTGCCATCTTTGCTTCTTTGGCAATCTGGCGCATGGTTATACCAGCCACCCCGGTTTGGACAACCAGCCTTAATGTAGCAGCAAAAATTTGCTGTATTTTATTATCATCCCGTTTTTTCAAGCGGCAAAATTAAATGAACAAAAGTTCATTTTAAAGTATTTACCAGACTTTTTTTGTTATTATTTTGTAAACCGCCGGAGCAAAGCAGGTAATGATAAAATATTCCGCTAATAATTAAGCAGTTAGTTCACAAAAATCTCATCTGTAAAAAACCATCCTTTCTGGCCTTTTGAAGGATGCCAGGCCGGAAGTTTGGCTACTGGCACAGCTACAACTTTTAGAAAGCTGACAAGGGTGGGCTTAAAATTGCAATCGAAGCTTCGCATGAAGGAAGGCTTTAACGTATCAGGCTGTTCAGGTGTAATATGTGATAGTCGCACCATATTTTTTTCATCCCTTCCACCCCATACCTCAATATAAACCGGTGGCATAATAAATCCGCCAATATCTATGTAACTGCTAAGTGAAACGGATGATACCTTTACAGGCTGAGCATAATGAAGCAGCATCTCCATTTTATTACGCCTGAAACCAAGCCATTTGCCAGCTCTTAAATTACCATCGCCTTTCTCAGCATTAATAAGTGTTTTTGCACCAGCACTTCCTTTGTATACCGAATCCAATGGTGTAAGTGACCGGATGGAATCTGCATGGTAAGTATTTTTATAAAACGTGGCCATAATAGAGTCGCTGCCCAGCCATCCCGGTTTAAATGCCCTTGCTTTAAACACACTACTCTTATCAAGCACAATATCATTTTTATAAACCGCTGAATGTATACTATCCGGGTTACTGCCATCTGTAGTGTAACGGATGCTGGCACCTTTTATATAATGCCGCAGGTGCAGCAAAATCGGTGCACCGTTAACAATGCGTTCTTCTGTCTCCAGTACCGGTGGATTTAATTTTAACAGCAGCGTATCATTCATAAACCCTGTTTCAAATAAGATCTTCGTATTCATTTTCCTTACTGCATCCATTTCTTTTGTGCTGATGGGCGCGTTCCATAAATAAACTGAACTGAGCTTAGGGAAGGCCGTTAGTGGTACGATGTCTTTCTCACTGACTGTTGTTCCTGATAAGGATAAATGATTCAGTAAAGGAAGTTTATTTAACGCAGCAAGGCTTTTGCCTGGTACAGTGCTAAAATTAAGGTTGAGTTTTCTAAGGTTGGCAAATTGCGCAATAGCAGTAATGTCCTCTTCTTTGAGTGGCATATAAGCCATATCCAGCGATACAATTTGTGTTTTTAATGACAGCAATTCTTTTAATGAGGCGGTAGTATAATTTTGCCGGTTATAAAAATTTACTGCCAGTGCCGGTGACTCAAGCGCAATGGGATGAATCAGCCTGTTTGTGTTATTGAGTTTTTCCACATCTTTATCGCTGGCTGCTGAAAAATCATATACTTCATCGGTTGATCTGCCAAAAAGGGCATTTGCCAGTAACCGCAGGCTATCTGTAACCGGCAGTTCATTTACTTTTTGTTTAAAATTGGCGCCACTCTTTATCCATTGAAATAAAACAGCTGTTTCTTCATCATCCAGTTGCGGTTTGCCCGCCGGTGGCATATGTTTTTTCTGTGTCTCAGGTAAATGAATCCGTTCAAGTAAAAGGCTTAATTCAGGGTGACCTTCTGCCCATAATACCCCATGTTTACCACCTTTAAGCAATAATGCTTCTGTTTCCATTACCAGTTCGCCCTTTGCTTTTTTGCTGCTGTGGCAACTCATACATTTTGTTTCCAGTATTGGCCTTACCATATCTGTATACACCGCCGCTTCTTCCAATGGAACTTTTGGTTTTACTTTTTCTGGTGTAACAGGTGCGAGTAAATAATTGTCTCCGTGCGTAATATTAGAACCCTCGTGCCCGGTAAAGACAATCAGTATAAATGATACAATAGCAGCAAGCTGCGGCATGTATTTACGGTTGTGAATACTGTTACGCCATGCATACCAAAAAAAAGAAAACAACGAAATGGCAACACCTCCCCATTTGTGCCACCATAACGCCTGTGAATTATATCCTTCTTCTTTTGATAATAAAAAACCCATGACTGCGGTAACAGCTGAAGTAAATGCCGAAGCAAGCAATAACCATTTGCCTGTTTCATCTTCAGGGCCAGTAAGAACAGCTTTTGTTTCCGGCTGCAAGAAAACACTCCATATAATATACAAAACCAGTAATACAATGGGAAAATGCAACACCAGCGGATGCATACGGCCCACTACCTGCAGCCATCGTGGTACATGCAATTTATCCCCCGCCAGTACGAATAATACAAGTATACAATTGAGGCATAAAATAATATTAAACAGGATGTTTTTCCAGCGTTGCATGCAGTTAATACATTTTTTCGTCTTTGTAAATGTTTACAAGCTATTTATAAATAACCGAAGTCTTTAAAAGACTTCGGTTATTACCTGGTGGTTATTTTTTGTTATATCGTTGGGTGATTAATATATTTTATCATGTACTGTACTTACAACTATTATTTTATTAACTCACTGGTTGAAGTTTGTATGGGTACACATGTCCGGAATTCCATTGGGCTACATACATATTTTCTTCATCGTCAATACACACATCATGCGGGTATTGAAATGCTTTTACTGTCTGGTACATTTCTTCCGGCACGCCTTTACTGTATACGGGCACCGTACCTGCCAGGTTAGAAATTACTTTATTGTCTTTGTCCAGTATTGTTATAAAACCAGATTGTTTGCCTTCTGCGGATTTGCTCTGCAATACAGCTGCATATAAAAAATCACCTTTAATAACCGGGCGGCAAACCCAGGCACCCGGTAATGGTATCGTTTCAATATATTTTCCTTCAAACGTAAAGCGCTTAAACGCATTTTGCTGGCGCGATGTAACTATAAGCGTGGGATGTTTTTTGCTGTGCCGGTAATCAATACAAATACCATGGGCATTTAATAAATTTTCTTCTTTATCGCCACGGCCGCCAAAATACCTGATGTATTCTCCTTTATGATTGTATTGAATAATAAAATCTTTGCCATACCCATCCGCTACATAAATATCTCCATTTGCTGCAATGGCTGTTTCAGTTGGTATGTATTCTTCTGCTTTTGTGTACATGCCGGTTTCCTTTGGATAATCAAGCACCAGCAGCTCTTTGCCATCAATGGTTGTTTTTATTACCTGGTGGCGGTTATTATCGCAGATAAACAATACTTCAGAACCGTTTTCATTAAACAGGGTTAAGCCATGTGCACCCGGATAAGTAGTACCCCATGTACTGATAAGTTTTCCCTTCTTATCATAAATAATAACATTATTCTTTGTTTCATTGGTCAATAAAAGAATACGCCCTTTGCTGTCCTGCACCATTTCATGGCAATCTTTTACCGGGTACTTTGCTGCATCCAGTTCTCCCCACTTTGTATCCAGGCGATACTTTTTGTTATTGTGTCCCAGTACTACTTCATCATTTTTACCAAATGAAAAAGAGGGTGCCCAAAGCAGGCTTGTTGCGGCTACTGATGACTGCCGGATGAATTTCTTGCGGTTCATAATTTACTATTTAGAGAGCTTTTATTTCTTATTAAACCATTGAATATATTCGAGTATATTATTGTCTTCATCAGCAAAATAAATCCACGTTTCTTCATTATCAATTTTTAAAGGCCCTTTTACGATGTTTATATTCATCGCTTTCAGGTTAGACAATGCTTTTTCCATGTCATCAACCTCAATACAGAAATGGGGGCAGTAAGGTTTTTTGATGGCTGGTAAATCGTATTCATTAACCAGATCCTGGATCAGTTCCAATCTTGCTTTTCCCAATGATAAAAACACATATTCTTCCTGCTCTTCTTTATTGATAGCCCTGAAATCCAAAGTGAACGCAAGCTTTTCAGTATAAAATTTGATGGCTGCGTCCAGGCTCTTTACCTGGAAACCGCAATGATCCATGTTCATGTTTTCATTTTAGTTATCAACAAAAAATGGCACGCTAAAAAAATTTCAAGTTAATATTACCCTTGCATTCATTGCCGGACGAACACATAAATTGCCCACACAGCCGGCAAAAAAGAACCGTGAATCAGAAACTTTTTAACCAATCAACTATTCAACCGGGCAAACAATTACGCCATCAGTCCCTTTATCACATTACCTTCCACATCTGTTAACCGGTAGCGGCGGCCCTGGTGCTTAAATGTAAGCTGCTCATGATTTATGCCCATTAAATGCAATACCGTAGCATGAAAATCATGCACGTGTACAGGATCCTTAATAATATTGTAACCAAACTCATCGGTCTCTCCATACACACCTGGTTTTACCCCGCCGCCTGCCATCCATATAGTAAAACAGCGCGGATGATGATCCCTTCCATAATTATCTTTGGTAAGCTTGCCCTGGCAATAATTGGTCCTTCCAAATTCGCCGCCCCAGATCACGAGTGTTTCATCCAGTAAACCTCTTTGTTTAAGATCCGTAATCAATGCAGCGGATGCCTGGTCAGCGTCTTTGCATTGTCCTTTTATCTGCCCGGGTAAACTATCATGCGCATCCCA